>NZ_MECK01000116.1 GCF_014596465.1 Streptomyces sp. CBMA123 | reverse complement strand
AGGGAAACGCCCGGTTACATTCCGAACCCGGAAGCTAAGCCTCACAGCGCCGATGGTACTGCAGGGGGGACCCTGTGGGAGAGTAGGACGCCGCCGAACAATTCTTCAGAAAAGGCCCACCCGGGTTTTCGGGTGGGCCTTTTCGCGTTTTCCGGGGTTCAGCGGGGCTTCATGAGGGCTTCAGGGCTTCAGCTTGAATCCGAGGTGCGAGGCCACGAAGCCGAGCCGCTCGTAGAAGCGGTGCGCGTCCGTGCGGGACGCGTCCGAGGTGAGCTGGATGAGGTCGACACCGAGTTCGCGGGCGCGGTCGACGGCCCACTGGATCAGTTCGGTGCCGAGCCCGCTGCCGCGTTCTTCGCTGTGGACGCGGACGCCTTCGATGATCGCGCGGGTGGAGCCCGCCCGGGACAGGCCCGGGATGAGGGTGAGTTGCAGGGTGCCGACGATGCGGCCGGCGCGTACGGCGACGACCAGGTGCTGCTGGGGGTCGCCGTCGATGCGGGCGAAGGCGGTGCGGTACGGGGTGAGGTCGTCGGGGGTTTCGCGGGTGGCGCCGAGCAGGTCGTCGGCGAGCATGGCGACGATCGCCGGCAGGTCGGCCTCGATGGCCCTTCGGATCGTCAGAACAGCCGTTTCAGTCATGGTCAGAGGATAGGGATCTCCCTGCCCGGGCCGAAGGGCCCTTGTCTACGCCCGTAGCGCCCTTCTACGGCCCCTCTGGGCCGATGCCGGGTCACTCCCCGGCCGGGGTGCTGGTGATGACGGCGAAGACGGCTCCGTGCGGGTCCTGGAGCTGGGCGAGGCGGCCGACGCCGTGCACGTCCATCGCCGGGATCCGCACCTCCGCGCCGAGCCGGCCGGCGATGGCGAGGCCGGCGTCGACGTTGGGGACCTCGAAGTAGGGGAGCCAGTGCGAGCTGGTGCCGCGCGCGGTCTGTTCCGGGCCGAGCTGCACGATGCCGCCGTGGGCGTCGTCGGTGCCGCCGCCGGCCGGGGTGAGCACGGTGTAGAGGACCTCGCCGAGCGGGACATCCTGTTCCTGCCAGCCGAAGACCGTGCGGTAGAAGCTCTTGGCCCGCTCGGCGTCGATGCTGTGGCACTCCGTCCAGCAGAGGCTGATCTGCTCGTTGACCAGGTCCAGGCCGCGGGTGTCGTGCGGCTGCCAGACGGCGAAGTCGGCGCCGGTCGGGTCGGTGTAGCCGGCCATCCGGCCCGAGGTGAAGATGTCGAAGGGGGCGAACCGCACCCGGCCGCCGGCCTCGAGGACGAGGTCGGTGGTGCGGTCGGCGTCGTCGGTGGCGAAGTACACGGTCCAGCCGGGCGGGGTGCCGTCCTCGGCGAGCGGGCCGAGTGCCGCGACGGTGCGGCCGTCGAGCTGGAAGAAGCCGTAGCCGCCGGCTTCGGGGCCGGCCGAGTCGAAGGTCCAGCCGAACAGGGCGGCGTAGAAGTCGACGGAGGCCCGGGTGTCGGGGCTGCTCAGGTCGAGCCAGTCCGGGGATCCGGGGCGGAAGTCGGTGTTGAGCATGGCGGCACTGCTCCTCGGACGGTCCCCTACGGGCGCGGTCGACGGCCCCCTGGACCCTCCAGCCTGGCACCTCGGTGGGGGTGGTGCACGGCGGGTCCGCAGGCGGTCGGGGCTTGTCCCCGCCGGGCGGTACGGTGCGTGACGGAATGGTCCACCCGTACCGGTCGAAGGGGGCTCCGATGGGCAAGGCGGCGCAGTCGGGGCGGCAGGCTGAGCAGGCGGTGCGCCAGCTCGCGCAGGTCGAGGGCGTGCTGGAGCGGATCACCTACGCCAACGAGGAGACCGGTTACACGGTGGCCCGGGTGGACACCGGCCGGGGCGCGAACGACCTGCTGACGGTGGTGGGCGCGCTGCTGGGGGCGCAGGTCGGGGAGTCGCTGCGACTGCACGGGCGGTGGGGGTCGCACCCGCAGTACGGGCGGCAGTTCACGGTGGAGAACTACACGACGGTGCTGCCCGCGACGATCCAGGGCATCCAGCGATACCTGGGTTCGGGGCTGATCAAGGGGATCGGGCCGCGGTTCGCGGAGCGGATCGTGGAGCGCTTCGGGGTGGACACCCTGGAGGTGATCGAGAACGAGCCGGGCCGGCTGATCGAGGTGCCGGGGCTGGGGCCGAAGCGCACCAAGAAGATCGCCGCGGCCTGGGAGGAGCAGAAGGCCATCAAGGAGGTGATGGTCTTCCTGCAGGGGGTCGGGGTGTCGACCTCGTTGGCGGTGCGGATCTACAAGCAGTACGGCGACGCCTCGATCGGGGTGGTGCGGAACGAGCCGTACAAGCTGGCCGCGGACGTGTGGGGCATCGGCTTCCTGACGGCGGACCGGATCGCCCAGGCGGTGGGCATCCCGCACGACAGCCCGGAGCGGGTGAAGGCCGGGCTGCAGTACGCGCTCTCGCAGAGCAGCGACCAGGGCCACTGCTACCTGCCGGAGGAGCGGCTGATCGCGGACGGCGTGAAGCTGCTGCAGGTGGACGTCGGGCTGGTGATCGACTGCCTGGCGGAGCTGGTCGCGGCCGAGGGGGTGGTGCGGGAGACGGTGCCGGGGGAGGCGGGCGAGCCGATCACCGCGGTGTACCTGGTGCCGTTCCACCGGGCGGAGATCTCGTTGGCCAACCAACTGCTGCGGCTGCTGCGTTCGGACTCCGACCGGTTGCCGTGGTCGGCCGGGGTGGACTGGCCGGTGGCGCTGGAGTGGCTGGCGAAGCGGACCGGGGCGGAGCTGGCGCCGGAGCAGGAGCAGTCGGTGCGGCTGGCGCTGACCGAGAAGGTCGCGGTGCTGACGGGTGGTCCGGGCTGCGGCAAGTCGTTCACGGTGAAGTCGATCGTGACGATGGCGCTGGCCAAGCGGGCGAAGGTGGTGCTGGCGGCGCCGACCGGGCGGGCGGCGAAGCGGCTGGCGGAGCTGACCGGGGCGGAGGCCTCCACGGTGCACCGGCTGCTGGAGCTGAAGCCGGGCGGCGACGCCGCGTACGACCGGGACCGGCCGTTGGACGCCGACCTGGTGGTGGTGGACGAGGCCTCGATGCTGGACCTGATCCTGGCCAACAAGCTGGTCAAGGCGGTGCCGCCGGGCGCGCACCTGCTGTTCGTGGGGGACGTGGACCAGTTGCCCTCGGTCGGGGCCGGCGAGGTGCTGCGGGACCTGCTGGCGCAGGACGGGCCGATCCCCTCGGTGCGGCTGACCCGGATCTTCCGGCAGGCGCAGCAGTCGGGCGTGGTGACCAACGCGCACCGGATCAACGAGGGGAAGCCGCCGCTGACGGAGGGTCTGACGGACTTCTTCCTGTTCGTGGAGGAGGACACGGAGCTGGCGGCCGGTCTGACGGTGGATGTGGTGGCGCGCCGGATCCCGCAGAAGTTCGGCTTCGACCCGCGCCGGGACGTGCAGGTGCTGGCACCGATGCACCGGGGCCCGGCCGGGGCGGGGAACCTGAACACGCTGCTGCAGGGGGCGGTGACCCCGGCCCGGGAGGGGCTGGCGGAGCGGCGCTTCGGCGGGCGGACCTTCCGGGTGGGGGACAAGGTCACCCAGATCCGCAACAACTACGACAAGGGGCGGAACGGGGTCTTCAACGGCACAGTGGGAGTGGTGACCGCCCTCAGCGTGGACGACCAGCGGCTGACGGTGCTGACCGACGAGGACGAGGAGGTGTCGTACGACTTCGACGAACTGGACGAGCTGTCCCACGCGTACGCGGTCACGATCCACCGCTCGCAGGGCAGTGAGTACCCGGTGGTGGTGATTCCGGTCACTATGTCCGCTTGGACGATGCTCCAGCGAAATCTGCTCTACACCGCTGTGACCAGGGCGAGGAAACTCGTGGTGCTGGTCGGGTCACGGAAGGCGATCGCGCAGGCCGTGAGGGCCGTCAGTGCAGGTCGGCGGCACGCCGCGCTCGATCATCGACTTGCTTCTGGATGATTATCCAACAGGATGGTTGCCTCTAATGTTCTCTTGACGTGAAGAGATTTACGGCAGAGCCTAGAGTGGTGCCGATCTTGTCCGGTTCGTACCGGCTGCGGCAGCAGGTTTTGTAGGGGCGGGCCCTTCCGGGCCACCCCGGGTGCGCGACTGTCCCCCGGATGGGGGATCGTGGAGACAGTCAGGGCACCTTGGAAGAGGATTCATTTCGTCGGTGAGGAAGACGTGAGCGACAACTCGGTAGTACTGCGGTACCAGGACGGCGAGTACGAGTACCCCGTCGTCGAGAGCACTGCGGGCAACTCCGGCTTCGACATCTCGAAGCTGCTCCCGCAGACCGGCCTGGTCACCCTGGACAACGGCTTCGGTAACACCGCCGCGTACAAGTCCGCGATCACCTTCGTGGACGGCGACAACGGCATCCTGCGGTACCGCGGCTACCCGATCGAGCAGCTCGCATCACAGGGCGGCTTCGTCGAGACCGCGTACCTCCTGATCAACGGCGAGCTGCCCAACGCGGACCAGCTGGCGGAGTTCAGCCGCGAGATCACCCAGCACACGCTGCTGCACGAGGACGTCAAGCGCTTCTTCCAGGGCTTCCCGCGGGACGCCCACCCGATGGCGATGCTGTCCTCGGTGGTCGGCGCGCTCTCCACCTTCTACCCGGAGAGCCACAACCCGTTCGACGCGGACCAGCGCCACCTGTCGACCGTCCGCCTGCTGGCCAAGCTGCCGACGATCGCCGCGTACGCGTACAAGAAGTCGACGGGCCAGCCCTTCGTCTACCCGCGCAACGACCTGAGCTACGTCGAGAACCTGCTGCGGATGACCTTCGCCGTCCCCGCCGAGGACTACGAGCTCAACCCGGTCATCGTCAACGCGCTGGACAAGCTGCTCATCCTGCACGCGGACCACGAGCAGAACTGCTCGACCTCCACCGTGCGCCTGGTCGGCTCCAGCCACGCCAACCTGTTCGCCTCGATCTCGGCGGGCATCTCGGCGCTGTGGGGCCCGCTGCACGGCGGCGCCAACCAGGCCGTCCTGGAGATGCTGGAGAGCATCCAGCAGGACGGCGGCGACGTCGACGCGTTCATCACGAAGGTGAAGAACAAGGAAGCCGGCGTCAAGCTGATGGGCTTCGGCCACCGCGTGTACAAGGCCTTCGACCCGCGCGCCGCACAGGTCAAGCTGCTCGCGCACGAGGTCCTCGGCCAGCTCGGCAAGAGCGACGAGCTGCTGGAGATCGCGCTCAAGCTGGAGGAGCACGCCCTCAAGGACGACTTCTTCATCTCGCGCAAGCTGTACCCGAACGTGGACTTCTACACCGGCCTGATCTACCGCGCCATGGGCTTCCCGACCAGCATGTTCACCGTGCTGTTCGCCCTCGGCCGGCTGCCGGGCTGGATCGCCCACTGGCACGAGATGATCAACGACCCGACCAGCCGCATCGGCCGCCCGCGCCAGATCTACACCGGCGTCGCGATCCGTGACTACGTCGAGCTCGAGCAGCGCTGACGAAGCACTGCCGACGGGGCGCCGTTGACGGAGCACCGTTGACGGAGCACCGCACCGAAAGGGGCCCGGCCGCTGCTGAGCGGCCGGGCCCCTTCGCGTCCCCGCACCCCGGACCCGGAAGGGCCCGCGCGCGGGGACGGAACCGTACGGCGCACGACTCCGGGGCCGACTGCGACCGGGGACGGCCGCTCAAAGCGTCCCTGACCCGCCACACCCCGGCGCCGTGCGCGAAGGCCGTCGAGAGTTCGACGACCGTTCCCGGGGCCCGCCGGAGCCCCGTCGGCGGCAGCCGCTGGAAGCGCGGGGACACGTTGCCGTTAGCCGCGCCCCGCCCAGCGGAAAAACTGCCGCACTACCAACCTAAGACGTATCAGGGTGCGAGAAGTTACGCCCGGGGGGTGTGAGCTGCCTCTCGCCACGCTCCGTAGGCACTTCGTACCGCGCTCATATCACACCTTCCCTCGCGCACGACGTCACCCTCCCCACAGTCACGGCAACCGAGCGTGATAGGAATCGTGGCATTCCGGTACGGACCGTCGCGCCCCCTCGTCGCGCGACGGCGGAACTGGGGAGGGAGTGCGCAGATGGCCAGGAACGTCGTCGTCACCGGCGGTGGCACGGGAATCGGGTACGAAGTCGCGCGGCGGTTCGCCGAGGCGGGTGAGCGCGTGGTGATCGTCGGTCGCCGCCGTGAGGTCCTGGAGAAGGCCGCGGCCGACCTCGGACCGAACGTCACCCCGCTGGTGTGCGACCTCGCCGACCCGGACGCGGTCGAGGCCGCGCTGCGCGAACTGCCCGAGCGGATCGACGTGCTGGTGAACAACGCCGGCAGCCGGGAGACCGTGGTCGGGGGTGGACCGCACGCCCTGCTGGCCCGCTGGCGCGGCGACTTCGAGCGCAACGTGCTGACCGTGGTGCTGCTCACCGAGTCGATCCGGGACCGGCTCACCCCCGGCTCCGGCCGGGTCGTCACCATCAGCTCCATCGCCGCCCTGCGCGGGGCCGGCTCGTACGGTGCGGCGAAGGCCTCGCTGCACGCCTGGAACCACTTCCTGGCCGCCCAGTTGGGCACCTCGGGGATCACCGCCAACATCGTCGCGCCGGGCACGGTGGCCGGCACCGAGTTCTTCGGGCCGAGGCTGGACGAGGCCGAGGTGGCCCGCCGGGCGGCGCGCACGCTGCTCGGCCGGATCGGCGAGGCCGGCGAGGTCGCGGCGGCGGTGCACTTCCTCGCCTCGTCCGAGGCCGGGTTCATCACCGGCGAGATCCTGCACTGCAACGGCGGGGAGCTGCTGGGGCGTTGAGGCATGACGAGGGGCCGGGACCGGTGTCGGACGCACCAACAGCGTCCCGTGTCGGTCCGGGCCCCTCGGGTTGTCCGCTCAGGCCTGGTCGGCTCAGGTCTGGTCCGCTCGGGGCTGGTTGGGGCAGGCCTGGTCCGCTCAGGCGGGCCGGAAGCGGCGCAGCCGGAGGCTGTTGCTGACCACGAAGACCGAGGAGAAGGCCATCGCGGCCCCGGCGATCATCGGGTTGAGCAGTCCGACGGCGGCCAGCGGGATCGCCGCCACGTTGTAGCCGAAGGCCCAGCAGAGGTTGCCCCGGATGGTGCCGAGGGTCTTGCGGGAGAGCCGGATGGCGTCGGCCGCGGCTCGCAGGTCGCCGCGGACCAGGGTGAGGTCGCCGGCCTCGATCGCGGCGTCGCTGCCGGTGCCCATCGCCAGGCCGAGGTCGGCCTGGGCGAGCGCGGCCGCGTCGTTGACGCCGTCGCCGACCATCGCCACGACCCTGCCCTCGGACTGCAGCCGCCTGACCGTCGCCACCTTGTCCTCGGGGAGCACCTCGGCGATCACGTCCTGCGGCTCGATGCCGACCTCGGCGGCGACCGCGGCGGCCACCGCGCGGTTGTCGCCGGTCAGCAGCACCGGGCGCAGGCCCAGGGCGCGCAGCCGGGCGACGGCTTCGGCGCTGGTCGGCTTGACCGCGTCCGCGACCTCCAGCACGGCCCGGGCCTCCCCGTCCCAGCCGACCGCGATCGCGGTGCGCCCGGCCGGCTCGGCCCCGCGCTTGGCCTCGGCCAGCGCGGGCGGCAGGTGCTGGGCGCGGTCGGCCAGCAGGGCCTCGCGGCCGGCCACGACCGTACGGCCGTCCACGACACCCTCCACGCCCCTGCCGGGGACACTGCGGAAGCCCTGGGCCGGCGGGAGCCCGCCGAGGCGGTCGGCGGCGGCCCAGGCCACGGCCCGGGCGATCGGGTGTTCGGAGGCGTGCTCGACGGCCCCGGCCAGGCGCAGCGCCTCCTCCTCGGTGACGCCCTCGACGGTGTGCACGGCGAGCAGGGTCATCCGGCCGGTGGTGACGGTGCCGGTCTTGTCCAGGACGACGGTGTCCACCGTGCGAGTGGTCTCCAGCACCTCGGGGCCCTTGATCAGGATGCCGAGCTGGGCGCCGCGGCCGGTGCCGACCATCAGCGCGGTCGGGGTCGCCAGGCCGAGGGCGCACGGGCAGGCGATGATCAGCACGGCCACGGCGGCGGTGAACGCCTCGGTGGAGCTGCTGGTGACCAGCAGCCAGCCCACCAGGGTGGCGAGGGCGGCCAGCAGGACGGCGGGGACGAAGACCGCGGAGATCCGGTCGGCCAGCCGCTGGGCGGCGGCCTTGCCGTTCTGGGCCTCCTCCACCAGTCGGGTCATCCGGGCCAGCCGGGTGTCCGCGCCGACCCGGGTCGCCTCGACCACCAGCCGGCCGCCCGCGTTGACGGTGGCGCCGGTGACGGTGTCCCCGACGGTGACCTCGACCGGGACGGACTCGCCGGTGAGCATCGAGGCGTCCACTGCGGAGCTGCCCTCGACCACCACGCCGTCGGTGGCGACCTTCTCGCCGGGGCGCACCACGAAGTGCGTGCCGACGGTCAGCCGGTCCACCGGCAGGCGGACCTCCCGGCCGCCCCGGAGCACCGCGACGTCCTTGGCGCCGAGGTCCAGCAGGGCGTGCAGGGCGGCGCCGGCCCGGCGTCTGGAGCGGGCTTCCAGGTGGCGGCCGAGCAGGATCAGCACGGTGACGGCGGCGGCCGTCTCCAGGTAGAGCGCGCCGGCCGGGTCGGTGGCGCCGACGGTGAACGAGAAGTCGTGGCGCATCCCGGGCCGGCCGGCGTGGCCCCCGAACAGGGCCCAGCAGGACCAGCCGAACGCGGCCAGGGTGCCGAGCGAGACCAGGGTGTCCATGCTCGCGGCGCCGTGCTTGAGGTTGGTCCAGGCGGCGCGGTGGAAGGGCAGGCCGCCGTACACGACGACCGGGCCGGTGAGGGCGAAGGCCAGCCACTGCCAGTCGGTGAACTGGAGGGCCGGGACCATCGACAGCAGTACCACCGGGACGCTGAGCGCGGTGCTGATCAGCAGGCGCTCGCGCAGCGGGTCGGCCCGGTCGGTCGGGTCGGTCGGGTCAGGCTCCCCGGGTTCGGGGGCGGCGGGGGCCGGGGGCGGCGGGACTTCGGCGGTGTAGCCGGTCCGCTCGACGGTGGCGATGAGGTCCTCGATCGTGACGCCGGGGCCGTAGTCGACCCGGGCCTTCTCGGTGGCGAAGTTGACCGCGGCCTCGACGCCGTCCATCCGGTTGAGCTTCTTCTCGATCCGGGCGGCGCAGGCGGCGCAGGTCATCCCGCCGATCGACAGCTCGACCCGGTCCCGTGCCTCGACACCGGGGGCGGAGGTGGTCATGCGGAGCGGCTCCTTGCTGGGGGCGTGCGGCGGGGGCCGGCACCGGCCCCGCCGTACCGGGTGGCTCAGGCGGCGCGGCCGACCAGCTCGTAGCCGGCCTCGTCGATCGCGGCGCGGACGGTCTCCTCCGCCAGCGGGGCGGTGGAGGAGACCGTCACGGTACCGGCCTGGGCGTCGGCGGCGACGTCGGTGACACCGTCCAGGGTGGAGAGCTCCTCGCTGATCGCCTTCTCGCAGTGGCCGCAGCTCATGCCGGACACGGTGTAGGTGGTGGTGCTGGACATCGGTGCCTCCGGGAGGTCGGTGCGGGTGGTGGCTCTCCTGCTCTTCGAACACCATACCCCTGCGGGGTATTCCCCGAGAGGTGGGGGAGGCGGATCGCATCGTAGGCGACGGCCTCGGTCAGGCCGGAGCGGAGGGGTACTGCCCCGGGATCGGCGCGGTGGGCTCGCGCCGGATCAGCATCCGCAGCCAGAGCAGCCCGCCCAGCGCGACCAGCAGCAGCCCCGCGGTGTCGTACGCCGTGTAGAGGTGGACCTGCTCGCCGGACGGGTTCGGCATGTAGCCCAGGTCGAACAGGGCGCGCTGGAAGTCACTGGTGGTGGTCCGGGCGACCAGCCAGACGGCGATGCCGCTCATGCTGTCCCACAGTGCGTGCAGCAGCGAGACGCCCAGGTACGTCAGCAGCAGCGGGACGGTGAGGCGGAACCGGCCGCCCCGTCGCTCGCGGAACAGCACCCCGCCGATGATCGCCGTCCACAGGATGTGACCGACCGGGGCGAGCACCCCGCGCAGGATCTCCGTCTCCACCAGGTCGTCGAGCGAGAGCCCCTGGATGCTCAGCACGGCGTTGAACGCGTACCCGGCGCTCTCGAACGCGGCGAACCCCGCGCCGACGGTGGCGCCCAGCACCAGCCCGTACCGCAGCCCGACGACCCGCAGCCGCCGGCTGACCAGCACCAGCGCGGCCAGCTTCACCGCCTCCTCGATCAGGCCGACGCCGACGTACATCCACACCGAGGGCGAGAGCAGGTACGACTCCAGTACCGAGGCGCCCAGGACGCCGATCACCCCGCCGATGCCGAAGCAGGTGACGATCCGGTCCGCGCCGAGGTCGGCCGCGTAGCGCTCGAACGCCCAGATCACCACGGTGGCCGGGACGAGGAAGCTGCCGAGCAGCACGATCGTCGGGACCAGGTTGCTGTTGTCGGTGAAGAAGGTGACCAGGACGGTGCAGGCCCAGAGCAGTAAGCCGGTCGCGAAGAACTTGACCCAGTGGTGGGGCCGGGCGGCCGCCCGGACGGGGGGTGTGGTGATGCGCGGAGCGGGTCGGTATCCGGACACCGGACGGGGCCTCCTCTGAGTAGCCGCTGAGTAGCCGCTTTGGTCGAACTTTATGACAAATCAGGCATTTGGGGCTGGTCGGGACGGCTGCGGGGGCGGCCCGCGACCCACCGGGCCGGAAACGGGCCCGGACCGGGGAGGGCGGGTGGTTCGGCGCCGCGATCGTCCCTTATGTTCGATATGTGTTTCCGACCCGCCGCGCCCAGTCACCCTCGGCCCCCACCGCCGCCGGACTGCCGCAGGCCCGGCAGCGCGGCGCCCTGCTGGCCGCCGACCTCCAGGACGTACCGTTCTGGCGGCGGGCCACCCCGGCCCTGCTCGCCGTCCTGCTGGTCGCACTCGCGGACCTCCTTTCCGGCAAGGACCGGTACCTCGCGCCGCTGATGACCGTCGTCCCGGCCATCGCCGCGCTCACCCTCAAACCCGGCGAACTGCTCGCGGTCTGCGCGGTCGGGCTGATCGCCGTGTTCGGACTCAGCCACTACGACCAGGTCGACAACATCAACGACGCCCGCTTCCTTTACGGTGCGATGGTCAGCTATCTGGTGTTGACGCTGTTCTCCGCCTGGGTGGCCAAGATCCGGATGCGCCGGGCAGCGGCCTTCGCGGCGGTCAGCTCCGTCGCCGAGGCCGCCCAGCGGGCCCTGCTGCGACTGCCCGGACCGGCCGTCGGGCCGCTGCGGCTGGCCGTACGGTACGTCTCGGCGGCGGACGCCTCACGGATCGGCGGGGACCTGTACTCGGTGCTGGAGACGCCGCACGGCACCCGGGTCGCGGTCGGCGACGTCCGGGGCAAGGGACTGGCGGCCGTCCAGACCGCGGCGGTGGTGCTCGGCGCCTTCCGCGAGGCCGCGTACGACGAATCCGGACTGCGGGGCGTCGCGGCGCGGATCGAGGCCAGCGTCGAGCGGCACGTGCCCGACGGGGAGTTCACCACCGCGCTGTTCGCCGAGTTCCGCACCCCCGGGGAGATGGAACTGCTCCAGTACGGGCACGTGGCGCCGATCCGGGTCGACGGCGAAGGACGGGCGCACGTGCTGGACGCCCCCGACCCGTGGGTACCGCTCGGCCTCGGACGGCTGGCGACCGGGGAACCGGCCAGCTGGGGGCAGCCGTTCGGGCCGGACGACGTGCTGGTCCTCTGCACGGACGGGGTGATCGAGGCCCGGCACCGCAGGAGCGGGGAGTTCTACCCGCTGGCGGAGCGGGTCGGGCCGCTGGTGCGGGGAGCTGCGCGCTCGGCGGGGGAGCTGGAGGCGGCGGTGGGGCGGGTGTACGCGGATCTGCTGGCGCACACGGGTGGGGAGCTGCGGGATGACGCGTTGTTGTTGCTGATCAGTCGGATGGACTGAGGGGGGGCACCGTAGCGGGGGGTGTGTTCGTGGGGGTGGGCTTTCGGGAGGGTGGGTGCCGGGGGCGGTTCCGGGGGTGGGCGCTCCGGGGGCTGGGTGATTTTCGGACTGCCGACCCTCATCGCGGGGGGCTGGGCGCCGTTGGCAGTCTGAAAATCACCCGTCACGCCCCTCTCCGCACCCACCCCCTCCACCGCCCCCTCCCGCAGCGCGTCCCTCTCGCCTGGGTGAGTTGGCGGGGGTGGGTGGGCGGGGGAGGTGGGTGGGGGTGCTGGGGGTGGGTGGGAGAAGGTGGGTGGGGAGGGGAGGTGGGTTGGTGGGGTGCTCCTGGTGGGGATTGGGGGTGGGGACTTCAGCGGGTGGTGGTGGCGAGGGTGCGGAAGATGAGGGCGGTGGAGGTGGCGCCCGGGTCCTGGTGGCCGATGCTGCGTTCGCCGAGGTAGGAGGCGCGGCCCTTGCGGGCCTGGAGGGGGACGGTGTCGCGGGCGCCCCGGTCGGCGGCTTCGGCGGCGGCTGCGGCGGCCTCGGGGAGGGTGGCGCCGGTGGCGGCCGCGGTGCGGAAGGCGGCGACGGCCGGGGTCCAGGCGTCCACGATGGTCTTGTCGCCGGGTTCGGCCTTGCCGAGGGCGCGGACCGCGTCCAGGCCGGCTGCCAGGGCCTCGGCGACGGCGGTTGGGCCGGCGGGCTCGGGCAGGGCGGCGCCGATGGCACGGAAGGCCTTGCCGTAGAGCGGGCCGGAGGCGCCGCCGACCTTGGAGATGAGGGTGGTGCCGGTCTTGGTGAGGACGGCGCCGGGGCCGGCGGGCTCCAGGCCGTCCAGGGCGGCGAGGGCGGCGGTGAAGCCGCGCTGGAGGTTGCTGCCGTGGTCGCCGTCGCCGATCGCGGAGTCCAGTTCGGTGAGCCGGGTCCGTTCCTCGTCGACGGCCGCGGCGATCGCGCGGATCCAGGCCTCGGCGAGGGTGCTGTCGAAGTCCATGCCGTCTCCCATCAGGCCCGCTTGAGGGCGGGGGTGTCGACCGGGGCGTCCCAGAGGTCCAGCAGTTGGGCGTCGGCCTTGGTGAGGGTGAGTGAGAAGCCCGCCATGTCGAGGCTGGTGACGTAGTTGCCGACCAGGCTGCGGGCGACCGTGATGCCGTGCTCGGCGAGCCGGGCCGCGACCTCGCCGTAGACCACGTACAGCTCCAGCAGCGGGGTCGCGCCGAGGCCGTTGAGCAGGGCGATCACCTCGTCGCCCGGGGTCAGGTGGTGGTCGGTGAGGATGGTCTCGACCACCTCGGCGGCCAGGTCGCGGGCCGGGCGGAGCTTCTCGCGGCGGCGGCCGGGCTCGCCGTGGATGCCGACGCCGACCTCGATCTCGTCCTCGGGCAGGTCGAAGCCGGGCTTGCCGGCGGCCGGGACGGTGGCCGCGGTGAGCGCGACGGCGAAGGAGCGGGAGGCGGCGTTGACCCGCTCGCCCAGGGCGGCCACCTCGTCCAGGCCGGCGCCGCGCTCGGCCAGCGCGCCGGCCGTCTTCTCGACCAGGACAGTCGCGCCGGTGCCCCGGCGGCCGGCCGTCCAGGTGGAGTCCTCGACCGCGACGTCGTCGTTGACCAGGACGGTGCGGACCTCCAGGCCCTCCTCGGCGGCGAGTTCGGCGGCGAGTTCGAAGTTCATCACGTCGCCGGTGTAGTTCTTCACCACGAAGACCACCCCGGCGCCGTTCTCCACCGCCTTGGCGGCGGCCAGCATCTGGTCCGGGACGGGGGAGGTGAACACCTCGCCGGGGCAGGCGGCGTCGAGCATGCCGGGGCCGACGAAGCCACCGTGCAGCGGCTCGTGGCCGGAGCCGCCACCAGAGATCAGCGCGACCTTGGGGCCGGCCGGGCGGGCGGCCCGGGTGATCACCCGGTTGGGGACGTCCACCGTCAGCTCGGGGTGGGCGGCGGCGACCCCGGCCAGGGCGTCCTCCAGCACGCTCTCCGGGGTGTTGATCAGCTTCTTCAACGCTCTTCGCTCCCTTGGGTGACCTTGGTGCGGACGCAACAGCGCGGACGCTGCCGGACCCGACGCTACGCCGGACGGGGGGTACCGGCACGGGGCGCGACACGCGCGTTTTTGGTCACCCTCCCGGAGCAGTGGGATGGGGCCGTAAGGTCGGCCGCATGACCGAGCGAAGCGAGAGAATCATCCAAGGGTGCGCGTCTCGCGAAGCGGCCGGCGAGCGGAGCGAGGCGGGCGCATGAGCGAACACGTGGGCATTGTTCTGGTCTCGCACAGCGCCCGGCTCGCGGAGGGGCTGCGCGAGCTGCTCGGCGAACTCGCCTCGGACGGCGTGCGGGTGGTGGTCGCGGCCGGGACGGAGGACGGCGGGCTGGGCACCAGCTACGAGTTGATCGCCGCGGCGGTCGCGGAGGCGGACGGTGGGGCGGGCGTGGTGGTGCTGCCGGACCTCGGCAGCTCGGTGCTCACCGCCGTGACCGTGCTGGAGGACGAACCGAGGCCGGGCGTACGGCTGGTGGACGCGCCGTTCGTGGAGGGCGCGGTGGCCGCCGCCGTCACCGCCTCGGCCGGGGCGGGGCTGGCCGAGGTGGTCGCGGCGGCCGAGGAGGCGCGCGGCTTCCGCAAGCTGCCGTAGGGCCCGGGCTACTTGGCGTCCGCGTAGCAGTCCACCACGGCCGTGCTGAGCGGGAAGCGCACCGGGGTGTCGCCGAAGACCAGCCGCCGGGCCTCGTCGGCGGCCTCGGCGACGGCGGCGGCCACCTCCTCGGCCAGGTTGGCCGGGGTGTGCACGATCACCTCGTCGTGCTGGAAGAACACCAGGTGCGGGCGGTCCGCCGGGACGGCCACCGGCAGTTCGTTCAGCCGTCGGCGCAGCGCGGCCAGCAGGGCGAGCGCCCAGTCGGCGGCGCTGGCCTGGATGACGAAGTTGCGGGTGAACCGGCCGCGGGCGCGGGCGGTGCGGCCGCCGGTCTCGCCGGCGGTGTCGGCCTCGGTGAGGTCGAGGAAGGCGGCGGAGGCGGGCGGGCAGACCCGGCCGAGCCGGGAGGCGACCACGCCGCCGTCCTCGCCGGTGCGGGCGGCGGCCTCGACGTAGCCCATCGCGGCGGGGTAGCGGTGGCGCAGGGTGCTCAGCAGGGGGCCGATGTCGCCGCTGGTCTGCCCGTACATGGCGCCGAGCAGGCCGAGCTTGGCCTTGTCGCGGTCGCCCTGGAAGGCCTGGGCGGCGAGCGCCTCGTAGAGGTCGCCGCCGGCCGCGGTGCGGGCCAGGCCGGTGTCCTGGGAGAGCGCGGCGAGCACCCGCGGCTCCAACTGGGCGGCGTCGGCGACCACCAGCAGCCAGCCCGGGTCGGCGACCACGGCGCGGCGCAGGATGCGCGGGATCTGCAGGGCGCCGCCGCCGCGGCTGGCCCAGCGGCCGGAGACCACGCCGCCGACCACGTACTCGGGCCGGAAGCGGCCGCCGCGGGCCCAGGCGTCCTGCCAGGCCCAGCCGTGGGCGACGTGGATCCGGGCCAGCTCCTTGTAGCGGACCAGCAGCCGGGCGGCCGGGTGGTCGACCTCCTTGAGTTCCCAGGAGCGGGTGGAGCCGAGCTGGATGCCGGCCTCGGCGAAGGCCCGCAGCACCTGGGTGTGCGAGTCGGGGTTGAACGGCTTGGCGCCGAGGGCCCGTTGGAGCTCGACGGCGAGGTCGGCGAGCACCCGGGGCTGGGTGCCGGGCACGGTGGGGCGGGGGCCGAGCAGCTCGGTGAGCAGCCGGTCGTGGACGTCGGAGCGCCAGGGCAGGCCGTCGTGGGCGATCTCGGCGGCCACCAGGGCGCCGGCCGACTCGGCGGCGACCAGCAGCCGGGGGGGGGGGGGGGGGGGGGGGGGGGGGGGGGGGCGGGGGGGGGGGGGGGGGGGGGGGGGGGGGGGGGGGGGGGGGGGGGGGGGGGGGGGGGGGGGGGGGGGGGGGGGGGGGGGGGGGGGGGGGGGGGGGGGGGGGGGGGGGGGGGGGGGGGG
>NZ_MECK01000115.1 GCF_014596465.1 Streptomyces sp. CBMA123 | reverse complement strand
CGTGCGCATCAGCTCCGAGCGGATGAACCGCCGATCGGTGGTGTCCCCGCCGTCGGAGAGCACCCGCGCGGTGCGGGGGGCGTGCGGCAGCACCCCGAGCAGCGGCAGACCGAACTCGCGTGACACCTCCGCGCCCGAGTACGGCCCTTCCGCGACCAGCAGCAGTCCGAGCGCGTCCGTCCCGGTGCCGGCGGCGGCGAGGTCCTCGCCGAGCGCGGCGAGCCGGGGGCGGGCGGCGCTGAGCCCGCGCAGGGTGCTGCGGACCGTCACCGCCACCACGTCGGCGCGCCGGGCGAGCACCGCGCTGGTCCCGGTGGCGCCGGAGCGGCCGAGGTCGACGATGACGTCGTAGCCCTGCTGCTCGATGCCGTGCAGCAGTTCGGCGAGCGGCTCCCAGGTGTAGGCGAGGCCGGACGCCTGGGCGGGGTCGGTGAGGCCGGGCAGCAGCAGCCGCTCGGCGTTGCCCTCGGGCGAGAGGTCGATCAGCTGCTCCCAGATGGTCTGGGCGAGCAGTCCCCGCCGGTCGGCGACGGCCAGGTTGCGCAGCCCGTACACCGCCTCGACCCGGCCTTCCAGGGCTCCGGCGAGCACCGCGCCGCCGTCCGGGTCAGCCTCGACCAGGACGATCCGGCGGCCGGGCTGGAGCGGCCAGGCGAGCAGCAATGCCAGGGCGGTGGTGGTCGCCCCGGGCGCGCCCGGGCCGCCGACCACCGCGATCACCGCCATCAGGCGCCACCCGTTCCGGCCGGGGCCGATGGCGCGCCGGCCGCGCCGGAGGGCGCCCCGCTGGGTGCTGCACCGGCGGGTGCCGTCCCGGTGGGCGCCGCACCGGTGGGCGCCGCACCGGCGGGGGCCGTCGAGGACCCGCCCGGGGTGACGGCCCGCGGCGCGAGCAGCACCTGGATCCGCCCGCCGGCCACCCATTGGGCCAGCCGGGGCCCGTCCGCCGCGCCGACCGCCACATCGATCACCTGGCTGCCGTCGGTGTCCACCCGGCCGACGGTGATGACCGTCGCGGCCAGCGAGTCGGGCCGGCCGTTGTCGGGGGTGTTGACCACGACGATCTGCACCCCGGGCTGGAGCCGGCTGGCGGGCAGCTGGGTACGCCGGGCCGAGACGCCGACGACGATCTGGCCGGGCTGCACCGTCAGGCCCTGGGCGAGGTCCGCCCCGGTCAGCATGGCGCCGCGCTTGAGGTCGGTGGCGGCCCGCATGCCGACCGCCTTGGCCCGGTCCTGAGCGGAGACCGGGTGCAGCGCCGGGTCGCCGGCGATCCGGGCGACCGCCAGGTCGTCCTCGGTGATCACCTGCCCCCAGGGCACGTCCCGGGCCAGTGCCAGCACCGCGACCCGCTGGCCGGTGCTGTTGTAGAGGGCGGCGCCGCCCAGCCCGCCGGCCGCGATCAGCGCGACGGCCATCGCCAGCACCGCGGGGCGGCGGCGCCGGGCCCGCATGGTCCGGCCCGGGGTGTGCGGCGTCGCCCGGCCCCGGCCCTGCTCCTGCTGCTCCGGCACCGCCACGGACACCGCGGCGCCCGCCGGTGTGCCGGACCCCGGCGTCGCGAATGTACGGTTCTCCACCGGGTTCCGCCCTTCCTCGTACGCTTTCCGGATCGTCAGTGGCCGAACGGTCTTTGTGGCGCGGTCAGTTGAGGACCTGCACCTCGGCGACCTTGACCGTGAACGGTTCGCTGTCCTGTTGCATGGGAGGGATCGAGTACTTCTCCGGGTTCGGCCCGGTGACGACCACGTCGGCCACCCAGTGGGTCGACACCGTGGCACTGAAGACGCCGCCCCGGGTGGTGCCCGAGCCGACCTTGAACAGGTAGCCGCAGTCCGGGGATGCGGAGCCCTGGTACTTGGGGTCGTACGGTGTCCCGGCGGTCGCGCAGTCCTTGGTGCCGCCGGCGCCGAAGTCCCAGGTGGTGCCGGTCAGTCGGGCCGTGACGGTGACGGTCACCCCGCCGGACGCGGCGTACCCGGGCTTGGGCGGCGTCACGTTGTCCGCCCAGAGCCAGACCGGCGCGTTGACCACCGCCGTCCCGCCGGGCGCAACCCGGCCCACCGGCACCGGGAGGTGGACCTTGTCCCTCGCCTCCCGCTTGAGCTCCGCCACGCTCTTCACCCGCTGCCCGGTGGGCACGAACACGAACTGGGCGCCGTCCTGGCCCCCGCCCGTCTGCGGGCAGACCTTCGAGTAGATCGAGCCGTCGGTGGGCTTGTTGGTGCCCCAGGCCGAGTCGCTCGCCGGGGGCTGCTGGTCCAACTCGCGGTAGTAGCAGCCCTCGCCGCTGTCGAACGAGCCCCACTGGGGGTCGTAGCACGCCCACTGCACGCCGTGGTAGCCGCACAGGTCCGAGCCGCCGTCCGACGACCCTCCGCCACCGCCCCCCGGATTCCCGGTGGCGGTCGTTCCACCGGAATTGGCGTGGGCGCAGATCACGTTCGGGAAACACTGTTCGGCCCCGCCGCTCGGGGGTTCGTCCGCCGTCGCCGTCACCGCCGAGGACAGCAGCAACCCGGCCGTCAACGACGCGACGGCCGCGAATCGTCCGGCCGGTTTCCGCGCGTTCAGCATGTCCGGTCCACCTCCCGTGTGAACTCGTAGATCAGCCAATGTGCTTGGAACCTGCGCAGCGAAGCCGTCGCGACATACCGGTCCAGCCGCCCACCCGGATCCTTCGCCGCCCGGGTGACGGGATCGACCCGGCGCCAGCCCGAGAGATCGACACAGTCCTCGATCACGGCGGTCTGCGGATCGGCTTTCAGATCAATCGCCTTCACCACCGCGGAATTGCGCGGCGCTCCGGTCATCACCACTTTGGCGTCGTGGAGTTGGTGGAGGCCGACCAGGGCGTCCGAAAGCGCCCGCCCGGAGGAGTACTGCTCCAGTGCCGATCCGTCCGAATCCGTACGCCCGTACGCCTCGGCCTGGGCCCGCCACCAGTCCTGATATGCGCTCAGGGCCAGCCGCCCCATCGCCCCTTCCGGGCCGTCGGTCGGCGCGATCGTGGCGTTTGCCGAACCACCCGAAGGAGTTAACGGGTTCACTCCCGCGACCGTGGGCGCGGGCGACCCGAGACGATCGACGGAACCACCGGCGCCACCGCTCGCACAAGCGCCGAGCAGTAACACCAGTACCGCCCCGCCAGTCCCAACCGCCCCAGGGCGCAACACATTTCCGCGCTGCCGCATCGCCCCACCTCGTCGCGACCGAGCCGATCCGTGATCCACGGCCGCCAGGAGAATTCCGAAGTCCCGCCGGTGTTTCCGCTGGGGATCGATTCTTCGCCAACCCACCCCATCACGGCAACACCTCAGGCCCCCTGACCTTACGCGGAGGGCGGTTCCGTCGGGGCACTTTCCCGCCACAGAACGGCCAACAGTTCCTCGGAAAGCGACAATCCGGCCAATGCGCCCCGAACTGCGGCCCGATTGCGCATCAACAGGCGCCCGCCCTGCGGCGGAACGAGCAGGCGCACGCCCGGCGCACCCGAACTACCGGACGGATCGCCCCCGTCGAGCAGGCCGGCCACGGCAGGCTGGAGGTCCACCGGGGCGACGGCCGCGGGGGCACCCGGGACGCCCTGCCGCAGGACCGTGGTGAGCGCCCGGCTGAACGAGCCCTCCTCGCCCGGCAGTACGGTGTCCCGGCCGCGTCTGCCCGGGGCGTACCGGCTGCCCGCGGCGTAGCGGCCGATCCGGCCCCAGAGCGGGACCCTGGAATAGCTGAGCAGCTCGCCCGCGGTGTCCTCGCCGGCCCGCTCCAGCGCCGTCCAGGTGTCCCGGTCGGCCACCGCGTCGACCAGCAGCAGCGCCTCCTCCTGGTCGCCGTGCACCATCGCGCTGACCACCCAGTCCCAGGCCAGGCCGCGCCGGTAGGCGTTGTCGGGGGTACTGCCGGGGGTGACCAGGGCGAGCCGGCGCCCGCGCGGGTCGGCCACCAACTGGCCGACCAGGCACACCACCAGCCAGCGGCCGGGGTGCTGGGCGGCGTCCCGGACGGCGGTGAGCATCGCGTTGGCGTCCGCGTCCGGCGCCACCGCGCTCACCCGGCAGCCCGCGGCGCCGGTGTCGAAGCACATCCCGGGCAGCACCTCGGCCAGCAGCCGGGCGCCCGCCGGAGCGTGCGCCGAACCGCCGTAGGCCCGGTCGGGCCCGCCGTCCGCCCCGATCACCACCAGATCGACCCCGCCGGCCATCCGTCCGCCCCCTCCTGCGCCCGCCCCTCCACCGATCCCGACGCCGGGCAGGCTACCGCTCCGGGCGGGCGCCGACGGGGCTCCCGGCCCCTCCGCTCAGGGACCATGGGCCCTATCGACGCACCCGTCGACCGAGGACGATCGGACGCATGGAGCGTGAGGACCGTGCGGAGACCCTGAGCGAGGCCGAGTGCCTGCGGCTGCTCAGCACCGTGCCCGTCGGGCGCGTGGTGTACACCGAGCACGCGCTGCCCGCCGTCCTGCCGGTCTCCTTCGAGGTCCTGGACGGGCGGCTGGTGCTCGCCGTACGCCGGGGAAGTGCCACCGCGCGCGGGCTTGACGGCACGGTGGTGGCCTTCCAGGCGGACCTGCTGGACCCGGTCACCCGCACCGGGTGGAGCGTGCTGGTGCACGGGCGGGCCGACGCGGTCAGCGAGCCCGAGCAGGTGCGGCGGGCGCTGCGCTCCGGACTGCGGCCGTGGGTGGGCGACCCGGAGCCGCTGTTCATCGCGCTGGTGCCGGAGCTGGTCAGCGGCCGGCGGCTGTTCCCTGACGGGCAGGGCCCGGCCGGCCGGGGCGCGCCGGGGCCGGGCCCGCTCGGGCGGCCGCTGCCGCGGCCCTGAGCCCGCGCGTCGCAGTCCGCTGATTTCGCACTCCGGTCCTGACAGGTACCGGCGGGTAGGCATACGCTTCCGGCGTCCTGACCCCTCCCCGGGGCCCGTCCCCCTCCAGGAGCGCACCGTGACGACCTTCGCCTCCCTCGCCGAGCTGACCGCCGCCGTCGGCACCGAACTGGGCACCAGCGAGTGGCACACCATCGACCAGCGGACCATCGACCTCTTCGCCGAGGCCACCGGAGACCACCAGTGGATCCACGTGGACCCGGAGCGCGCCAAGGAGAGCCGGTTCGGCTCGACCATCGCGCACGGCTACCTGACCCAGTCGATGATCCCGGTGCTGGCCAAGGAGTGCTACGGCGTCGAGGGCGTGCGGATGGCGCTCAACTACGGCTCGGACAAGGTCCGCTTCCCGGCCCCGGTACCGGTGGGCACGGCGATCCGGGCCACCGCCGAGCTCCTCTCCGCCACCGAGGTGCCGGGCGGGGTCCAGGCGGTGGTGCGGTTCACCATCACCAGCGAGCAGAGCGCCAAGCCGCACTGCGTCGCGGAGGCGATCACCCGCTTCTACGCGTAGCGGCGCGCCCGGGACGGGTGCGCGGGGCGGCAGGCGGGGCGGCGGGCGGGATATGGCGAGGCGGGGCGGCGGGCGGTCCACCAGGCGCCGGGTACGCCGATTGGACCGTGCCGGGCCCTCCACCGAGTCCGAACGGCCCACGGCGAGTAACGTCCGACGAGATGGTTGTCGTACCCCAGTGGCCTCATCCGCCCCGGGGTACGCGCCCCGGCCAGCCCGGTAGCCGTGACCGTCCCTGGAGGAGCCGTGCCCCGCCCCGTCTCGTGGTTCTCCCGTATCGCCGGTCTGACCGCACAGTTCGCCCCACCGCCCGCCGGACCTGCCGGAACTGCCGGAACTGCCGAACCCGCCGGAACTGCCGCCGACGGTCTCGCCCGGGGCTGCGTCAGCCCGGACCGTGCCCTCCCCGGCCTGGCCGGACTGCCCCGCGCTGCCTGGCACCGGGTCCGCACCGAGGCCTTCGGGGCCGAACCCCGGGGCGAGCGGCTGGCCCGGATCCGCCGCTCGCCCCAGTTCGCCGACGGTGCCTTCCGCAATCCCGTGCCGACCCGCCGCCTGGTCTACGAGCGGAGCCCGCTGGAGATCACCCTCGCCCAGCTCAGCGGGGACAAGACCCGCCGGGCACCGGCCGCCGCCGTACCGGTGCACCGGCTGCTCCCGGTCGACCTCGCCACCCCGCCCGCCTCCGGCTTACGGCTCACCTGGCTCGGGCACGCCACCGTGCTCGCCGAGATCGGCGGACGACGCGTCCTGATCGACCCGGTCTGGGGCGAGCGCTGCTCCCCGTTCGGCTGGACCGGGCCCAAGCGGCTGCACCCGGTGCCGCTGCCGCTGTCCGAACTCGGGCCGGTGGACGTGGTGGTGATCTCCCATGACCACTACGACCACCTCGACATGCGCACCGTACGGGCCCTGATCGGCAGCGGCGCGGTGTTCGCGGTCCCGCTCGGGGTCGGGGCGCACCTGGAGCACTGGGGGGTACCGGCCCGGCGGATCGTCGAACTGGACTGGTGGGAGTCGGCCGAGGTCGCCGGGCTGACCCTGACCGCCACGCCCGCCCGGCACTACTGCAGCCGCGGTCCGCGCACCAGCGCGCTGTTCCTGTGGGCGTCCTGGGTGATCGCGGGCGGCGGGCACCGGATCTTCCACAGCGGGGACACCGGCTACTTCCCGGGCTTCGCGGAGATCGGGCGCCGGCTCGGCCCGTTCGACGCGACGATGATGCAGGTCGGCGCGTACAGCGAGTTCTGGCCCGAGGTGCACATGACCCCGGAGGAGGGCGTCCGGGCACACCTGGACCTGGGCGGCGAGCTGCTGCTGCCGATCCACTGGTGCACCTTCAACCTGGCGATCCACCCCTGGGAGGAGCCCGCCGAACGCGTGGTCATCGCCGCCCAGGCGCTCGGCGCCCACCTGGCGGTGCCCCGCCCCGGCAAGCCCTTCGAACCCGCCGACCCCCCGGCCCTGCGACTGTGGTGGCGCGCCGTCGCGGCGACCCCGCGGGGCATCGAGCCGCTGGTGGCGAGGCGGACGGAGGCGTGTGAGCCGGTGGCGGGGCGCAGCGAACAGATTTCAAATTCTGTTCTCTGAAATCTGTTCGCTGAAAGCTGTCAGTTGAACTCTGTTCGCTGAACTCTGTTCGCCATCAGCCATCCACCGTCAGCCGTCAGCCGTCAGCCGTCAGCCGTCCACGACGTGGGTCACCCCGACCGAGTCGTCCAGGCAGCCGAGCACCGGCTCGCGCAGGTCGGGCGGGACGATCAGGCGAACGTACAGCACGAGCACTCCGGTGCGAACGGGACGGATCGGAAATCCCGCCCACCCTGGGCCCTGACGCCCCGCCCGCCGCCCGAACCGCCCCCGCCCGCCCCGCCCGGCCCCGCCCCCCGAGGTGGCCGGGTCGAGGCTCCGGCCGCCGGCGCCGTCCAGCGGGCCGGCGTCGGACTGGAACACGTTCTACGGGCGGAGTGCGTAACCCAGGTCACACCACCGCACGGTTGGCTTCTGCCACTATGGGCCGGTGACCGACCTGACAGAACAGCAGAGACCGACCGAGCGGGAGCCCGCCCCGGCCGCCCCGTTCGCCGAACTGCTGGAGATCGAGCAGCTGGACGAGAACACGTTCCGGGGCCACTGCCACGCCGGCGCCCCGATGCGCGCCTTCGGCGGGCACGTCGCCGCCCAGGCCCTCGCCGCCGCCGGGCGCACCTGCGCCGCCAAGCGCGCGGTGCACTCGCTGCACGGCTACTTCCTGCTGCCCGGAGACCCGACCCGGCCGATCGAGTACCAGGTGGACCGGCTGCGCGAGGGCTTCACCTACACCACCCGCAGGGTCCGGGCGGTGCAGGACCGGAACGAGATCTTCAACCTCACCGCCTCCTTCAAACTCCCCGAGCCGGCCGCCGGCGACCGCCACCGCGAGATGCCCCCGCTGCCCGGCCCGGAGACCCTGCCGGACGCCTTCTCGCACTGGGACGAGGAGCTGCGCACCGCGATCAAGGCCACCGACGGCTTCCGCGACCTCGAACTGCGCTTCGTGCCGCCGGACGCCCCGGGCATGCCCCCGGACGCCCCGGGGATGCCGCAGCAGTTCGTCTGGCTGCGCATCGCCACCCCGCTGCCGGGCACCGACCCGCTGCTGCACACCTGCGCGCTCGCCTACCTGTCCGACCTCACCCTGGCCTCCACCGCCGGGCTGCACGAGCAGCCGAACTTCTTCCAGCGCACCGAACCGCCCCGGCTGCTGATGACCTCGCTGGACCACGCGATGTGGTTCCACCGGCCCTTCCGGGCCGACGAGTGGCTGCTCTTCGCCCAGCGCAGCCCGTCCGCCTCGGACGGCCGGGGCCTGGCCCTCGGCGAGTTCTACGACCGGGACGGCCGGCTGGTCGCCTCGGCCGTCCAGGAGGCGCTGATCCGGAGGATGCCGTAGCTCCCGGGGCGCTGCGGCGGCCACCACGAACGCCCCCGGGGCCCCCGGTGCGCCCCCGGGAGGAGCGTGGTGACCGCCGGGCGAACGGAAGGGGGCCGGTCGGCGTCATACTCCTGAGCGGTCCCGGCCCGTATCATGGTGCGGGTGACCAAGGTTGACCTGTCACCACGGCCGGTGGAGGCGATGTCTCCGCGTCAGCTCGAACGCCGCGAAAGCCTGATCGCGGCCGCGCTCGCCCTGGTGAACGAGATCGGCGTCGAGCGGCTGCAGATGAAGCAGGTCTGCGAGCGGTCCGGAGTCGCCCTGGGGACGGCGTACCGCTACTTCTCCTCCAAGGACCACCTCCTGGCGGCGGCGATCGCCGAGTGGCACCGCCTGCTGCTGGCGGATCTGGTGGCCGAGCTGCGGGGGCCGCGCGCCGGGCTGGGGGCCACCGATCGGGCGGTCCGGTTCGTCCGGGGCGGGATGCGGGCCTACCAGCGCCAGCCCGAGCTGGCGCGGCTCCGGGTGGCCGTCGCCGCCTCCACCGACCCCTTCGCCAGCGAGGCGCTGCAAGGCATGGCCCGGGCCGACAGCACCGCCCTCCAGGCGGTGACGGCCGAGGTGCCGACAGCGGCCAGCGAGCTGGTGCGGCACATCGTGGCGCACGCCTGGCAGGGCGAGCTGACCGCCTGGGTGACCGGCCGCACCACCCTCGGGGACGCCCGGCGGCGACTGGAGGACGTGGTGCGGCTGGTGCTGACCCCGTACGAGACCCACTACCCGGCCCCGTACGAGGTCCAGTCCACCGGCTGAGCGGTCGGCTCAGCCGACCGTCACCGGGTGCGCCACCACCGCGCCGAACAGGTAGCCCTCGCGGTTGAACGCCGCCCGCTCGGGCTGGGTGGCGCCCCGGTGGTCCGTCGCGCGGGCGCGCAGCTCGTAGCCGCCGGGCCGCTCGGGCCGCCAGTCGAGGCTCCAGCGCGTCCAGTCGCCGGCGCGCGCCTGCTCGTCCAGTTCGGCGTGCCGCCAGCTCCGGCCGCCGTCGGTGCTCACCTCGACCAGCCGCACCGGGGCGGTGCCGGACCACGAGCGCCCGTGCAGCCGGTGCTCGCGCCCGGCCTCCAGCCGTGCGCCCTCGGCCAGTTCGAAGGCGGACTTGACCACCTGGGCAGTGAGCGCGGGGCCGCCGCCGGGTGGATGGTCCGGGCCGAACATCCGGTAGAACTCGGTGTTCCAGGGCGAGTGGAGCGGGTGGTCGGCCACCTCGACGCCGCCGACCCACTTGATCGAGGCGATGCCGACCCAGCCGGGCACCACCAGCCGTACCGGCGCGCCGTGGTCGGGGGTCAGCGGCGCCCCGTTCATCTCGTACGCGAGCAGCGCGTCGTCCAGTGCCTTGGCGATCGGCAGCGGGCGGCGCACCGGGCCGTAGTTGGTGCCGTCGACGACGTAGTCCGGGTCCAGGCCGGTGGGCAGCACGTCCACCGCGCGGTCGGTCAGCCCGGCGGCGCGCAGCACCTCGGCCAGCCGGACGCCCCGCCAGGCCGCCGAGCCGATGCTGCCCAGCGTCCACGGGGTGCCGGGGACGCGCTGGCCCTGCTGGCGGTGGAAGAAACTGCGGCCGTTGCCGGCGCACTCGATCAGCGCGTCGATCCGGGTGGCGGGCAGCGCCCGCAGGTCGGCCAGGCCGAACTCGACCGCCCGCTCCGGCCCCGGGGCGCCGCGCAGGCCGCTGCCGAACAGCCGCAGCCGCCAGGCGACCGGGTCGATCAGCGGGGTGCTGGTGTGGTTGCGGACGAAGAACCGTTCCACCGGGACGTGCCGGCCGACGGCGGCCCCGCCGTCGGCGTCGCGCAGCGCCTCCCAGCGCATCTCGGCGTTGGTGTCGCGCTGGACGAACCACTCGGCAGGCAGTGGCTTGACGATCCCGGGCAGGTTGACGCTTCCGGGCACGGGCCTGGCACCTCCTCGGCGGCCGCCCGGCCCGGGGCGCACACCGGGGCGGCCAACGCGGGCGGGTGGGCGCCCCGGCGGCGGAGCGCGGCGGCATCCGGACGGCACTGTCCGGATGGCACTCCTTTCTCCCAGCGTAGGCGCTCCGACGCGTTCCGTGACCTGGGCGGCGGACAGGGGTTTCCATCCGGACCCGGCGCTGACCTTCTCACCGGTGTGGACTCCTGGTGTTCCCGGTGCCGGAACAAGCCCCGCCGCACCGAACACCGAGGAGCACCCGTGCCGTCCGACACCCCCGCCCCGCGCGCCCAGCCCGGACGAGTACGCCGACCGGCCGGCCATCGGCGCCGCCGAGGGCCCCCCGGCGCCCTCCACGTCGAACTCCCCTACGGGCACCCGCCGATGATCGAGGCACTGCCCCAACTGGGCGAGGCGGTCATGGAGTTCGCGGAGGGCTGACGCACCGGAGCGGGCCGGGGCCGAGCCGGCGGGGAGCGGGCGGCCTGACGGGTCGCAAGTCCCGACCCCGGCGGCTCTCCGGCGCGCCGCCCGGCCCCAAGCGGCGCCGACTGGACATAGTGCGACATACATCCCGATTCCCCCGTGCTCCGAGTATGTCGAGAGGTCCGCCCGATGAGCAGCCAGCCGCCGCAGCCCTCCCCTCGCACGACGGAGCCCGACGAACCCGGCGAGCCCGCCGCCACCCTCCCCACCGACCGGGCGGTCTTCGGCATCAGCGCCGCCCTGGTGCTGGCGGTGGTCGCCTGGGGCGTGTTCGCCGAGGACTCCCTCGGCCGGACCTCCAGCACCGCGCTCGGCTGGGTGCTGCACAACTTCGGCTGGCTGTTCGTGGTGGCCGCCGACGTCTTCCTCGCCCTCACCGTACTGCTCGCCTTCAGCCGCTTCGGCCGGATCCGGCTCGGCCGCGACGACGACAAGCCCGAGTTCTCCACCCTCGCCTGGGTGGCCATGATGTTCAGCGCGGGCATGGGCATCGGCCTGATGTTCTACGGCGTCGGCGAGCCCCTCCAGCTGTTCGCGGCCCCGCAGCCCGGCTCCGGCCTGGAACCGCAGAGCCCCGCCGCCGCCCAGCAGGCACTGGAGTTCTCGCTCTTCCACTGGACCCTGCACCCGTGGGCGATCTACGCGGTCGGCGGCCTCGCCCTCGCCTACACCACCTTCCGCAAGGGCAGGGGCAACCGGATCTCCGCCGCCTTCGTCCCGCTGATCGGGCAGCGCGGCGCGGACGGCTGGACCGGGCGCACCATCGACCTGCTGGCCGTCTTCGCCACCGTCTTCGGCTCCGCGACCAGCCTCGGCCTCGGCGCCCTGCAGGTCGCCGACGGGCTCGGGTACATCACCTCCGTCCGCAACACCCAGAACGCCCAGCTGGTCATCATCGGCTCGCTGACCGCCGCCTTCGTGCTCTCCGCCTTCTCCGGCGTGCACAAGGGCGTCAAGTGGCTCTCCACCGCGAACGTGGTGCTGGCCTCGCTGATCATGCTCTTCGTCTTCGTCTTCGGGCCGACGGTCTTCGCCCTGGACTCGATCCCGGCCACCGTCGGCGGCTACCTCTCCGACCTTCTCGGCATGTCCACCCAGACCGGTGCCTTCACCGACGAGAGCTGGCTCGGCTCCTGGACGATCTTCTACTGGGCCTGGTGGCTCTCCTGGGCACCCTTCGTCGGCACCTTCATCGCCCGCATCTCGCGCGGCCGCACCATCCGGCAGTTCCTGCTCGGCGTGCTGCTGGTGCCCAGCGGGGCGACGGTCATCTGGTTCTGCGTGATGGGCGGCACCGCGATCCGGCTGGTCGGTACGGGCGCGGCCGACCTGGTCGCCACCATCCCGCGCGGCCCGGAGGCCTCGCTGTTCGAGATGCTGCGCTCGCTGCCGCTCGGCTCGGTCACCAGCGTGGTCGCGGTGCTGCTGGTGATGACCTTCTTCATCACCAGCGCCGACTCCGCCTCCCTGGTGCTCGGCTCGCTCTCCAGCCGCGGCTCGCTGCACCCGCGCACCCCGCTGGTGGTGGTCTGGGGCGTGCTGATGGGCGGGGTCGCCGCCGCCCTGCTGCTGGCCGGCGGGCTGACCGCGCTGCAGAACGCGACGATCCTGGTCGCCCTGCCCTTCGTGGTGGTGATGCTGCTGCTGTGCGTCTCCCTGGTGAAGGAGCTCCGGGAGGACCCGGCGGCCGGCCCCTCCCGCTTCCACCCCGCCCACGGCCTGCGGGACGCCGTCCGGGTCGCCGTCGGCGAGGCCCTCGCCGAACGCGGTCCACACCGCTGAGCCGGGCGCCGGACGCCCTCCCGGGCACGGCGCTGACCAGCGGATACGCCCCACCCGCCGGCCGGGTGGGGTGTATGCGGCCAACCGACGCCGGATCCCCGTCCGGACTTCACCCGCGCGTACCGACCGTTCACACCGCCCTGGGAGCCTCCCTGTCATGAACGCCAGCCCTCAGGCGCCCTACCAGGAACCGCGCTTCCCGCTCCCCCAGCGCCACCGCCGTCTGCTCGCCTGCACCGCCGTCCTCGCCTCCATCGCCCTCGGCACCCTCGGGGTGGGCGCCACCGTGGAGACCGTCCAGCACGGCCCGCTCGCCACCATGACGGCGAGCAAGTAGCCGACCCGGCCCGCGCCACCGGCCCGACCCTTCCGGCACCGCCGTCCGCCCCCCGGACGCGGTGCTTCCGTCGTTCCTGAGCCGGAACGACGGGGGCGGCTCCGATCCCAAGATCGGCAAACCCTAAGATCGTTCCGCAACACGACGCGAAGGGGATGCAGTGGCGCGGGTTGCGATCATCGGTGGCGGTATCAGCGGGCTGGGAACGGCGCTCCTGCTCGGTCGGCGGGGCCACAAGGTCACGCTGTTCGAACAGGAGACGCGGCAGGCCGGGGACGACCTGAACCAGGACTTCTTCCAGTGGAACCGGCCGAGGGTCCCCCAGGCCGACCAGCCGCACTCCTTCCTCGCCCCCGTCCGCACGGTGCTGCGGGCCGAGGCCCCCGACGTCTACGCGGACCTGCTGGCCCGCGGCGCGTACGAGTACCACGACTTCGACTGGTTCGACGAGCACCCGCCGCACCGCGGCGGCGACGAGGAACTGGTGACCCTGCGCACCCGCCGGATCGTGCTGGAGGCCGCCCTGGCCGCGGGCGTACGGCGGGAACCCGGCATCGAGGTGCGGCGCGGCCGCCGGGTGAGCGCCCTCGCCGTCCGGCGCGGCGACCCGCCCCGGGTCACCGGCGTACGGGTGGGCGGCGAGACCCACCGGGCGGACCTCGTCATCGACGCGGCCGGGCGCCGCTCCCCGGTGCCCCGCTGGCTGGTCGAGGCCGGCTGCCGCCCGCCCGTGACCGACAGCCACCGCACCGGGATCACCTACCTGTGCCGCTGGTACCGGCTGCGCGCCGACGGCCCGCGCGACCCCGGGCGGGTCAGGACCGGCTCGGCCGCGGCCTTCGCGCTGGCCGGCGTCTTCCCCTCCGACAACGACACCTTCGCGCTGAGCATGATCATCTCCACCGGCGATCCGACCCGCGCCTCGCTCGTCGACCCCGCCGTGTTCGAGGCCGTCGCCCGCCGCTTCCCCGCCTGCGCCGCCTGGCTCGACCTCGACCCCGAACCCCTGTCGGCCGTCCTGCCGATGGCCGGCCTGGACAACCGCTGGACCTCCCTCGCCGACGACGCCGGGCCCGTCGTCACCGGCCTGGTCAACACCGGGGACAGCCTCATCCACACCAACCCCACCCTCGGCCACGGCGTGGCCCTCGGCCTGCGCACTGCCCAGTACCTCGCCGCCCACGCCGACCAGGTCGCCGCGGACCCCACCGGCTACCACGCCTGGGCCGGCCGGAACCTCCGCCCGCTGTTCGACGAGCAGGTGGCCGCCGACCGCGCCAACGAGCAGCGCCTCAACGGCGGTTCACAGCTCCCGGAGCGCCGCGCCGCCGCCCTCGCCGCCTGCGCCTTCGACGACCCCGTCGTCATGCGGGCCCGTGCCCATGCCCGCCACCTCGTCCGGCCGGCCAAGGAGGCCTACGGCACCGAGGAGGTCGACCGCGCCGTCACCGCCTGGCTGGCCGCCAACCCGGACTTCACCCCGCAGCACGACGGCCCGACCCGCGACCAGTGGGACGCCCTCATCCCGGCCTGAGCACCCGCCCGGTCCGGCCGTCCGGCCGCCGGGGGACACCCCGGCGGCCGGACGGGGAACCGTCATCGGGGAACCGTCATCGGGGCCCCGGAACAGGGACTCCGGAACAGGGAGTTGAGAGCCGGCGCACCGGGCTCACCGGACCCGCCCTACGCCCGCAGGCCCTCACGGGTCGGCACAGAGGCCGGGGCCGGGGCCGGGCCGGTGGGGCGGGAGTGGCGGCCGGTGCCCGGGGTGGGGTGGAGGTCGGGCGCCGGGGCGTAGCGGGCGGCCGGGGGGCGGAGGAGCCATGTGGTGCGGGGGGTGGGGGTGATCAGCCCGAGGCGGTGCAGGAGGTCGAGGGCGTCGCGGCGCAGGGCGGTGCGGTCGGCGAGGTAGCGCGCGGGGAGGTCGTGGTCGTCGGCGATGTCGCCGAGCAGGCCGTCTATCAGCGCGTCGGAGATCGGGACGTCGCCCTCGCCGCTCTCCCCGCCCTCGCCGGGCAGCGGGCGGACCTCCTCGACCAGGCACTCGATCAGCAGCTGGGCGGCCTGGGCGAGGGTGCCGGTACCGGGGAGGGCGAGGTCGGTGAGTTCGGCGGCCGGGTCGAGCAGGGCGACGCCCTCGGCGCGCAGTTCGGCCTCCAGCCCGAGGAACTCCGCGAGCGCGGCCGGGCCGCTGAGCCGGTGCTCGTGCAGCCAGGCGCGCCGGTCCTCGGGGAGGTCGGCGGCGAGGACGGCGGGCGTCTCGGCGAGGAGCCGGCGTACGGCGGTGCCGGGCTCGGCCTCGGCGGCGCGGCGGATGAGGTCGGCGGCGTCGTCGGCGAGCGCGGGCCGGCCGGCCGGGACGGCGCGGGCGAGTTCGCGGTCGACGGTCAGCACGAAGGCGGTGTCGGCCGGATCGGCCGGCAGGTCGCCCAGCACCTGCCAGTCGGCCAGCGCGGCGAGCGCCATCCCGAGGGCGGTCGGGTCGGCCGCGAGGTCGGGCGCGGCGGCCCGCATCGCGTCGAGCAGCCGCCCGTACCGGAGTTGCTCGGGGGCGTCGACGAGCAGGGCCAGGACGAGGGCGAGCCGGGCGTAGCCGGCCGGGGTGAACGGGGCACCGGTGACGGGGTGTTCGAGGCGGCGGCCGGCACCGGGGCCGAGGCCGGCCTTGCAGAGCCGGGCGTGCCAGGGGCCGACCACCAAGCGGTAGCCGAGCAGGGTGTCGAAGCGCTCGATGAGCCAGTCGCGGTGACGGCGGATCAGCGGGAAGCCGTCGGCGTGCGAGCCGGAGGCGGTGACCAGCGGGTGGGCGAGCAGCAGCCGGGCGGCGATCCGGCGTTCGGCGTCCGGGAGTTCCACACCGGAACGATCCTGCACGTCGGGCGGGGCTTCCGGGAGCGCGCGGCCCCGCTCCGGCCGGCGGTGCCTGCCGGGCCCGCCGGGCTTGGCGCCTGACCGGACGACGGGCAGTGCGGCGGC
>NZ_MECK01000114.1 GCF_014596465.1 Streptomyces sp. CBMA123 | reverse complement strand
CGCCTCCTACGCCGACCGCGTCGTCTTCCTCGCCGACGGCCGCATCGTCGACGAACTCCACCACCCCACCGCCGACACCGTCCTGGACCGCATGCGCCGCTTCGAGGCCAAGGGCCGCACCAGCTGACACCCGGCCCGCCGGCTCCACGCCCTCGAACCTCCCCAGGACACCTCATGTATCGCACCGCACTGCGCAACGTGCTGGCCCACAAGGGCCGACTGCTGATGACGGCACTGGCCGTCATGCTCGGCACGGCGTTCGTCGCCGGCACCATGGTCTTCTCCGACACCTTCGGCAAGGCCATGCAGGACAGCAACTCCAAGAGCTACTCGGACGTCTCGGTCCAGGTGGTGGACCGCGCGGCCGGCTCCGGGGCCTCCGCCCGGCAGAAGAGCGAGAGCGGCTCCGCGGCGCTCACCGACGCCACCGTCCAGCAGCTGGCGGCCCTGCCCGGCACCGCCGACGCCCGCGGCGTGGTCAGCGGCTTCACCGGGGTCGCCGACAAGAAGGGCAACCTGGTCGGCCAGTTCTGGGCCGCCAAGGGCGCCAACTTCGCCCCGGGCCAGGACGGCAAGGACGCCCGCTACCCGATGGCCGAGGGCCAGGGCCCGAAGAACGCCAAGGAGATCGCCCTCGACCGCAAGACCGCCGACAAGGCGGGCTACAAGGTCGGCGACACCGTCCGGGTGGCCGCCAACGGCCCGGTGGTCGAGGCCAGGCTCACCGGTGTCTTCACCACCGACGACCCGGTGGTGAACTCCGGCGGCACCCTGACCCTGTTCGACAAGGCCACCGCCCAGCAGCTGCTGCTGGAGCCCGGCCGCTACAGCAGCGTGGTGCTCACGGCCAAGCCCGGCACCGGTGAGGAGGCGCTGCTCGCCCAGGCCCAGCCCAAGGTGCCGTCCGGCGACCAGTTCGACGTCGAGACCGGCGCCACGCTGAAGGCCGACGAGCAGGCCATGATCACCAAGGGCACCGACAGCATGCGCACCATGCTGCTGGTCTTCGCCGGCATCTCACTGTTCGTCGGCATCTTCATCATCGCCAACACCTTCACCATGCTGGTCGCCCAGCGCACCCGGGAGCTGGCGCTGCTGCGGGCGATCGGCGCCAGCCGCAAGCAGGTCACCCGCTCGGTGCTGATCGAGGCGCTGCTGATCGGCACCCTCTCGACGGTGGCCGGTCTGCTGGCCGGCATCGGGATCGGTGCCGGGCTGCAGTCCCTGATGGGCTCCCTGAACGAGAACATGCCGAGCGGTTCGCTGGTGATCAAGCCGCTCACCGTCGTGGTGACCCTGGTGGTCGGCGTCCTGGTGACGGTCCTGTCGGCCCTGCTGCCGGCCGTGCGCGCCGCCCGGATCGCCCCGGTGGCCGCGATGAGCAGCGGCGACCAGCCGACCAGTCAGAAGAGCCTGGTGGTCCGCAACACCATCGGCTCGCTGTTCGCCGCCGGCGGTCTCGCGCTGATCGGCTTCGGCGCCTCCACCGGTGACGACTCCGGCCGGATGCCGGTGGGCCTGGGCGCCTTCCTGGCCCTGATCGGCGTGTTCGTCCTGCTGCCGCTGCTGTCCCGCCCGGTGGTCGCCCTGGTCGGCCCGCTGCTGCGCGGTCTCGGCGGCACCCCCGGCAAGCTCGCCCAGCAGAACGCGGTGCGCAACCCGCGTCGCACCGCGGCCACCGCCGCCGCGCTCACCATCGGTCTGACCCTGGTCAGCGGCCTGACCGTGATCGGCACCTCGGTCGGCGACACCATCGACCGGGCCGTCACCAGCTCGATGAAGGCCGACTACATCGTCTCGGCCGCCAACCACATGGGCCTGTCCCCGCAGGTGCCCGACCAGATCACCAAGGCCCCCGGGGTCGCGGCCTCCTCGCCGATGACCACCGCCTTCTGGAAGCTCGACGGCACCAGCAAGCAGATCACCGGCCTGAACCCGGACAGCTTCCAGCAGTTGGCCGAGGTCAAGCTGACCAGCGGTTCGGCCGAGGCGCTCGGCAAGGGCCAGCTGCTGGTGGACCAGGACGTCGCCACCAAGTCCAACGTCACCACCGGCTCGACGATGACCGTGACCTACCCGGACAAGTCCACCGGTCAGCTCACCGTCGGCGGCGTGTACGAGAAGGGCGGCATGCTCGGCCCGGTCCTGCTGGCCAACAGCGAGGTCGCCAAGCACGAGTCCCAGCCGTACATCTCCGACGTCCTGGTCAAGGGCAAGGACGGCGCCACCGACGGCCTCAAGCAGTCCCTCAAGGACGCCACCGGTGCCAACCCGGTGATCGAGGTGAAGTCCAAGCAGGACGTCCGGGACGACTTCAGCCAGACCATCACCTTCGCGCTGAACATGATGTACGGCCTGCTGGCGATGTCGGTGCTGGTCGCGATCCTGGGCGTGATCAACACCCTGGCGATGTCGGTCTTCGAGCGCAAGCGCGAGATCGGGATGCTGCGGGCGATCGGCCTGGACCGCCGGGGCATCAAGCGGATGGTCCGGCTGGAGTCGGTGGTGATCTCGCTCTTCGGCGCCGGGATCGGCCTGCTGCTCGGCTGCTTCATCGCCTGGGCGATCAACGGGACGCTGAAGTCCAGCCTGAGCGGGCTGACCACCGTCCTGCCGTACGGCCAGCTGGCGCTGTTCCTCGCCCTGGCCGGGCTGGTCGGCCTGGTGGCCGCGCTCTGGCCGGCCCGCCGGGCGTCCAGGCTGGACATCCTGTCGAGCATCAAGACCGACTGACGCCCCGCCCGTCCGCCCCCGGTCGCACCCGCGGCCGGGGGCGGACCAGCGTCCGGAGGCGGACCAGCGGAGCGCGCCCGGACACAGCGAGAGCCCCTGCCAGAGGGTTTCGGCAGGGGCTCTTCTACTGCTGTACTCCGCCCGGTCGCACGGCCGGCTGAGCACCACGGAGGTCGTGGTCCGGCGACACTGCCGGGCGGAGGGCCTCCGACTCATACCCCGGCGCTCCCACACCGGGGTCCAGTCGCTTACTTGCTGGCGAGCTCCTTGTCGGCGGCCGGCTTGGCGGCCTCGACGGGCTTGGTGGGCGGCGTGACCTCCTGGATCGGAAGCTGCGGCTTCTCCATCTGGGAGAGGCCGACCATCTCGCGCTTCAGGAACATCGCGAGGGTCCAGTCGGTGAAGACGCGGACCTTGCGGTTGACGGTCGGGACCATCGCGCCGTGGTACAGGCGGTGGAACCACCAGGCCGGACGGCCCTTCAGCTTGTACTTGCCGAAGAGGATCGCCACGCCCTTGTGCAGGCCGAGACCGGCGACCGCACCCAGGTTCTTGTGCTTGTACTCCTTCTGCGGGAAGCCCCGCATGCCGGAGATGACGTTGTCACCGAGGACGACGGCCTGACGGCAGGCGTGCTGCGCGTTCGGCGGGCACCAGGCACCCTCGCCGGCGGCGAGGTCCGGCACCTGGGCGTTGTCGCCGGCGGACCAGACGTAGTCGAAGCCCTGGACCTGGAGGGTCGGCGCGGTGTCGACGTGGCCGCGCGGGCCCAGCGGCAGGCCGAAGTTGGCCAGCACCGGGTTCGGCTTGACGCCGGCCGTCCACACGATGGTGGAGGCGTCCATCTCCATGCCGTTCTTCAGCATGACGTGGCCGTCGACGCAGGAGTCCATCGAGGTCTCGATGTAGACCTCGATGTTCCGCTCCTCGAGCTTCTCCTTGGTCCACAGACCGAGGTCCGGGCCCATCTCGGGGAGGATGCGGTTGGCCGCCTCGACCACGACGAAGCGCATGTCGTCACGGCTGACGGTCCGGTACAGCTTCGACGCGTCGCGCGCCATGTCCTCGATCTCGGCGATCGTCTCGATGCCGGCGAAGCCACCGCCGATGACGACGAAGGTCAGGGCCTTGCGGCGGACCTCCTCGTCCGAGGTGGACTCGGCCTTGTCGAGCTGGGCCATGACGTGATTGCGGAGGCCGATGGCCTCCTCGACCGTCTTCATGCCGATGCCGTTCTCCGCCAGACCCGGGATCGGGAAGGTGCGGGAGACCGAGCCGGTCGCGACGACCAGGTACTCGAAGGGCAGCTCGTAGCTGTCGCCGGCCGCCGGCTGGATGGTCGCGACCTTGCGGGCGTGGTCGATGCCGGTGACGGACCCGGTCAGCACCTCCGCCTGCTTGAGGGTCTTGCGCAGCGGCGCGACGAGGTTGCGAGGCGCGACGTTGCCGCCGGCCGCCTCGGGGAGGAAGGGCAGGTACGTCATGTACGACCGCGGGTCCACGACCGTGACGGTCGCTTCGCCGTAACGCATCTTCTTGAGGATGCGCATCGCGGCATACAGGCCGACGTAACCACCGCCGACAATGAGGATGCGAGGACGCTCCGTGGTGCTCATATCCGAAAGTATCCAGCACCGTCCGGAGCAGCCTTCGTGAGCCCGGTCACAAGCTCATGGACACCCCGTGCTACACTGCGCGGCCACAAAAACGACACCGGTGCACCGGCTCACGGGCCCCGACAGTCCCCCGTGAACGTGCGCCGGAGCACTACCCGGCTGAGCAGCAACGATCCGTACAGCGCCCGGGTTCCCGCTTGTGATTTCGATTTTCAAACCTCGGGCGAGGCCTGACCTGCGATCCAAGGGCCCGCGCGACCGACCGACCTTCGGTCTCACAATTCGGGCGTAGCGGGCCACGGGGTGCGACGAATGACTGGATCGCCATGTGAAGAAATTCACGAAGGTTCTCGCACCCGCCCGGGCGCGCCCCGGCCCCGGCGCCCCGAAAAGGGCGTCGGGGCCGGTGGCGTAAGGCCTGTGGGCCGTCAGGAGGCCGTACTCCAGGCGATGCCGTCCAGGATGTCGTGCTCGCTCACGACCACCTCGGCGGCGCCCGTGCGCTCCATGATCTCCAGCAGCTCCAACGCGCCGGCCGCGATCACGTCCACCCGGCCCGGGTGCATCGACGGGATGGCCGCGCGCTCCGCGTGGGTGGCGGCCAGCAGCTCGCGGGCGATCTCCGCGACCCGCTCGCGGCTGATCCGGGAGTGGTGGATCCGCGTCGAGTCGTAGGCAGGCAGGTCCTGGGCGATCGCGGACACCGTGGTGACCGTCCCGGCCAGGCCCACCAGGGTGGCCGCACCGGTCAGCGGGACGACCTCCTCGGCCTTGTCCAGCTCGGCCCGCACGTGCGCCCGGGCCTGCGCGACCTGCTCCGCGGAGGGCAGCTCGGCCCCGGCGAAGTGCCGCTCGGTCAGCCGCACGCAGCCGATGTCGACCGAGCGCGCCGCCTCCACCTCGGCCCCGCCGAGCACGAACTCGGTGGAGCCGCCGCCGAGGTCGAAGACCAGGTAGGGGGCGGGGAACTGGCCGCCGGTCAACTCCTTGGTGGCCCCCACGAAGGACAGGTGCGCCTCCTCCTCGCCGCTCACCACCTCCGGCTCGACGCCCAGGATCTCGCGCACGCCCTTGACGTACTCGTCGCTGTTCTCGGCGTCCCGGGAGGCGCTGGTGGCGACGAAGCGGGTGCGCTCCGGGCCGACGCCGAAGCCCGCGATGATCTCCCGGTACTCCCGGCAGGCCGCGAAGGTGCGCTCCAGCGCGTCCGGGTGGAGGCGGCCCGTCCGGTCCACGCCCTGGCCCAGCCGGTTGATGATCATCCGGCGGTCGAGGTCGGTGATCCCGCCGGTCTCCGGGTCGAGGTCCGCGACCAGCAGCCGGATCGAGTTGGTGCCGCAGTCGATCGCGGCCACGCGGGTCATGCTCACTCGGACTCCTGCTCCGCCGCACCGGCTTCCGGGGTCGCGGCCTCGGCGGCGCGCTTGGCGGCCCGCTCGGCGGTCTTCTGCTGCTTGGCCGCGATCACGGCCTCGTGGTCCTGCCCCTTGGCACGGTTGCGCAGCACCCGCTCACCGGCCGCCTCGACCTCGGCCGGGGAGACGCACGGGCCCTTGGCCCACCAGTCCTCCAGCATGCCGATCGCCTCGTCGCCGAGCGGGTTGACGCCCTCGCCGGCCGCCAGCGAGTGGCCGACCAGCACGTGCAGGCACTTCACCCGGTCCGGCATCCCGCCGGCGCTCGGGAAGCCCTCCAGCACCTCGATCGCGTCGCGTCGGGCGATGTAGTCCTCGTGCGCCTTCTGGTAGGCGGCGGCCAGCTCCGGGTCCTCGGCGAGCCGGGCGGTCTGGTCCTTCATCACGCCCTCGGCCTCCAGGGTGCCGATCAGCGAGGCGGCCTTGGGGCAGGTCAGGTAGTACAGCGTCGGGAACGGCGTGCCGTCCGGCAGCCGGGGGGCCGTCTCCACGACGTCGGGGTTGCCGCAGGGGCAGCGGTGCGCCACACCGCGCAGGCCGCGCGGCACCCGGCCGAGCTGGGCGGCGATCGCCGCGACGTCGGCGTCGGAGACGGCGGGGTGGTTCTCAGTGGTCATGGGGGGTGGGGTCTCCAACGGAGGACGGGGGGAGCGGACGGGGGACGGCGGGAGCCAGCGCGACGGTGTCGGCGGCGTCCACCGAGTCCCAGATGCTGGTGTACCAGGGCTTGGCGGCCTTCGCCGGGCCGGCCGCCGCGTCGGCGGAGGGGGTGGCCGAGGTGGCCGGGGCGGAGGGCCGGGCGGCCGCACCGGACGGGTCCACCGCGATGTACGGGGTCTCCCCCGGCACCGCGTAGTGCAGCCGGGCGCGGGCCTGCGCCTTGACGTACTCCGGATCCTGCCAGCGGGCCTTGTCCCGGCGCAGTTGGTCGACCTGCTGGCGCGCGTGGTCGGCCTTCGCCCGCTGGGCGGAGATCTCGGCGCGCTGGGAGATGAACTGCCGGGTCGGGTAGGCCAGGATCGCGACCAGCGAGCAGAGCACCAGGACGAGGACGGTCGCCCGGCTCGTGAACCGAGGCCGGGCCGCCAAGCCCGGGATCCTCCAGCCAGCCATCTCCCGTATCCCCTCCTGGTCGCGACGGTGCCCCGCCGTCCACCCTACGGGGTGTGCGGCGGGGCACCGGTCAGGCGTGCGCTACCGGGGACCTTCGGCCCCCTGGTTTCCAGCCCGTGGGTTCTCAGCCCTCGTACTTGAACCGCGGGAAGGCGCCGCGGCCGGCGTACTCGGCGGCGTCGTCGAGGATCTCCTCGATGCGCAGCAGCTGGTTGTACTTGGCGACGCGCTCGGAGCGGGCCGGGGCACCGGTCTTGATCTGGCCGCAGTTGGTGGCGACGGCCAGGTCGGCGATGGTGACGTCCTCGGTCTCGCCGGAGCGGTGCGACATCATGCAGCGGTAGCCGTTGCGCTGGGCCAGCTCGACGGCGTCCAGGGTCTCGGTCAGCGAGCCGATCTGGTTCACCTTCACCAGCAGGGCGTTGGCGGTGCCGGTCTCGATGCCCTTGGCCAGGCGGGCCGGGTTGGTGACGAACAGGTCGTCGCCGACCAGCTGGACCTTGTCGCCCAGCTTGACGGTCATGGCCTTCCAGCCGTCCCAGTCCGACTCGTCCAGCGGGTCCTCGATGGAGACCAGCGGGTAGGCGGCGACCAGCTCGGCGTAGTACTCGATGAGCTCGGCGGCCGACAGGGCCTTGCCCTCGAACTGGTAGGCGCCGTCGTTGTAGAACTCGGAGGCGGCGACGTCCAGGGCCAGCGCGATGTCACGGCCGGGCACGTAGCCGGCCTTCTGGATGGCCTCGGTGATGAGGTCCAGGGCCTCGCGGTTGCTGTCCAGGTTCGGCGCGAAGCCGCCCTCGTCGCCGAGGCCGGTGGACAGGCCGCGCTCCTTCAGCACGCCCTTGAGGGTGTGGTAGACCTCGACGCCCCAGCGGACGGCCTCGGAGAAGGACTCCGCGCCGATCGGGGCGATCATGAACTCCTGGATGTCGACGTTGGAGTCCGCGTGGGATCCACCGTTGAGGATGTTCATCATCGGGACCGGCAGGACGTGCGCGTTCGGGCCGCCCAGGTAGCGGAACAGCGGCAGGTCGCTGGCCTCGGAGGCGGCGTGGGCGACGGCCAGCGAGACGCCCAGGATGGCGTTGGCGCCGAGCGAGGACTTGTCCGGGGTCGCGTCCAGGTCGAGCATGGCCTGGTCGATCAGGCGCTGCTCGGTGGCGTCGTAGCCGACCAGCTCCGGGCCGATCTGCTCGATGACGGCCAGGACGGCCTTCTCCACGCCCTTGCCGAAGTAGCGGTTCTTGTCACCGTCGCGCAGCTCCAGCGCCTCGAAGGCGCCGGTCGAGGCACCCGACGGAACAGCGGCACGACCCGTGCTGCCGTCGTCGAGGCCGACCTCGACCTCGACCGTGGGGTTGCCGCGGGAGTCGAGGATTTCGCGGGCTACGACGACATCGATGGACGGCACGAAGGCATCTCCTTGCGGAAGCAGGTCCGGCGGGCGGTGGTGCTGTCGGCCGGACGATTGCGGAGTCGTTACGACCAGAGCCTAACCGCCCGGACTCCCGAGACCACGTCGGCCTCGGCCCCGTCTCAGCGTGTGGCCCCGATACCCACCGGTAGTTCACCTGCCCGACCCGGTTCGTCCCACCGTCGCGGACGAATGCGGACGAAGGGGGCCGCCGGGCGCGGCCCCCTCCTCCGGTCGGGCTTCCGATCGGTGCGCGGCGGCTCAGCCGAGCTGCAGCACCTGGCCGGGCATGATCAGGTCCGGGTCGCCGCCGACCGTGCCGCGGTTGCCGTCGTACAGCGCCTGCCAGCCGCCGGACACACCCTGGGCAGCGGCGATGGTCGACAGCGTGTCGCCGGAGCGGACGGTGTAGTCGTGGCCGGTCGGAGCGGTCGGGGCCTGGGCGGCGCGCGGGGCGGCGTGCTTCGGCGTGTACTGCTGGACCGGCTGCTCGGCGGGCTTCTCGGCCTGCTTCGGCGCGGCGTGCTTCGGGGCGTACTGCTGGACGGGCTTCGCGGCGGGCTTGGCGGCCTGCTGCTTCGCGGTCTGCTGCTGGGCCTGCGGCTGCTGCTTCGGCGCGGACTGCGGCTTGGCGTCCGAGGAGGAGTCCACGGCCGCCGGGGCGCCGCCCTTGCTCAGGCCGGCCTTGACGGAGCAGACCGGCCAGGCACCCGGGCCCTGTGAGGAGAGCACCTTCTCGGCGACCGTGATCTGCTGCGCCCGGCTGGCCTGGTTGGCCTGCGCCGCGAACGCGGTGCCGCCGTACGCCTTCCAGGTGCTGGAGGTGAACTGCAGGCCGCCGTAGAAGCCGTTGCCGGTGTTGATGCTCCAGTTGCCGCCGCTCTCGCACTGGGCGACGGAGTCCCAGGCGGAGGCCGGGGCGGCGGAGGCGCCGGTGGCGGTGAGGAGCGGCAGTGCGAGTCCGACGCCGGCCACACCGGCGACGGCGATGGCCTTCTCGGCCTGGGTGCGGCGACGATGACGGCCAGTTCCAGCGAACAGCATGAAGGTCCCTCTCCGCACGCCTGCGAGGTGAGCTGTCGGGTTCGGACCGGGAGGTGGCCCGGCCGCCGTCGGCGGAATCGATTCCGCTTGGGCGGCTTCACCCCAAGCCGTGGGGAGACGGCAACAAACCTGGGTCCCCCGCCCCTGCCCAGGGTCTGGTCGGTTTCCCGTCGCGCGGCGGGCAGGACTCGGCGTTCCGCGCACGGGGTCCGCAGCTGCGAACTCCAGGGAGACTAGACAGATCCTCAGACCAATCACAAGCTCATATCGTCGACATCACACAAAAATTACGGCACGTGTTCGATCGCCTACCAACAGCGGGGCTTTGTCCGGTTTGATGGGCGTTCATACCGCCGCCAAGGGCGGCTCGGCGACACCGCGTCAGCGTGTCGGAGCCTCAGCGCGGGCGTGCGGGGAGCGGCTTTCCGGACTGAATTCGACCGGAAGTTCGCGCAGTCCACGCATGATCAGGCCACCACGCCACCGCAGATTCTCCGGACTTTCGGCCAGCCGCAGATCGGGCAGCCGGGAAAGCAGCGTGGCCAGCGCGGACCGCCCTTCGAGCCGCGCCAGCGGGGCGCCGATGCAGTAGTGGATGCCGTGCCCGAACCCCAGGTGGGGGTTGTCGCTCCGGGCCAGGTCGAGGGTGTTCTCGTCCGCGAACCGGGCCGGGTCGCGGTCCGCCGCCGCCAGCACCACCAGCACCGGGTCACCGACCGGGATGTCCACCCCGCCGATGGTCAGCGGCCGGGTCGCGAACCGCCAGGTCGCCATCTCCACCGGCCCGTCGTAGCGCAGGAGTTCCTCGATCCCGGTCTCCAGCAGCCCGGTCTCGCCCCGGGCCACCGACTCCTGCAGCAACGCCCGCTGCCCCGGGTTGCGCAGCAGCGCGTACGTCCCGTTGCCGATCAGGTTGACCGTCGTCTCGAACCCGGCGAACAGCAGGATGAAGGCCATCGCCGCGGCCTCGTTCTCGGTCAGGTGCTCGCCGTGGTCGCTCGCCCGGATCAGACCGGAGATCAGGTCGTCGCCGAGGTCCGCCCGCTTGCGGTGGATCAGCTCCAGCAGGTACGCCCGCATCCGCTTCACCGCCCGCCCCACACCGCCGCGTTGGCCGCCGGCCTGGCCCGGCTTGGTGTGCCGCAGCATCATGCCCGCCCAGTCCCGGAAGTCGTCCTGGTCCTCGGCCGGCACGCCCAGCATGTCGCAGATCGCGTAGATGGGGAGCGGGAAGGCGAACTCGTGGATGAGGTCCGCCGATCCGCGCTGCGCGAAGCCGTCGATCAGCCGGTCGGTCAGCTGCTGCACCCGCGGCTCGAACTCCGCCACCCGGCGCGGGGTGAACGCCTTCGCCACCAGGCGGCGCAGCCGGGTGTGGTCCGGCGGGTCGATGTTCAGCAGGTGGGTCATCAGGTCCGCCTGCCGCTCCCCCGGGATGCCCACCCGGCCGGTGCGGTGCGCCTGCTCGCTGTGGTGCGCCGGGTTCTTCGACAGCCGGCCGTCCGCGAGCGCCTGCCGGGCGTCCGCGTACCTGGTCACCAGCCAGGCCTCCACACCGCTCGGCAGCGTGGTGCGGTGCACCGGGGCGTGCTCGCGCAGCCAGGCGTAGGCGGGGTACGGGTCGGCGGCGAACTCCCAGGTGAAGAGCTGCGGGTCGGACTGCGGGTCGGACTGGGCGGCGGGCTGGGCGCCCTCGGGCTGAGCTGGCATGCGTCGACCGTAACCGCTGGACCGGACGCGGCCGGACGGCCTCGGGGGCGCCGCCGGGACGTCACCGGTTCGCGAACCGGCCGTGGGCCGCTCGTGGTCCGCTTGCGAGCCGCTCGCACGCCGCTCGTGAGCCGCTCACAAGCCGCTCGCGAGCCCTGGGCGAGCGGTGCGCGAGGGGTGTGCCAACACTCCGGGGACGGCCCGTGAACGGTCCGTGGACAGCCCTTGGACAGCTCTTGGCCCGGTGGCAGGCGTGAGCCTGGTCACCTGAGGGGTAATCCCTGTTGCGGAGGGTCAGGACGTGCCTACGATCCTCCGCAGTACGCGTGGGCGCCGGTGCGGTGTCGCCCACAGGGAGGAGCAGGCCATGCGGGTCAGCGGAGCAGTCGTCGTCATCGCGGTACTCGACGGCGGTTCGGGAGCCGACCTCGCCCGCCGGTTCACCGCGGCCGGCGCCGCCGGGATGCTGATCGCGGACCAGCACGTCGCGATCGCCGAGGACCTCGCCGCCGAACTCGACCGGCCCGGCTGCCCCGTGGTCGGCGTCTCCGGGGACATCCGCCGGCCCAGCGACGTCGCCGCCCTGGTCGACACCGCCGAGAAGCACCTCGGGCCGATCGACCTCTTCTGCGTCGCCGGCCCGAAGGGCGAGCGGGTCGTCTCCCTCGCCGACCTGCCCGACCACCTCGACCTGGAGCGCCTCGCCGAACTGGTCGCCCTGGTCGGCGAGGCCATCGGCGAACTCGTCCCGCCGCAGCGGCTCCCTGCCGGGCACAGCGTCGGGCACGCCGCCACGGCGGCCTGAGCCCGCGCCCGGCCTGGACGCCTACTCCGGCTTGAGCCCCTCGGCCGCGCGCACCGCGTCCCGGTAGCCGCGCGCGGCCGAGCGCAGCGCCGCGTCCACGTCCACCCCCGCGTCGTGCGCCCGCTGCGCCACCGCCAGCAGCAGCCGGCCCGCCGACTCCGCGGTCAGCTCCTCCGGCAGCCGGTACGGCTCGTCCGGCACCTCGGTGAACCCCGCCCGGCGCACCCGGGAGACCAGCTTCGCCGCGTACGCCAGCGCCGGCAGCCCGGCCGGCACGCCGTCCAGGACGGACTCCCGGTCCGCCTTCTCCGCCGCCTTCAGCTGCTCCCAGTTCGCCTCCACCTCGGCGGCACCGTCGGCCTCGACGTCCCCGAACACGTGCGGGTGCCGGTACACCAGCTTCTCCACGATGTCCCCGGCCACGTCATCGACGGTGAACGGCCCGGTCGGGTGCTCCTCGGCGATCCGGGCGTGGAAGAACACCTGCAGCAGCACGTCGCCCAACTCCTCGCGCAGCGCGTCCCGGTCCCCCTCCTCGATCGCCTCGACCAGCTCGTAGGCCTCCTCGACCAGGTACTTCACCAGGCTCTCGTGGGTCTGCTCGGCGTCCCACGGGCAGCCGCCCGGCGAGCGCAGCCGGTCCATCACCGAGGCGAGGTCCAGCAGCCGCGCGCCCGGCAGGTCGTACGAGCCCGGCAGCACCTCGATCTCCGGCACCTCACCGGCGTGCTCCACCGCGAGGCGGGCCAGCGCGTCCGTCAACCCCGGATCCCCGTCCGGACCGCCCAGCCACACCGTCGCCCCCGCCCCGGCCGGCTGCCCGGTCAGCAGCCGCGCCAGCGCCGGCGCCGAACCGGCCGGCACCACCTCGACCACCACCCCGGCCTGCCGCACCGCCGCCACCTGCGGATGCCCCTCATCGGCCACCAGCACCCGCCCCGCCGACCGCAGGGCCTCCCAGGCCGGCCACGCCAGCAATCCGGGGGCCACCCGGTGGGTGGTGGTCAGCAGGATCAACTTCGCGCCCGGAGTGTCCGTCTGCACAGCATTCGTCGTCACACCTCGAACCTACCCGCCCCGCCCCACCCCGGTCCGGGCCACCAAGACACCCGCCGGCTCCCTGTTCCCGCTCCCCCACGGACGGCGAACGGCCGGCCCCGCCGGGTCCCGGTGAACGCCCGCGCGAGGAGGCCGGCGCGGAAGGTCGAACCCGCCGACTTCCCGTGCCCCGGCCGGAGGGGGTCAGCGGGCCGGGGGCCAGGGGGTGGGGTGCTGGGGATGGAGGGTGGTGAGGGAATCGCGGAGGCGGCGGACGGCGGGGTGGTGGGGGCCGTCGCGGCGTTCGCGTTCGAGGAGGAGTGGGAGGAGCCAGTGCCAGGCGTTCTGGGGGTCTCCGGTGGCGGCGAGGTGGAGGCCGATGCTTTCGCGGAGGTCGTAGCTGCGCTCGGGGTCGGTGTCGAGGCCGGCTTCGAGGCGGGCGGTGTGGGCGGCGAGCAGGGCCTGGAACTCGGCGTGGGCTTCGGGGCCGTGGCCGAGCCGGTCGAGGCAGAGCGCGGCGCGGTAGCGGTGGTCGAGGCCCTCGGGGCCGTGCGGGCCGCCGTCGGAGGTGGCGGCGAGGCGCTGGTACTCGGGGAGGGCCTGTCGGGGGTGGCCCTGGTGGAGGAGGGTGCGGGCGTAGATGGTGCGGATGGTGCGGACCAGGGGCGCTCGCTCGCCGAGGTCGGCCTCGGCCCGGGGAAGTAGGTGGGCGGCCAGGCCGAGCACGTCGGTGTGGCGTCCGGCGTCGACCAGGTCGGAGAGCCGGGCGCACTCCGCGCCGAGGTCGGAAACAGCGGGGGTGGCGGGAGGTGTCGCGGGGGCGGGAGGCATCAGGAGCGGCCTCGGCTCCGAGCGGACCACCGCCGCTGCCACCGCCGGCGGCTGCGTCTGCGGCTGCGGCTGCGGCTGGTGCGGATAGCGGAAGGGGCGTGCGGGGTCGGGCAGCGGCGTGAGGCCGGGCTGGGGCGCCCCCTCGGCCGGAGGCAGCAGCGGGAGCAGCCGCGCGTACACCGCCTGGGCGTCGGCGGGGCGCCCGGCGGGCTGCTTGGCGAGGAGGTCCAGGACCAGCCGTTCCAGCCCCGGAGGCACTTCGGGGCGCAACTCCCGTAGCGGGACGGGTGGTTCGTCCACGTGCCGGCGCAGGACTCCGAGGGCCGTGGGCGCCCGGAAGGGTTCCTCGCCGGAGAGCATCTCGTGCAGCAGGCAGCCCAGCGAGTAGAGGTCGCTACGCGGGTCGATGGTGGCGGCGAGGGCCTGCTCGGGGGCCATGTAGGCGGGGCTGCCGATGGGCACGCCGGTGAGGGTGAGGCGGGTGGTCTCGGTGTCGAGGGCGGTGGCGATGCCGAGGTCGAGGAGGACGGCGCGGCCGTCCGCGCGGACCATGACGTTGCTCGGCTTGAGGTCGCGGTGGACCACCGGGATGGCGTGGACGGCGGCCAGCGCCGCGCAGAGCTGGGCGGCGACGGCCACCGCGCGTTCGACCGGGAAGGGTGCGTCCTCCGCGATCAGGTCGGCGAGGCTGACGCCGGGGACGCGCTGCATGACGAGGTAGAGCTCGCCCTCGTCCTCGCCCGCGTCGAAGACGGTGACCAGGCCGGGGTGGTCGAGTGCGGCGGTCACCCGGCACTCGCGCAGGAAGCGGCGGCTCAACTCGTCGCCGTGGCGTCGGCGTTCGGTGCTCCTGGCATCCGCGCCGAACCCGCTGCCGGAGCCGCCGGGCAGCAGGTGCTCGGGGCGGAGCAGTTTGACGGCGACCGGGCGGTGCAGTCGTTCGTCCTGACCGGCCCAGACCTGGCCCATGCCTCCATGGCCGATCTTCTCGGCGAGCCGGTAGCGGCCGGCGATCAGCCTGGTGCCGGTCACGAGCCGCCCTCGCGGGCCTGACGGCGCAGCAGTTCGCCGAGTTCGCGCAGGTCGTGGGCCGTCTCGACGGCCGGCGCCGGCGCCGGAGCAGGAGCGCCGTACCCGGGCACGGTGGGTGCCGTCCCGCCGTACGAGGCCGGTTCGACGTACCCGTACGGCGGCCCGTACGACGCGGCGGCCGGCGGGGCGGCCGGCGGGGCGAGGAGCACGGGCGCGGTACGGCCGGCCTCCCAGACCGTGCAGCTGTCCATCGCCAGGTAGTGCGCGGTCGGCGTCAACCACAGCACGCCGAGGGCGATCTCGCCGATGAGGTTGGCGGTCGCGTCGTGGAGACTGCCCGCGATCCCGGCGCAGACGATGAGCGTCAGCAGCAGCCCGCAGAACACCACCGCGCCGAGGACGTCGTAGGCCCGCCTGCGCCGGACCGCCAGCAGCAGCGCCGGGACGGCGCCGAGCACCCCGAAGGAGAGCAGCGGGACGAGCGCGCACAACACCCGGACGGCCGGCCCGAACCGGCCCGGGATCGGGGCCGGTCCGGCCGCCGGGAAGGAACCCGGCACGGCACCGGGGACCGGCCCCGGGCCGTACGGCGGGGCGCCGGGCGTCGGTCCGCCGTACGGCCCGGGTTGCTGCCCTGACATGTGTGCTCCTGAGCTGGACGGGACCGGCGCCGACCGTCCCCCGGACGGCCCAGCACACCGTACCGCTCGGCTCAGCGGCCCCGGAGGTCTCCGGCCCGGTCGATGCCGAGCCGACACCGGGCCGACGCCGGGCGACCCTTGAGCCGACGTCAGTCCTCCGGTGGGGCCAGGACGCCCGTCGCCAGCGCGTCCGTCGCGGACCGGGCCAGGGTGCGGCCGAGGGCGGCGGCCTGGGTGAGGGCGGTGTCGAAGGCGGCCAGGCGGGCGAAGGCGGCGCCGAGGCGCTGTTGGGCGGGGAGCGGGAGGCGGGGCAGTTCGACGCGGCGGATGTCGAGGCGGGCGGTGGTGGTGGCGTGGCTGGCGGCGCGCCGGGTGCCGGCGGTGGAGCGGAACTGGCCGGCCAGGAACTCCGGGTCGAGCACGGCGGGGTCGGGCCGCAGCAGGTGCAGCTGGCGGCCGAGGGCGGCGCCGACCAGCGGGCCCTCGGCCGGGACGACGCGGGCGG
>NZ_MECK01000113.1 GCF_014596465.1 Streptomyces sp. CBMA123 | reverse complement strand
CGCGGTGGCCGAGGCCACCGAGCACGAGGAGTGGGTCGACGGCATGCGCGAGCGCGGTGCGGCCGGCCCGGACTCCTGGGAGCCGGTGCCCGTCCCGCTGCCGACCTACGTCACCGCGCCGGTCGCCCCCCGGGTGTCCCGCGGCCTCGACCTGTCGGCCCCCGGCACCTGGACCGCCGGTCGCCCCGCCGAGTCCCGCAGCACCCCGCTGTTCGACCAGTACGCCGAAGCCCCGGCTCCGGAGCCCCGCCCCCGCGCCGCCAACGAATGAGGTGGGTGACCACCCCCGACCAGGGGGTGGTCACGGACCCCCTCCGGAAGGTGCTAGAGTTTCTTCTCGTTGGGGCTGTGGCGCAGTCCGGTAGCGCACCTCGTTCGCATCGAGGGGGTCAGGGGTTCGAATCCCCTCAGCTCCACCCAACGGACCGGCTCCGATCGGTCCAGCAAGTCCCGTCGGGAGTCAACTCCCGGCGGGACTTCGCGTTTTGCGGGTCCGACGGCCCGGCGACCAGGCCGGTGACCGAGGTCACACCGCCCTCACCAGGCGGAAATCTGACGTGCTTTGGGACTCAGGGGAGTTTCAGAGGGGTCAGTTATGGTGGGTGGGCCCAGACGCTGACGAGGGAACGATCTGGTCTATCTCAACGGGGTGCCATCGCGGTGCGCGAGTTCGGTCTGACACGGTGGACGCGGCAGGCGGACCCGGAGGGGCCAGACGGCGGCCCGGCGAACGGAAGACCGAACTCCTGGACCATCGCGGCGGCCTGCGTCGCGGCAGTGTCGGTGGCGGCCTTCGTCCTCCAGCGGCACCTGCACGGCGCCACCATGGTCGACATGCTCGTCTACCGGGCCGAGGGCCAGGCCGTCGTCAACGGCGACGACCTGTACGCGATGCGGCTGCCCGGCTGGGACCTGCCGGCCACCTACCCGCCGTTCGCCGCGATGCTGTTCGTACCGAGCACCTGGTTCGACGTGAGCACCCTGCGCGTCCTGGTGATGCTCGGCAACTACGCACTGCTCGGCCTGGCCGTGTTCCTGTCGCTGAAGCTGGCCGGCTGGCCCGCCCGGCGGCACCGGCCGGCCGCCACCATCCTCGCCACCGGCCTCGCGGTCTGGCTGGAGCCGGTCTACACCACCTTCCAGTACGGCCAGGTCAACCTCGCCATCCTCTGCCTGGTGCTGTGGGACCTCACCCGGCCCGACCGCAGCCGCGCCAAGGGCGTGGGCATCGGCCTGGCCACCGCGATCAAGATCACTCCCGGGCTGTTCGCCGTCTACCTGTTCCTGACCGGCCGGATCCGGGCCGCCCTGGTCTCCATGGGCACCTTCCTGGCGGCCGGCCTGATCGGCTGGATCATGCTGCCCGACGGCTCGTACGGGTTCTGGACCACGTACCTGTGGGACCCGAGCCGGGTCGGCGTCACCGTGCTGGTGGACAACCAGTCGCTGCGCGGGGCCGTCTGCCGGCTGCTCGACGTCAACGACCCCGGCCTGGTCGGGCTGATCGCCTCCGCGCTGGTCGCCACGCTCGGGCTCGGGGTGGCCGTGCTCGCCGGGCGCTCCGCCCGGGTGCTGCGCCGGGCCGACGCCTGGGGCGGCGTCTGCGCCGCCCTCACCGCGCTGCTGGTCTCGCCGATCAGTTGGACCCACCACTGGGTCTGGTGCATCCCGCTGATCGCGCTGCTGGCCGCCGAGGCCCGGAGCACCGGCCGCCGGGTGCTGCTCGGCGTGACGCTGCTGGTCTTCCTCTCCCACGTGATGTGGGCCGTGCCGCACCGCTGGGGCCGCGGGGTCTCCTGGTACTGGCAGCTGCCCGGCTCGATCTACCCGCCGATCGCCGTCGCCGTCCTGGTCGTCATCGGGGTGCGGCTCTACCGGGCCCGGCGGCAGGCGGTCGACGCCTCGGCCGGAGCCTGGGCGCTGCTCGGCGCCAGGCTCGACCACGAGCCCGACCACGAGCCCGACCGTGACCCCGCCCTGACCAATCGGTCCTGACGGACCAGAGAGGGACCGGAGCCGACGTGACCACCCAGACCGCGACCCCGCCGACGCCCCGGGCCGCCGTGCCCGCCGCCGCCCGCAGGGCCGCGACCGTCCTGGGCACGCCCGCCCGGCGCACCCTGGTGCTCGGCCTGCTGTGCTTCGCGGTGACGTGCGCCATCGGCATGCAGGGCTGGGCCTCCGTCTCGCTCGGCGGCTTCGACCTGGGCATCTTCGACCAGGGCATACGCGGCTACGCCCACTTCGGGCTGCCGGTCTCGACGCTGAAGTCCTACCACCACGAGTTCCCGCCCGGGTTCTCACTGCTCGGCGACCACTTCTCCCCGGTCCTGGCGCTGCTCGCGCCGCTGTACTGGATCTGGGACGACCCGCGCTCGCTGATCATCGGACAGGCCCTGCTGTTCGCGCTCGGGGTGCCGCTGATCCGCCGGATCGCCGCGTACTCCTTCGCCGCCGCCGAGCCGCGCACCGCCCGCCGGGCCGCCGACCTGGCCGGGCTGACCTACGCGCTCGGCTGGCCGCTGCTGGTCGCCTCCCGGGTCGGCTTCCACGAGGTGGCCTTCGCCGTCCCGCTGACCCTGCTGATGCTGGAGCGCGGCCTGGCCCGCCGCTACGGCACGGTGGTGCTCGCCGCGGTGCTGCTGTGCTGCACCAAGGAGGACATGGGCCTGCTGGTCGGCGCGTACGGCCTGGTGCTGCTGCTGCGCACCCGCCGCACCGGGGACCGCGCCGGGCGCTACACCGGGATCGGCCTGCTGCTCGGCGGGCCGATCGCCTCCGCGGTGGCGATCAAGTGGCTGATCCCGGCCATGGGCGGGGAGCCGGGCTACTACTGGAACTACGAAACCCTCGGCGCGGACGGCGGCCAGGCGGTCACCAACCTGCTGCACGACCCGTTCCTGCTGGTGCAGACCGCCTTCGACCAGCCGCTGAAGCCGCTGCTGCTGCTCTGGCTGTTCGGGACCCTGTTCCTGCTGCCGCTGCGCTCGGCCACCGTGCTGTGCCTGGTGCCGCTGCTGGCCGAGCGGATCCTCTCCAGCAACCCCAACCACTGGTCGATCGCCCGGCACTACGACTCCCTGCTCTGGCCCGTCCTGCTGACCGCCACCGTCGAGGTGCTGGGGCGGCTGAGCAGCACCGAGCGGACCGAACGGACCCGGCGGCGGGCCCGGCTGCTGGGCCTGGGCACGGTCGGGGTCGCGCTGGTGGCGGCGGTGCCGATCGGGCTGCTGCAGCTGGCGGTGCCCTCCTCCTGGGAGCCCCGGGCGAGCGAGGCCGCGCTGGTCCGGGCGGCCGCGCTGATCCCGGACGGCGCCTCGGTGGAGGCCGACAACCAGATCGCGCCCCGGCTGACCGCGCGGACCGACGTGGTGCTGGTGGACGGCACGCCGCGCGGACGCGACTACGTACTGACCCGCTCCGACAAGCGGTCCTTCCCGTTCAAGACGGACAAGGAGCAGGCCGACCGGATCCAGCTGCTGCTGGCGCACGGCTACCGGCAGCTCTGGGCCGAGGACGGGGTGGTGCTGCTGCACCGGGAGGGCGACCAGCCGGTGCCCGGCGAGCACGTGCCGGGGCCGGGCAGCAAGCCGGTCCAGGACGAGGTGCCGTCCGACGTGGGGCACAACCTGTTCAAGGGCTGAGCCAGGTCTCGCGGACGATGACCACCGGGCAAGGCGCGTGGCACAGGCAGTAGTGGGCGACGGTGCCCAGCGGGACGTCCGGCGGGGTGGCGTGGCCCCGGTTGCCGAGGACGAGCAGGCCGGCGCCGGTCGCGGCGGCGACCAGCGCGGGGCCCGGTGACCCGGCCCTGAGGCGGCGGCTCAGCGGAAGGGCGCAGCCGGCCGCCGTCTCGTCGAGGATCTCCGCGGCCCGGCGCTCCGGCTCGAAGCCGTCCAGGGCGGGCGGGACGAGACCGTGCTCGCCGAAGAGACAGGGGAAGTCCCAGACCGCGACCGCCTCCAGCGCGCCGCCGGTGAGGCGGGCCAGCCCGGCCGCCCAGCGGACGGCGGCGCGGGCGGGGGCGGAGCCGTCCACGCCGACCACGATCCGGGCGGGCGGCTGCATGCTTCGAGGGTAGGGCCTGCCCCCTGGGCCGTGTCGCCCCGGGCGGGACCCGGGAGACGGGCCCCGGACATGCCGGAGGGCCGGCCGGAAGGTGTCCGGCCGGCCCTCGGGTGGGCGGGGTTACGGGCGCTCGGCGTAGTTGCCGTGCTGGTGCGAGCCCTGGGGCGGGACGGCGCCGTAGTGGCCGGGGCGGCGGCCGCGCGGGTGGCGGGTCAGGTGGTAGCCGAGGACGCCGGCCAGGGCGGCCAGGAAGCCGCCGCCGATGGTCCAGTACCAGCGGCTGTTCCAGCCGGAGAACCAGCCGGTGTACCAGTGCTCCTTCTCCGCGACCGGGGCCGCGGCCTTGGCCGTACTGGCGCCGCCGCCGACCGGCGGGACCAGCGGGGCCTTGAGCGCGCCGCCCTCGGGCTGGGCGTTGTCGGCGTTGCCCTTGGCGGCGACGTGCAGCTGGGCCGTGGCGGGCAGGCCGAGGTCGGGCTGCGGGGCGTCGGTGACCGACAGCCGGACGTAGTAGGTGCCGGGCAGCGGGTCGCCGGACCACGGCTCGGCCCAGGTGCGGACCTCGCGCAGGGTGCAGTTCAGCGCCAGGCTGGTGGCGCTCTGGTCGCCGGTGGCGTTCTGGGTGCCCGCGGTGCAGGCCTGGCGGCGGCGCAGCCCGTCGAAGACCTCGACGGTCCAGGTCTGCGGGCCGTGCCGGTCGGTGGCCGGGGCCAGGTTGACGGTCAGGTCGACCGTCGGGGTCTGGCCCTCGGAGGCGCCGAACGCCCAGTACAGGTAGTCGCCGGTGGAGACGGCGACGTTGGCGTCCTGGCCGGGGGAGAGGTTGACCGCGGTCAGGAAGGAGGTGCCGGCCTTGGTGGCCGGGGCCGGGGTGCCGCTCGCGGCCGCCGTGGGGGAGGGCGAGGCGGCGGAGGCGGCCGGGGCGCCCAGCGCGAGGGCGGGCAGCAGGGCGAGGGCGGCGAGGGTGCCGCGGATCGTCGTACGCATGGTCAGTTCTCCCGCCAGACGGCGATCCGCCAGCGTGCGATCCAGCCGGCGAGCAGGCCGAAGACCAGGCCGGCCAGGGTGAGGGTGAGCAGCAGGATCCAGCCGCGGCCGAGGCCCATCGCGGCGCCCTCGGGGGCGGGCGAGGCGGAGGCGAGGTCCACGGTCAGTTCCAGCGGCATGCCGGGGTCGGTGTGGACGCCGGCCTGCGGGGCCAGCGCGTTGCTGACGACCAGGCAGACGGTGGTGTCCGGCTTGTCCTTGGACGAGGCGGTCGGGCTCGCGGTGACGTAGCCCTTGGAGTCGTTGGTGGACCAGCGCAGGCCGGTGGAGATGACGTCGGTGCGGGTGCTCGCGGCGTCGGTGCCGCGGACGAGCTCCTGGCCGGTGGCGCTGGTGGCCTGGAGCAGGACGCCGTAGTCCCGGGCCACCGCGCGGTCGAGGCCCACGCTGACCGAGGCGCGCAGCTCCTGGCCGGCCTTGACCGGCACCTTGTAGACGCGGTGCTCGGAGAACTTCTCCCGGTCGCTGTAGACGCCGGGAGTGAGCACCGGGGCGCTCTCGCACTTGTCGGTGCCGGCGGTCTTGACCGGGTTGACGGTGTAGGTGTCGTCGTTGCGGTCGATCAGCTGCTTCACCTTGTCGGTGAGCTGCTGGCCGGTGCGCACGTCGGTGTAGGTGCCGCCGGTCGCGTTGGCGATGCAGAGCAGCTGCTGGCGGGTCTTGTCGTCGTGGGCCAGGCCGAGGGTGTCGACCACCAGGTGGATGCCCTGGGCGGCGAGCTCGCGGGCCACGTCGCACGGGTCCGGCGGGGCGCAGTCGTCCTCGCCGTCGGTGATCAGCACGATCCGGCGGGTGGCGTCGCCCTTGCCGAGGTCCTGGGCCGCGCCGCGCAGGGCCAGGCCGATCGGGGTCCAGCCGGTGGGGCGCAGGGTGGCGACCGCGGTCTTGGCCTCGACCTTGTTGGTCTTGCCGACCGGGAAGAGCTGCTTGGTGTCCTGGCAGCCGACGTTCTTGTCGTTGCCGGGGTAGGTGGCGCCGAGGGTGCGGATGCCGAACTCGGCCTCCGAGGGCAGGGCGTCGATCACCTCGTTGAGCGAGTTCTGGGCCACCGAGATGCGGCTCTTGCCCTGGATGTCGGCGGTGTTCATGGAGCCGCTGACGTCCAGGATCAGGTCGACCCTGGGGGCCTCCTTCGGTGCGGGGGAGGCGCCGGCTGAGGGTTCGTCGGCTTGGGCTGGCAGGCCGAGGAGCAGCGAGGCGCCCGTTATCGCCAGGGCGGCCAGCAGGCTGCCGAGCCTGGTCTTCGGTCGTCGTCCGGTATTCACCCGGCCGATCCTAGGGATCATCAGTTCGTCAAGGCCAAACGAGACCGGGCGGTGCACCCGCCTGCCCCGGCGTGAACTCCGGCGCGTGGTCGAGGGATTGCGCGACGCAAAGCTCACGGTGGCCTTACCGGCGCTGGATAGCCTTCGGGGGGACCGGATGGAGGCGGGGTGCGGATGGAGCTGACCGCGGTCGGCAAGCGGTACGGGCGGGGCGGGCGGTGGATCCTGCGGGACGTCCAGCTGGCCGTCGGGCCGGGGGAGTTGGTGCGGATCGCCGGGGCGAACGGGAGCGGCAAGTCGACCCTGCTGCGGCTGGCGGCCGGGATCGAGCGGCCGAGCACCGGCCGGGTGGTGCGGCCCGGGACCGCGGCGTACGTGCCGGAGCGCTTCCCGCCGGCGCTGCCGTTCGACGCCGCCTCCTACCTGCTGCGGGTGGGGCGGGTGCACGGGCTGTCGGCGGCGGCGGCGCGGCGGAGCTCCGGGGAGTGGCTGGACCGGTTCGGCATCGCGGACCGGGCGGGCACCCCGCTGAGCCGGCTGTCCAAGGGCACCTGCCAGAAGGTCGCGGTGGCGCAGGCGCTGATCGCCGAGGCCCGGGTGCTGCTGCTGGACGAGGCCTGGACCGGGCTGGACCCGCAGGCCCGGGCGGTGCTGGACGACGCGGCCGCCGAGCGGGCGGCGGCGGGCGGCACGGTGCTGTTCGTGGACCACGACCCGGCCCGGCTGGCCGGGCGGACCAGCGCGGCCTACCGGGTCGGCCCGGACGGCGGGCTGCGGCCGGCGGAGGAGTCGACGGCGGTGGACCGGGGCGGGCCGGTGATGGAGATCGAGGTGGACGTCCCGGACGACGCCCCGCTGCCGGAGCGGCTGCCCGGCGCGCCGGTGCCGACCCCGCTGGGCGGCACGGCGGTGCGGCTGACGGTGCCGGCCGCGTACTCGGACGCGCTGCTGCGCGGCCTGCTGGTGAGCCGCCCGGCGCTGCGGGTGCTGGCGGTGCGTCGACGGGAGGAGGAGCGGTGAGGCAGCTCGGCGCGCTGACCCGGTACCACCTGGAGCTGCTGGTGCGCTCGCACGCCTGGCTGCCGCCGTTCCTGGCGTTCGCGCTGGTGCTGGTGATCGGGGTGACGCCGGGCGATCCGCTGCTGGGCGGGCTCGGCTTCGGCGCGGGGCTGCTGGTACCGGTGAGCGCCTGGTTCGTGCGTAGCGTGCTGACCGCCGAGCCGCCGGCCTCGCGG
>NZ_MECK01000112.1 GCF_014596465.1 Streptomyces sp. CBMA123 | reverse complement strand
CCTCGGCGCCGGCGCGTTCGGCGGCGGCCTTCGCGGCGGCCGGGTCCAGCGGCAGCTCGACCACGTAGGTGGTGCCGGCCTTGCCGGGCAGCTCGTGCGGCTGGAGCACGCCGCCGTGGCGCTCGACCACCGCGCGGGCTATCGGCAGGTGGACGGGGCTGCCGCCGACGCCGGGGCCGCGGATCTCGACCCGGGCGACGTCACCGCGCTGGGCGGCGGCCAGCACGACGGTCGGCGGTTCGGGGGGCGCGGTCGGCGCGGTCGGGTTGCCCAGGCCGGACACCGACAGTCCGGGGACGGCCAGGCCGGGGGAGGAGGCGGTGGGGGCGTCCAGCGCGAGGCCGGTGCCACTGACGTCGGCGACCAGGTGGGCCAGCGCCTGGGCGAGCCGGCGCTCGTCGGCGATCACCTCGACGGCGGCGGCGTGCACCGAGAAGCGCACCCGGCCCGGGCCGACCAGTTCGCCGGCCTGCTCGACGGCCCGGCGCACCACCTTGTCCAGGCCGACCGGCACCTGCCGAGCGGCCTTGCGCCCGTCTTTGCCGTCCTTGGCGTCCTTGTCCTCCTTCGCGCCCGTGGAGTCCTTGGGGTCCTTGGTGTCCTTGCCCTCGCCCGGGCCGGCCTCCCCGGCCTCGGAGCGCTGGTGCTCCAGCACGTCGTCGATCAGCTTGCCGAACCGGCGGCACTCGTCGGCGAGCCGGCGCAGGGTCCAGTTGGCCTCCGGCCAGAGCTGCCCGGCCGGGTCGGCGGCGAGGGTGTCCAGCCGCTGGTTCAGCGCGCTCAGCGCGCCGCCGAGTTCGCCCTCCAGGACGGCGGTGAGGTGCTCGTTGCGGGCGACCAGGGCGAGTTCGCGGCTGCGGTCGGTGAAGGTCATCACCGCGCCGACCAGCTGGTCGCCGTCCCGGACCGGGGCCGTGGTGAGGTCGACGGTGACCGGCCGGCCGTCCTTGCGCCACAGCACGGTGCCGCGCACCCGGTGCTTGCGGCCGGAGGTCAGGGTGTCCAGCAGCGCGGACTCCTCCAGCGCCAGCGGGGTGCCGTCGGCCCGGGAGTGCTGGATCAGCGGGTGCAGCTCGCGCCCGCCCAGCTCGCTCGCCCGGTACTCCAGGATGTGCGCGGCGGCCGGGTTGACCAGCACGCAGCGGCCTTCGAGGTCGACCCCGAGCACGCCCTCGGCGGCGGCCCGCAGGATCATCTCGGTCTGCTTGTGCTGGCGGCGCAGCTCGGCCTCGACGCCGAGCCGCCCGGAGAGGTCACGGACCAGCAGCAGGAGCAGGTCGGAGGACGAGGAGGCGCGCGGGCCCTCGCGGTACGGCTCGTACGGGGAGCGCCCGTAGCCGTCGCCGCCGTCGGTGGCGAAGTCGTTGCCGGAGACCTCGACCGGGAAGGTCGTGCCGTCGGTGCGGTGGGCGGTCATCCGGACCGGGCGGTCGAGGTCGTCGCCGTCCCGGGTGGCCGGGCGCATCGAGCCGGGGATCCGGCTGGGGTCGAACTCGGGCAGCAGTCCGAGCACGCCCATGCCGACCAGCGAGGTGCCGGGCGCCTGTAGCGCCTGGACCGCCGCGCTGTTGGCGTCCACCACCGTGCCGTTGCTGTTCACCAGCAACAACGCGTCGGGCAGGGCGTCGAGTATGGCGTCGAGGCGAGCAGCGCCTCGGATCGGCCTGCTGCTCACGTCGACAGGTCTCCTCGGCTCAGGGCAGCTCCTCCGGAGTCGGCAGTATCTCATTCTTCTTTGCGGCGGGGACGACCCGCCTAGTAACGTGGGCGGTGGTTGGTGCCGAGCCCCACGGTTGTGGCATCATCGCTGACACACGGAACGGGTCCGCATCGCGCGGGCATGGTCCTTGTGGGGAGGCTTCGCCTAGTCCGGTCTATGGCGCCGCACTGCTAATGCGGTTTCGGGGTTATTCCTGATCGAGGGTTCAAATCCCTCAGCCTCCGCAGCCGGGGAGCCCCGTCGACGATCTCGTCGGCGGGGCTCTTCGCATGTCCGGGGCCTGGTCGGCGGCCGGGCCGGAGCCGGCCGGGAGCCGGGTCGTCACGGGCCCGGAGGGGGCCGGATCAATCGATTTCGTCCTGCGTCGCAGGTCATGTAATGTTGTCCCCGCAACGCCCCGGGGGCCACGGTCACCAGGGCGAGCGCTCATAGCTCAACGGATAGAGCACTTGACTACGGATCAAGAGGTTGCAGGTTCGAATCCTGCTGAGCGCACCAACCTTCGCAAGATCGGGTTCGCCCGTTCCTTGCGCTCATAGCTCAACGGATAGAGCACTTGACTACGGATCAAGAGGTTGCAGGTTCGAATCCTGCTGAGCGCACCAGCGAGAAGCCCCTGGCCACCGGCCGGGGGCTTCTCCGTTTTCCCGGTCCGGCCCCGCTCCCGCTCGACTGTGACGACGGTCACTCCAGGTCGGTCCGGTTGATCCAGGGCACGTTCCGGTGGTCCAGGAGCCAGTCCGAGCTGGTCAGCGGCCGGGCCCGGTTGAAGGTGACGGGCGCGGGGTCGTGACGGACCAGCCCGGGGCGGCGCCCAGGGCGAGCACCAGTCCGGCCGGCTCGGCGACCGGCTCCGGCGGGCCGGAGAGGTGGACCTCCCAGCCGGTGAAGTCGCCGTGCCCGTGCAGGGTCCGTCGCAGCAGCGCGGTGGTCCCGTCGGGGCCCGACGGCCGGTCGGGGAGGGCGGTCGGCACCCGCAGCCGGGGGTTGCGGGTGAGCAGCCGCCACGGCGTCCAGGTCGTACTGCCCGGCCGCCGAGCGGGCCGCCAGCAGGACGGTCGCCCCAGGTGGTCGGCCCGGCGCTCGACGACGGCGAAGCCGGCGCGGATGACCGCGGGGTCGAAGGCCACGGACCGCTCCCGGCTAGGCCGACCGGGCGTCGGTGAGCGCCGCGCCCCTGGTGTCGCCGACCACCGCGTAGACGGCGGTCCGGGCGGCCTCGGCCTGCGGGGTCCACGCGTCGCCGGCGTAGTGGGTCAGGCGGGCGAACAGCCGGTCCCGATGTTTTTCCAGGTGCTCGGCGAAGAGGCCGCGGAGAGCGGGATCGTGCTCGAACAGATGCCGGTGGACGTATTCGGTGACGACGGGACCGTGGGGCGCTACGGCGGCGAAACCGCGCCTGACGAGTACGGGGTCCATGGTCACGGGGCCCGACTCTACTGAGCGGATGGGTAATTCAAACAGAGTTCCCTGATGAATGGTCAGGTGCCGGACGCTGGTGTCCGCCTACTCGGCCGGAATTCCCCCTTCTCCGCCATTCGGGTGGGCGCAGCCGTTCGTGTGAGATCCATTGCCGCCCAATGGATGAAATGCAGCCGATTCAGGTACAACCCGTCCTGCCGCCCGGATGACCGCCAAACGGGTGGGACGCGGTTAAAAGCCCAGGTGTCGCCGTATGACCGGTCCGGGATCGTGATTCCGTCTTGTCCGATCGTGTGCCCGGACTGCCCACCACCCCGGCAGCCGACCGTGAAGGAGAGCCGGATGAGCCGACAGTTTCCCCGCACAGCTGCCGCCCTGGCCGTTCTCACGGTCGGGGCGCTGACCGGTTGGGACGCCCCGCTCTCGGTGGCCCAGCAGTCCCCTGACGCCTGGTCGGGCGAGCACCGGGCGGTGCTGCCGTCCGGCCTCTCCGTCCAGCTCGACCTCACGGGCGCGGACGGCACGGCCGTCACCGCCGGGGCCGGCCGGCTCGCCGACCGTTCCGGTGGTGGACGCTCCACCGCGGTCTACGCGGACGGCAAGCGCCCCGGGGATGCCGCCCAGACCTTCGGCATCACCCCCGACCAGCCGCTGACGGACGGTTCCTGGCGCACCGTCGGAACCCTCCGGCTGGGCTTCTCCCGGCCGGTCCGCAATCCCCGGCTGCACCTCAGCGGACTGGCCGCGGTCGCCACCGGGAAGTCCGGCACCACCGGCACCGCCGCCCGGCTGACCCTCACCGGCGGCTCGCCCGCCGCCCCCACCCTGGTCGGGCGCACCGACTGGCCCGGCTGGACGGTCGACGGCGACTCCCTCGCCCCCGCCGGGAGCGACGGCAGCACCGACGGTGCCGCGGGCTCCGCCGCCGAGGGCACCCTGGAGCTCGCCGGCACGGTCCGCACCGCGGTGTTCCGGATCGAGCAGCGCTCCACCGCCCGGGCCGGGAGCACCACCGCCCCGCCCGTCCTGCGCCAGGCCTACACCGTCACCGTGGACGAGGACCTCGGCACCGCGCCGCAGGCCTACGGCAACGCCTCGCACGTGGTCTCCGACCTCTTCCTGGGCGCCGACGCGGCCACCCCGCCGCGCCGGGACCGGAGCCGGACCGGCGCCGGCACGGGCGACGAACCGCTGGTCGAGCTGGACCACGGCGCGGTCCGGCGCGGCAACCCCTTCGCCAGCACGGCCGCCAGCCCGCCACCCCCCAAGCTCCAGCCCGGCCGCGGCGAGTACCAGGGCGCCGACCCGTCGATCGGCTTCCCCGACGAGGCCGCCATCGGCCGCTACTACCGGGTCACCGTCCCGGTCGCGGTGGGCGGCCAGCCCGCCACCCTGGCCGGCTGGATCGACTTCGACCACAGCGGCCGCTTCGAACCCGCCGACCGGGTGCAGACCGAGATCCCGGCCGGCGCCGACACCGCGATCCTGGAGTGGACCGTGCCGCCCGGCGCCGCCGCCGGTGAGACCTGGGCCCGGCTGCGGATCGGCCGCGACACCAGCCAACTCGTCCCCTCCGGCGGCTTCGCCGACTCGGGGGAGGTCTCCGACCAGCGGATCAGGCTGACCGTCGGCGCCGCCCGGCCCGAGATCGCCGAGCCGGTCGACGGCACCATCCTGGCCGACGCCCGCCCGCAGATCCGCGGCGAGGGCGCCGTCGCGGGCGCCGCGGTGGAGGTCCGGGACGGTGACGCGACGCTCTGCAAGGCCAAGGTCGACCGTGGCGGCGCCTGGTCCTGCCGCCCCGGCGGCCCGCTCGCGGCCGGGCCGCACGCCCTCACCCCGGTGGAGACCACCAGCGGCGGCGTGGTGCTGCGCGGCGAGCCGGCCAAGGTCGCCGTGAAGACCGCGCCGCCGGCCGCCCCCGTGCTCACCCTCCCCGCCTACACCAACGACCCGGGGTTGCGGCTCACCGCCACCGGCGAGGCCGGCAGCACCGTATCCGTCACCGACCGGTCCACCTCCTCCGAACTGTGCAGCAGCGCCGTCCGCACGGACGGCGAGTGGTCCTGTCTGCCGGTCGAGAACCTGGCGGACGGCATCCACCAGCTCACCCCGGTCGCCGTCGACGCCGCCGGGAACCGGACGGCCGGGCAGCCGGTCGTCCTGGTGGTGGACACCGTGCCGCCGGACAAGCCGGTGCTCACCTCCCCGGCCCCCGGCGAGGTGCTGCGAGCCGGCCGGCCGAAGCTCACCGGGCGGGCCGAACCGGGCTCGAACGTGCTGGTCACGGCGAGTCCGGCGGCGGGCTCCGACGACCGTACGGTGCTCTGCGGGGCCGCGGTGGCGCTGGACGGGAGCTGGAGCTGCACCGCCAACCGGGACCTGGCGGACGGGGAGCAGTGGCTGACCGTCACGGCGACCGACCGGGCGGGGAACGGGACTGCGGCGGATCCGGTGCGGGTGCGGGTGCGGGTGGCGGCTGTGGTGCCCGGTCCGGTGGCTTCTTCGAGTCCGGTGGTTTCGGCCTCGGCGTCGGCCTCGGCCACCGCAACGCCCGGTTCCACGGTGTCCGTTGGACCGGGTGTGAGTCCGAGCGCGAGTCCGAGGCCGAGTGCCGGTTCGAGCGTGACGGCGTCGGTGGGGGCCTCGCCGAGACCCTCCGGTACGGCGGGGGCGGCCACGGTGGCGCCCACGGCCGCGGTCGGGTCGCCGAGTCCGACCGAGGTTCCGGCGCTCCGGCCGATCCCGCCGGGGCTGCTGCCGATCGTCGTCCCGCCGGTCGTCCCGCCGGTGGTCGGGGCCCCGGCGAAGCCCTCGGCGCCGGTGCCACCAGTGCCGTCCGCCCCCGCGACCCCTGCCGTCCCGACCTTTGCCGTCCCGACCTCCGCCGTCCCGACCTCCGCCGTCTCCGGCTCTTCGAGCCGTCCGGGGGTCCCGTTCGTTCCCGCCGTCTCCGCCCAGCCGTCCGGCAGCGTCGCCCCGTCCCCGGGTGTCCCGTCGGCCGTCGTCGCCGACGCGAGCCCGGCCGTCGTCGCCGAGCCGCTGTCGGCCGCCGACCAGGGCGAACCCCGGACGGGCGGGGTTGCCGCCCGGCCGCTGCCCGCGCCCCCGGTCGAGGGGGCGGCGGTCGGGCGGCCCCGGGAGTCCCGCTGGCACGGTCTGCTCGCCGGGGTACTGCTGGTGCTCGCCGGGATCGGGCTGATCACCCGTCGGGTGTTCGCCCGTGGATCCGGTGCCCGACGGCGCTGACCTGCGCCGAACCGTCCCAACCATCCGCTCATGTGCCTGCGCGTCAGGTCAACTTCGGACGATTCGTCAGCAAATGTCGACACACCTCGGCTCAAATGTCGCATTTGATGACGTATGAACTTAGCCTGACTCTGGCACTGCCCGTCAGATCCGGGCCGCCCGTTGCGCGACACACCAGACCCAGAGGATCCGTGCATGGACGTCACCCGCGATTCTTCGCAGCGACCCGACAACCTGCCCAAGTCGTTCCCGCCGGCCCTGCCGGAACGTTCCGCCTCCGGTGCCAGCCCGCTGGCCAAGGTCTCCACCGTCAAGGCCGTCAAGCCGGCGGGCGCGGTCGGCGCCGGTCCGGCGACCGCCCCGCTGGCGGTCGTCCCCGGTCCGTCCCCGGCCCGCTCCGCCGACCTGCGGGACCCGCTGGAGACGGCCGGCCCGGAGACCGTCGAACTCCCCGAGGCCGACCAGGCCGGGGCCCCCGCCGCCGCCACCTCGCGCCGCCCCCCGCGGGCGGACCAGGCGCTGCGCGAGCACACCGCCGGCGCGCTGCCCGGCTGGGTCGCCCTGCTGGTGGTGCTGCTCGGCCTGGCCGGCGTGGTGTACGTGCTGCTGCGCACCGGTGTCATCCCGTACGGGGACGCGCTGCCCGAACTGCGCGGCCCCGCCGCCCAGGCCAGTGGCCGGCCCGAGGTGGACGCCCCGGCGATCGCCGGGGTCAGCGCGGCCGGTCTGCTGGTGGTGTGCGCGCTGGCCGGCCTGCTGGCCAACGCCGGCGGCGAGACCCGGGTGCTGACCCGCTGGGGCCGCTACCGGGGCACGGTGCGCAGGACCGGGCTGGTCTGGGTCAACCCGCTGCTGCGCCGCCGCCGGGTCGACGTGCGGCTGCGGCACTGGCGCAGCGAGCCGGTCAAGGTGGTCGACCGCACCGGCACCCCGATCGTCGTCCGGCTGCTGATCGTCTGGCGGGTCAAGGACACCGCGCGGGCGCTGCTGGCGATCGAGGACCACGAGAGCTACCTGCGCGAGCAGGTCCAGGCGGTACTCACCCGTACCGCCTCCACCCTGCCGTGCGACAGCAACGCGGCACCCGGGCCCGCCCTGCGCGACGGACAGTGGTTCGCCGACGAGCTGACCCGGGCGCTGGCCGCCGAGGCCGCCCCGGCGGGCCTGGAGGTCTACTCGGTGCAGCCGCTGGCGCTGGACTACGCGCCCGAGGTGGCCGAGTCGATGCGCCGCCGCCGGCTCGCCGACCTGGACGCCGGCCTGCGGACCGTACTGGTCGACGACGCGGTGGAGGCGGCGGCGCTGGCCGTGCGCCGGCTGGAACGCGCGACCGCGCACGAACTGGACGAGGCCGCTCGCAGCGCGCTGATGGAACAGCTGCTGGTCGCCTTCGTCGCCCCGGCCGGAGTGGCCGCCTCGGTACCGCCCCCGGCCGCCCGTGCCGGGCGGAAGGAAGGACGACCCGCATGAGGATAGCCACCGGCGCGTACGCCGACCCCGGCATCGACCCCGGTGCCGACTCCGGTCTGATCGGCTTCGAGGAGCGCCTCGGCAGCATCCCCGCGATCACGGGCTGCGGCTGCCCGAACTGCGCGGCCAGGCCGCGCACCGCCCGCGCCGCCGAGGCCGGCGGTGGCAGCCGAATACACCGGGCCGTGCGAAGTACCTGCCTGGCCACCACCGTGCTGGCGGGCGCCGGCGTGGTCGGCCTGACGGCGGGGGCCGGCTCCGCGCACGCCGCGGCCGGAAAGCAGGGCTGGGACGGGTCGAAGTACTGGTTCAAGAACGGTGCCGGTGAGTGGCGCTGGACCAGCCACTACGACGTCTACGCCAGTCGCACCGGGAAGTCCGGCGGTTCCTCGGGCTCCTCCGGCGCATCCGGCTCATCCGACTCCGGCACCGAGGTCGTCTCGAACGGCTCGGCCTCCTCCTGGGGCCCGCGCCAGGGCTGGGACGGGTCGAAGTACTGGTTCAAGAACGGTGCCGGTGAGTGGCGCTGGACCAGCCACTACGACGTCTACGTCAGCCGCACCGGGAAGTCCGGCGGTTCCTCCGGCGGGTCCGGCGGTTCGGACCAGGCCTCCGGCCGGCCGGACAGCCGCCCGTCCTCGGGCGACGCGTCGTCCACCGGGAGCACCGAGTCGGCCGTCGACTACGCGCTCGCCCAGCTGGGCAAGCCGTACGTCTGGGGCGGCAACGGCCCGTCCGGCTACGACTGCTCCGGGCTGGTCCAGCAGGCCTACCGGCGCAGCGGGATAAGCCTGCCGCGGGTGGCCGACGACCAGTACGCGGCCACCACACCGATCAGCGCGGGGCAGCTGCGCCGCGGTGACCTGGTGTTCTGGTCGGACAGCGGCCGGGCCTCGGGGATCCACCACGTGGGGATCTACCTGGGCGGCGGCACGTTCGTGGAGGCGCCGCGGCCGGGCAAGACCGTCCGGATATCGACGCTCAACTCCGGCTACTACCCGACCCACTTCGGGCGGCCGTAGCCGGAGGGCGGCCCAGGGCCCCCGACAGCGGTGTGCTGTCGGGGGCCCCGGCACGGGCTCAGGCGGAGGCCGCGTCCAGCAGGGCGGTCTGCTCGGGGGTGAGCTTCAGCGTGACGCCGGCCAGCAGCGGGGGCAGCTGGTCGAGGGTGCGGGCGCTGGCGATCGGGGCGGCGACCGTCGGGCGGGCGGCGAGCCAGGCCAGGGCGACACTGGCGAGCGCGACGCCGTGCTCGGCGGCGACCGTGTCCAGCGCCTCCAGGACCTTGGGACCGCGCGGCTCCGCCAGGTAGCGGGCGGCGCCCTCGGCCCGGGCGCTGTCGACGCCCGCGCCGCCCGGGCGGTACTTGCCGGTCAGGAAGCCGGAGGCGAGCGCGTAGTAGGGCACGGTGGCCAGCCCGTGCTCGGCGACCAGGTCGGCCAGCGGGCCCTCGAAGGTGTCCCGGGACACCAGGTTGTAGTGCGGCTGGACCGCCACGTACTTGGCCAGGCCCTCGCGCTCGGCGAAGGACAGCGCCTCGGCGAGCCGCTCGGTGGAGATGTTGGAGGCGGCGACCGCCCGGACCTTGCCGGCGCGGACCAGCTCGTCCAGGGCCGTCACGAACTCCTCGACCGGGGTGTCGTCGTCCCGGTGGGTGTAGTACAGGTCGATGTGGTCCACACCGAGGCGGCGCAGCGACTCCTCGGCGCAGGCCTTGATGTTGGCCGCGCCCAGACCCTTCGCCTCGGGGTGCATGCCGGCCTTGGTGGCGATCACGATCCCGTCCCGGTTGCCCCGGCTGCGCAACCAGTTGCCGATCACCGTCTCGGACTCGCCGCCGGTGTTGCCGGGGGCCCAGGCGGAGTAGACATCGGCGGTGTCGACGAAGTTGCCGCCGGCGGCGGCGTAGGCGTCCAGTACGGCGAAGGACTGCTGTTCGTCGGCCGTCCAGCCGAAGACGTTGCCGCCGAGGGAGAGCGGGTGGACGGACAGGTCGGAGGTGCCGAGGCGGACCCGGCTCTGGTTTCCGGTCATGACCGAAGTCAACCCGCTTGCGCGGCAGCGCATTCCGTCGGTCACACGGATTTCACGATCCGGTCGTGTCGCCGCCGCACGCGCGAGTGGTGGGTCGCCCGAGCAGGGGTCCGGGGTGTGCCTGAGGTGGGCGGATTCGTTAGAGTCCGTGCCATGGCTGACAACGACTACGACCCCGCCGGTAGCACCCAGATGTTCCGGGCGTTCGTCGACGAGACCCCGGCGCCCCAGGCGCCGGGCTCCGTCTCCACCTACGGCAGCAGCAACACACGCAGTCGCACCGGTGTGATCGCGCTGATCGCCGTCGTCGCCCTGGTGGTCCTGGGCGCCGTCGTCTGGCTGGCGGTCAAGTGACTCTCGCGCGGGTGGCCCTGGTGAGGGTCACCCGCGCGACGGGTGGCTCCGACCTCAGCAGGGCTTGCGCCAGGCGTTGAGGTCGAGCTTCTTCTGCATCGAACTGAAGCCCAGCGCCTTGGTCTTGGCGCAGAACTGGTCCGTGTCGAGCTTGTACTCGACGTGGAAGACCGCCTTGCCCGCCTTGATGAAGGGCGAGACCCGGTCGCACTCGTCGAACTGCGAGCACTCCTCGTTGACCGCGAAGTCGAAGTCCGGCTGCAGCGCGGGGATCTGGTCCAGGTCGTTCTTCAGGCCGATGGCCAGACCGCGTTCGTGGGCGAGCTGGGCCAGCATCCGGTTGTACGCCAGCTGGTCGTCCGGGGTCAGCGGGAAGCCGCTGTTCTGGTTGTAGGCCTCGATGGTGTCCGGTTCGATGGCGTCGAAGCCCTTGCTCCTGCACATGTCGAAGCGGGCCGCCATCAGTGGCCTCAGCTGGTCGAGCTTGCGGATGTCGAACCACTTCTCGCCCTTCCAGCCGGTGTCCGAGCCCTGGAGGGACTTGGCGAAGGCGGCGGCGTCGGGGCGGAAGTTCTCCCAGGAGCCGGCGTTGACGTAGCAGATCACCTTGCGGCCCTTGGCGTGCAGCGCGGCGACCACCGAGGCGTCGTTCTCGAAGCCGTCGATGTCGTAGACCGGCACGTCCACCGACTGGTCCACCGGGCCGCCGCCGAGCTGCCACTGCCAGGCCAGGCCCGGGGTGGGCTGCCAGCGGGCGCCGGCCGGCGGCGGCCCGGTGGTGCCGGGCGGGGTGGTGCCCGGCGGGGTGCCCGGGGCGGTGGTGCCGCTCGGGGTGCCCGGGGCCGAGGTGGTGCCGGGGGCGCTGGGCGTGCCGGGGTCGGTCGGCGGGGTGGTGCCGGGGGTGCTCGGCGCGGTGGCCGTGGGAGAGTCGCTCTGGTTGCCGTCGGCCGAGTCGTTGTCGTCCTCCGAGCCGGAGCTGCTGCACGAGCTGACCAGCAGGGCGGTGACGGTGGCGAGGGCCATGGCGGCGGGCAGCAGCCGGGTGCGGCGGTTCACGGTAGTCGAACTCCGGATCGGGTCAGGTCAGTTCAGCGGCGGTCAGGCCGTACGGGAGGGTGCGCCAGGGGTTGTCCCCGGCGCCGGGTACGGCGCAGCCGACGCCGGCTCGCCGGGCGGTGATCAGTGCGGAGGCGTCCTGGGCGGACTCGGCCGGGACGTCGTAGACCAGGTGGCAGAAGCGGGAGGCCGCGTGGCGGCCGGTCCACAGCGGCAGCGTCATCGAGCGGTACGCGTCCCAGTCGCCCTCGAAGGTGACCAGCAGGTCGGCCAGGCCGACTTCGGCGTACCCGGGGTCCGGGTGCTCGCCGTGGCCGAACACCACGATGCCGCAGCCGGCCGCCCGAGCGGCCGTCGCGAGGCGCCGGTAGTGCGCCAGCGCGCCCGGGTGGGTGGCGACCTGGTCGAGGTAGACGCCGGTGATGCCGTGTCGCTGACGGTACGTCAGGATATCGGCGACCACGGCCGCGTGGGGACGGCGGCCGTAGTCGGTGTCGGCGTACCCGACCAACGGCAGGCCGGCCGCCCGGAGTTCTTCGGCGGCCTCGGCGAAGACGTGGTCCGGAACCTCGCCCGGGCCGTCCGCGAGGTTGAGCACCACGGCGGCGATCCGGGCGGGGTCGGCGGCGGCGACCGCCCGCCAGGCCGCTGGGTCCACCGCGGGGTGGACGTACAGCGGCACCAGCAGGCGGCCGTCGGGGGTGGTCCCGGCGGTCATGCGACCACCGGGGTCGGGGCGGGCTCGGCGGTGCTGAGCCACAGGTCGCGCAGGGTGTCGGCGAGGCCGGTCTCCGGGTGCCAGCCGAGTGCCCGGGCGGCGGCCGACACGTCGGCCTGCTGCCAGGAGACCGCGGTGGAGCGCTCGGAGCCCACTCCGCTCTCGTCGATCCGGCCGGTGAAGCCGGACGCCGCGACCAGGCCGTCGGCGATCGCCCGGACCCGCTGGGCCCGCCCGGTCGCCAGGTTGAGCACCCGGGGGAGCGGGCCGTCGGCGGTGACGGCCAGGCCGATCGCCTTGGCGATGTCCCGGGCGTCCACGAAGTCCCGGAAGGCGGAGAGGTCCCCGACCGTGATCACGGCGTCGGCGCCCTCGGGCGCCGCCCGGCGCAGCTCGGCCGCCAGCCGGCCGGGCAGCGAGCCCGCCGGGGCGCCCGGACCGACCGGGTTGAACACCCGCAGCACCACCGCGTCCAGCGGCGAACCGGCCACCGCGAGGGAACCGGCCAGCTTGGTCGCGCCGTACACGCCGACCGGGCGGGCGTCGGCCTGCTCGGAGAGCGACTCGCCCTCGTCGCAGACGCCGTACTCGCCGGCCGAACCGATGTGCACCAGACGGGCCTTCGGGGCGCCCAGGGCGAGCGCCTCGCAGAGCACCGCCGGGCCGCGGGCGTTCACCTCGGCGAGCTTGACCGCGCTGCCGGCCACCGCCCCCGCGAAGTTGATCACCACGTCGGGAGCCAGCGCGGCCAGCTCCTCGCCGAGCGGGCCGACCTGGGCGGTGCCCAGGTCCAGCCGGAGGTCGTGGGTGGGTCGCCGGCCCGCGGACAGCAGGGTGGCCCCGGGCAGTGTCCGCAGGACGGTGACGGCGTGACGGCCCAGGAAGCCGTCGCCGCCGAGGAGCAGGATTCTCACGCGGCCCGTCCGTCGGTCTCGGCGCCCGCGGGGACGGGCTCCTCGGCCGTGTCGTCCGGGGCGGTACGGGCGGCCGGGACCGGCAGCTCCGTGACGCCCGGCGCGGCGGCCGATTCGAATGGCATCAGGACCGGGCGGATCGAGGAGAACTCGGCGTTCGCCCGGTCGTAGTCGTCGGGGCGGCCGATGTCCAGCCAGTAGCCGCCGAAGTCGTAGGCGGCCGGCGGGGTGTCGGCGGCCAGCAGGTCGAGCACCAGCTCGTCGAAGCCCAGCGGCAGGCCCGGGGTGTACTTGGCGAGCGCGGCGCGGGAGACGCCGTACACGCCCATCGAGACCCGGTAGTCGATGCTGGGCTTCTCCTGGAAGCCGGTGATGGTGCCGGAGTCGGTGGTCAGCACGCCGAAGTCGATCTTCACCTGGCGGGCGTAGGTGGCGATGGTCAGCGGGGCGCCGGACTGCTCGTGGTGCTTGAGCACCCCGGAGAAGTCCAGGTCGGTGAGGATGTCGCCGTTCATCACCAGGAAGTGCTCCGGCAGGCGGTCCTGCATGGTGAGCAGCGGGCCCATGGTGCCGAGCGGGCTGTCCTCGACGGCGTAGCCGACCCGCAGGCCCCACTGCGAGCCGTTGCCGACGTAGGCGCGGATGATGTGGCCGAGGTGGCCGATGGCCAGGGTGACGGTCTTGAAGCCCGCGGCGGCGAGCTGGCGCATCACGATCTCCAGGATCGCGTGCTGGTCGCCGATCGGGACGAGCGGCTTGGGGAGCGCGGTGGTGTACGGGCGGAGCCGGACGCCCTTACCGCCGGCCAGGATCACTGCATGCATGGTGTTTCCCCCACGGAAAAGGTGTGTAGGACACGAACCTTGGCTACCAGGACGATCATGATCGGTACGGCGGTCAGACGTTGTAGATGTCGGTCTTGTAGCGGGCCAGGTTGGCCGGGTCGCGGAAGAACTCGATGGTCTGCTCCAGACCCTGCTCCAGGCTGAACTGCGGGGCCCAGCCGGTGGCCTGGCGCAGCCGGGTGGCGTCCGCGACCAGGCGCATGACCTCGGAGTTGGTCGGACGGATGCGCTGCTCGTCCTCCTTCACCACCAGGTCCACGCCCATCAGCTTGCCGACCAGGGTGACCAGGTCGCCGACCGAGATCTCGCCGCCGGTGCCGGCGTTGAAGGTCCGGCCGACCACGTTCTCGGCGGCCGCGGTGCCCACCGTGCGGAAGGCGTTGGCGGTGTCCTTGACGAACGTGAAGTCGCGGGTCGGGCGCAGGTCGCCGAGGGTGATCTCGGTCTGGCCGGACGCGACCTGGGCGATCACGGTCGGGATGACGGCGCGCATCGACTGGCGCGGGCCGAAGGTGTTGAACGGGCGCAGGGTGACGACCGGGGTCTCGAAGCTGGCGTGGTAGCTGTCGGCCAGCCGGTCCCCGCCGGCCTTGGAGGCGGCGTACGGGGACTGGGTGTTGATCGGGTGGTCCTCGGTGATCGGCACGGTCTGCGCGGTGCCGTAGGTCTCGCTGGTGGAGGTGTGCACCAGGCGCGGGATCTCCAGGTGGCGCACCGCCTCCAGCACGTTCAGGGTGCCGGTGACGTTGGTGTCCACGTACGAGTGGGGGGCGCGGTAGGAGTACGGGATCGCGATCAGCGCGGCCAGGTGGTAGACCGCCTCGGTGCCCTTGACCAGGCCGTTGACCGAGCCCGGGTCCCGGACGTCGCCGAGGACGATCTCGACCGAGTCCAGCACCTCCGCGGACAGGGTCTCCAGCCAGCCGAAGGAGGAGAAGGAGTTGTACTGGACCATCGCGCGGACGTGGTGCCCGTCGGCGACCAGGGTCTCGACGAGGTGGGAGCCGATGAAGCCCTCGGCTCCGGTAACCGCGACGCTGCTCATGCGTATTCGCTTTCTCGATTTCGGGAGCAGCCGGACGTGTGGTCACGACCGGCCGATGGTGCCTCGGGAGAGGCGGATTCTCAGCGGTGTTGGGTGGTGCGGCCGAGCGCGGGCCCGGCGGTTGCGGTGAGGACGAGTGCGGCCGCCCCGCAGCCGATCAGCTGCAGGACGATCGGGTCCGCACCGGTCAGCAGCCCGACGCTCTCGGCGATCGCGGCGGCCAGACAGATGAGGGCGGTGCTCCAGCTGAACCCGAAGGCGTTCAGCAGCAGCGCCAGCCAGAGCGAGCCGCCCAGGAGCAGCATCGCGCCGAGCTGCGGCACGCCGAGCGACGGGGCGCCCGGCCACAGCACGGTCGCGGCGGCGTCCAGCGCGGCCACGGTGGTGAGGTAGATGAACAGGCAGCCGAGCAGGATCCCGCCGGTGCGGCGGGTGAACTGCCCGCTGGTGTGGCTGATGCGCAGTGCGGCCACGGCCATTGCCCGGTAGCGGAACAGCAGCCACTCGGCCAGGCCGAGACTGAGCGTCAGCGCGATCATGGCCGGGCCGGTCGGAGCCGTCTGGACGTGCGCGCCGTGGGCCGGGGTGTGCACCGCGTGCGAGGCGGCGTGCACGGCCTGGTGGATGGTCTCGCCGAGGCCGGCGATCAGCGTGAGCGCACCGCAGGCCAGCCCGAACAGCAGGTGCGGGACCTCCTGGCGGATCGGCAGCCTCAGCTTCACGCCGTCCCGTTCGCCGCCGCGGGCCGCGACCAGCAGCTCCCGGACGGCCAGGCCGACCGCCAGTGCCACCGAGGCGAGCAGCACCGCCGTACGGACCGGCTGCGGGACGTCGACCGCCAGCACCACGCCCGCGCCGACCGAGGCCGGGGCCAGCGCCAGCAGCAGGAACTTCTCCCGCCCGAGCACCAGCAGCGCGGTGGCCGCGGCCAGGTAGCAGGACTGGCCCGCGGCGAACCAGAGCGCGCCCAGCGGTCCGCCGATCACGTACGCGCAGCCGGAGGCCAGCAGCGCGCCGATCGGGGCGCCCACGGCCAGGCAGACCGCCGCGTCCCGACGGCGCAGCCGGCTCAGCCAGCGGTACGAGCGGTGCGCCAGCGCCTGGTTGAAGCCCCAGCTGACCAGCGTGGCGATGGACAGCGCGAGCATGCCCGAGGGCAGGCCGAAGCGCATCCGGGCGGTCGCGAACAGGTTGGCGCCGAGCAGGTAGCCGAGGCCGGGCAGGGCGAACACCAGGCCGCGCACCACGCAGCGCCACGGGTCGGCCCGCCAGGGGTTGGCGAACTCGGAGCTCGGGCCGGGGTAGCGGCGCTCGACCTTCTCGAACAGCTCCTCGGCGACGGTGAACGCGTCGGGGCGGCCGTACAGCAGGGCCGCCTGCTCGTCGGAGAGGCCGTCCGACTCCAGGAAGGCCGCGATCTCGTACGGGTGGACGGCGTCGGCGCAGACGTCCTGCAGGCGCTCGGCGAGCTCGTCCAGCGGGTCGTCGGAGAGGTCGAGCTGCTCGGCGGGGTCGGGCTCGGTGGGCGGGGCGGGGCGGCGGCGCTTCAGCGGCAGGGTGCGCAGCTGCATCGTCCGCTCGGCGCCGCCCTCGTCCGGGACGAGGCGGATGGGGCCACTCATGCGCCCACCTCGCTGCGCTCGGCGGCCCCTTCGCGGTACGCGCGCCTGCTGATGGTTCTCTCGCTTCGCTCGTTCACGCGCCCACCTCGCTGCGCTCGGCGGCCCCTTCGCGGTACGCGCGCCTGCTGATGGTTCTCTCGCTTCGCTCGTTCACGCGCCCACCTCGCTGGGCTCGGGCCGGGCGGCGGTCAGCTGCTGGTCCCAGTCCGGGCTGGGGACCTCGTCGGTGACGGTGACCATCCCGCCGGGCATCCAGCGGGAGGTGCCCAGGAGTTCGGTGTAGATGCCCCGGAAGCCGTCGATGTTCTGGCGGAGCGTGAACTGTTCGATGACCCGCAGCCGGGCGCCCTCGCCGAGCCGGGCGCGCCGCGCGGGGTCGCGCAGCAGCTCGATCGCGGCGGCCGCCATCGGCTCGGGCTCGCGCGGCGGGACGACCAGTCCGGTGTCGCCGACGGCCTCGCGCACGCCGCCGACGTCGGTCGAGATGGTCGCGCGGCCGCAGGACATGGCCTCGATCAGGGTGAACGGGAAGCCCTCGCTGATGCTGGAGAGCATCACCACGTTGCCCGCCGCGTACGCGTCGGTGATGTCGGCGACGCGGCCTTCGAAGGCCACCGAGTCGGCCACGCCGAGCTCGGTGGCCAGGGCTATGCAGCCGTCCCGGTACGCCTCGCCGCCCTTGGGGGTGCCCCCGAAGAGCCGCAGCCGCGCCTCGGGGATCTCCTGGTGGACGATGGCGAAGGCCCGGATCAGCGTTTCCAGGTCCTTGATCGGGTCGACCCGGCCGGCCCAGCTGAGGGTCGGCGTCTCGGGCTCGGGCCCGGCGGGGGGGAAGGCGGCCGGGTCCACCCCGTTGTAGACGGTGCGGATGTGCGTGGACGGGGTGCCGCCGCGCTCCTCCCAGCGCCGGTTGTACCGGTTGCCGGGGGTGACCAGGGCTGCCTGCCGGTAGCTCTCCTCGGCGAGCATCCGGTAGAAGCCGAGCAGCAGCGCCTTGACCGGCCAGCGGTACGGGCCGGTGCGGTAGCCGAGGTAGCGCTCGCGCAGGTAGATGCCGTGCTCGGTGAGCAGAAACGGTACGCCGAACTGCTGGGCGGCGATCAGCCCGGGCAGGGTGGCGAGGCCGCCGCTGGCCGCGTGGGCGACGCCGTCGGTCGGCGGGTCGACCGAGAGCGGCCGCAGCGCGTGCTCCAGCAGGTCGGTGGCGTTCAGCGCGTCGTGCATGGTGGGCCGGGAGACCGCGGTGGGCAGGTAGTCACGGGTCCACACGTGCTGGAGGGTGCGCAGGGCGCGCTCGCTGCGCAGCGCCGGGCTGAGCAGCCCGCGCCGGGCGAGGTCGGCGAAGCCGTACAGCTCGGTGCCGAAGTGGGTGGTGTAGACCGGGTCGAGGATGGAGTGCAGGAAGCGCTCGTACGCGTTGAGGAAGCGTCGCATCTCCTTGCCGCGCGGCGGCCGGGCCTCGGAGGCCGGGCCCCACAGCGGTGCGGTGGTGACCGACCGTACGTTGGCGGGCAGTTCCCAGGCCAGTGGTTCCTGGCCGGTTCCGGTGACGGCGATGATGTCGAAGTCGACGTCCGGCATGCCCTGAACGAGTTGGTCGCACCAGACGCTCACGCCGCCGTGCTGGTGCGGGTACGTCCCCTCGGTGAGCAGGGTGACGCGCATCTCCTGTCCCCCCTCCTGTTCTTGCGTCGTTGTCCGGACTGGGTGGCCGGCGCGGGACCCGTGGCGGGGTCGGACCGGGAGACCGGCCCGACCCCGCTACGAGGTGCTAAGGGTTACCGGTTGCCGGAGCGTCCGGTGGGGGCACCGTTGCCCTGGGGCTTGGCGCCCTGGACCACGTCCTTGCCGGGCACCGGGGTGCCGCTGCCGGGGACGAGGGACTGGGCGGGCTTGCGGGTGACGTCGCTCGGGCCCGCCGGGACGGGCGTGGCCACGCCCTGCGGCACGACCTTCTTGTCCGCCGGCGCCGGTGCCGGGACGGACTTGGCCGCCACGTTCGGCGCGACGGCGGCCGGGGCGGCCGGCGCGCTGCCGGAGGGGAGTTGCAGGGTGATGCCGCTCTGCAGGGCGCCCGGGGACGCCCAGCCCGAGAGCGTACCGGCGTAGGCCGAACCGAAGGCGGCCGTCCCGATGGCCATCTTCTGAGCAGTTCCGGTCGGCATGGTGGCCTGGACCTGAACACCGGCCGGCGCGCTGACGGTGACGGTGTTGCCGATCTTGTAGGCGGTGACCTGCCCGGCGGCGACGGCCTTGTTCCAGGCCGCGCGCTTCTGGAACTCCTGGCCGATCTCGCGCTCGCCGAGGTTCACGATCGGGGTGCTGTCGGCGAACAGCGAGCGGTAGTTGCCGAGGATCTTCTCCAGCACCGGGTACAGGATGCGGTCCTCGGAGAGGTTCGACTGGTGCACGAAGTGCGGCCGCGGGTCGTTGTTCAGCACGTGGCCGAGGTCGATCCGGGCCTCCAGCGGCACGATGTACGACTGGTAGCCGGTGGCGGTGTCCAGCGGCTGGGGCAGGCAGGTGGAGTTGGCGTTGTTCTCGCAGACGCCGCTGCCGCCGTTGGCCTTGCTGGTGTAGATCCAGTTGTACTCGTCAGCCTCCTCCTTCGCCGAACCGGCGTTGTAGAAGACGTTCATCGGGTACCGCGGCACCGTCAGCGTGGAGGAGCCGACGGCCCGCTGGCCGGGCTCGCGGGAGGCGTCGCTGCCGGTGAACTTGATGCCGTTGGCGGCCAGCGCCGGCGCCAGGTTCGGGTTGTCGCTGGTCTCCTGCGGGGCGGTGAGCAGACCGGAGTGCTCACCGGTGACGAGCGCCTGCGGGTCGGGCTTGAGGCCGTTGGCGGTGGCCCAGTCGAAGTTCTGCTTGATCTGGGTGGAGATGGTGTTCTGGTCGGTCCAGACGGTGTTGCCCGTCGCGTCCTTGGTGCACTTCCACGGCACCACGGTGACGTCCTGCACGCAGCCCAGGTAGGGGTGGGTGTAGGTGTGGTTGATCCAGCGGTAGCTGTTCTGGTCGGCGATCATCTGGCCGGCGGTCGGGTCCACCGTGGTCTGGTGGTCGGCCTTCCAGTCCTCGCTGCCGCCGCCGTTGAACACCATGTCCAGCGTGAAGTTGTTGGCGGTCTGCCACTGCTTGAGGTACTGCGCGTCGGCCGGCGTCATCCGGATCGGGTTGGCGGTGTCCGGGGTGCCGGGCGGGCAGGTGACGTCACCGGGGGTGCACTTGAGCACGGTGTCCCAGCGGTCGTCGGCCAGGAACACGTCGTCCACGTGGGTGGCGAAGTAGTTGCGGTCGTAGCCGAGGTGGACACCCTGGGTGATCCAGTCGACCATGCCGCGGGCCAGCAACCGGTACTGCTGCTGGTACTGGTTGTAGACGAAGGTGACGACCAGTTCCTTGCGGCCGTCGTGGGTGTACTCGCCGACCAGCGAACCGCGGTTGGTGGTGTTGGGTATCGCCGCGTCGACCAGCGGGACGAAGGAGGCACCGGACGGCAGGTTGGCGAGCGGGGTGGCCAGGTAGCCGTAGCTCTCACTGACGTTGGGGTCGTTGTCCTCGAACGGGACGCTGCCCTTGAGGTACCCGAAGGGACCCGAAGTGCCGGCCGTCGTGGTGGCCGCCTGGAATCCGTCGAGGGTTCCGACGAATCCCGGATTCTGGGCGTAGTTCAGACCCACGGCCGGGCTGGCCCAGGTGTACGCGTCGATCTGCCGGACGTTGAAAGCCGCCTCGTAGGTGGCGATCGCGGTCATCTCGGCGGCGCTGTTGGGGAAGGGGTTTTCGTTGGGCAGCACGATGCCCTGGTACTTGCCCCGGGGCAGTCCGTTCACCGTGTCGCTCAGGAAAGCGGAGTTGATGACGGGGCGGCTGGGGTCATTGAGGCTGACGACCTTGTACGGCGTGCCCTGGCTCTTGAGCTCGGCGGTGATCGCCGCGACGGACGGGCCCCCGTCGTCGATGACCAGGATGGTGAGGTCGATCCTGGGCGGCGTGGTGTCGCCGTGGGCCAGGGTGGTCTGCAGGCCGCTGGCCAGCAGAACTGCCGCTGCGCAGGCGGCAACTCTTCGGGTCGCTCGACCCATGTCTGATCCTCCCCTTGGGCCAGGCGCCGCGCTGTTTCGCGCTCGCCTGCCCGTGTAGCTGTTCGCGGGCAGCAGGCTGCCCGGCGCCCATCCTGGTCGAGGGTCGGCGGTGCGAGGGACCAATTGGGCGAGAGTGCAGCGAACCTGTTACCAACGTTCATGGTGAAGCCATGGAGGCGCTGATTGTGACCGTAACCGGACCGCCCGCGCAAATAATGAATTGAAAATGAAAAACCGGAAGCCGAGTGCTACACCTGGTTACCGACTGTGCGGCTCACACGGCTCTGGGGGGCACCTACACTGTCGTCGTTGCGCACGACACTCTTGCACATCTTGCCGCTCCAATGGGCAGGTTCATGCAATATCAGGCACCGCTGTGCCATGTGACAGTCCGAATATGCAATGGAGGCCTCTGGTGGCTGATCGTCAGATCGCATCCGAGCGAATCGGGAACGTACGGAATGCGCTCCCGGAACCGGACGGAACGGTCCTGGTCGGCCGTAGTCTGGGCCTGCGCGGTGCGGTCAACGCCCGGGATCTGGGCGGCTATCGGACGGTCGAGGGGGCCGCGGTCCGCCGTGGAGCGGCCCTGCGCAGTGATGGCCTGAACCATGTCACCGCCGAGGACCTCGGCCCGCTGGGCGCGCTCGGACTGCGCGCGGTGGTCGACCTGCGCGGCCCCGAGGAGGTCCGCGAGGCCGGTCCGGACCGGCTGCCGGACGGCGTTGCCGTCCATCATCTCCCGCTGCTGGCAACGGACTTCGACATCCACCTGACGCTGCGCGGAGCCCTCGCCGACCGCAGCCCGGACAAGCAGCGCGCCGTGCTCGGCGACGGCCGGGCGGCCGCCATGATGACCGGGCTCTACCGCTGGTTCGTCACCGACCCGGCGGCCCGCGAGCGCTTCGCCGCCCTGCTGCGGCTGCTCGCCGCCCCGGACGGCGTGCCGCTGCTGTTCCACTGCTCGGCGGGCAAGGACCGCACCGGCTGGGCGGCGGCGCTCGTGCTGACCGCACTGGGCGTGGACCGCGAGACGGTGCTCGCCGACTACCTGCTCACCAATGCGCGCTCCGCCGCGGTGGTCGAGCGGGTGCTGGCCGACTTCGGCGGCCGCGGCCTGATGCGCGAGCCCGAGCTCCTCCTGCCGGTCTTCCGGGCCGACCGCGGCTACCTGGACGCGGCCTTCGCGGAGGTCGAGGCCGGCTGGAGCGGCTTCGACGCGTTCTGGCGGGAGGGGCTCGGGCTGGACGCGGACGTGCTGGCCGGGCTGCGCGCCAACCTCCTGGAAGACGGCGGCAGTTGAGCCGGACGGTGGCGGCGGTCAGCCCTCGCTGATCAGCCCCGCGCGGAGCTGGGTGAGCGTCCGGGTGAGCAGCCGGGAGACGTGCATCTGGGAGATGCCGATCTCCTCGCCGATCTGCGACTGGGTGAGGTTGCCGAAGAACCGCAGCATGATGATCCGGCGCTCGCGCGGCGGCAGCTTGGCCAGCAGCGGCTTGAGCGACTCCCGGTACTCCACGCCCTCCAGCGCGAGGTCCTCGTAGCCGAGCCGTTCGGCCAGCGGCCCCTCGCTGTCCTCCTCGCCGGGGCTGGAGTCCAGCGAGCTGGCGGTGTAGGCGTTGCCCACCGCGAGGCCCTCGACCACGTCCTCCTCGCTGACTCCGAGGCAGGCGGCCAACTCGGCGACGGTGGGGGAGCGGTCCAGCCGCTGGGACAGTTCGTCCCCGGCCTTGGTGAGCGCCAGCCGCAGCTCCTGCAGCCGCCGTGGCACCCGGACCGACCAACTGGTGTCCCGGAAGAAGCGCTTGATCTCGCCGACCACGGTGGGCATCGCGAAGGTGGGGAACTCCACCCCGCGTTCCGGGTCGAAGCGGTCGATCGCCTTGATCAGCCCGATCGTGCCGACCTGGACGATGTCCTCCATCGGCTCGTTGCGGCTGCGGAAACGCGCCGAGGCGTACCGGACCAGCGGCAGGTTGAGCTCGATCAGGGTGTCCCGGACGTAGGTGTGCTCCTCGCTGCCCGCTTCCAGTGCGGCCAGCCGCAGGAACAGCGAGCGGGAGAGCGTCCGGGTGTCCAGCCCGGCGCCGGGCGGCGCCTGGGTGGACGTCACCGGGCCGGGCGCCCCGGCGCCGGGCCTTTCGAGAGACGTGGCCCGCTGGAGCGGGATCCGGTCCTCGGCGACCGCCGTACCCTTGGCCTGACCAGCGTGGATCTCCGCAGTGCCCAGCTCTCCGGACATGCACCCACCCCCTTGTGACTGACAGTTGAACGGGGGCCGTCGCACGGAGGTTCCCGGCAGGGGCCCAACCCCCTCCATACCGGAACACGGTCCTCGGCAAACCCGAACGTCGCAAGATGTCACGTCGGAGTAACGCGCTGCAATCTCACTCTTCCCAGGAGTTGCCGGTCCGAAGCCTGGTCAGGATCCGGGAGAGCAGCCGGGAGACGTGCATCTGGGACATCCCCAGTTCGGTGCTGATCTGCGACTGGGTGAGGTTGGCGAAGAACCGCAGCATCACGATCCGCCGCTCCCGCTCGGGGAGTTGGACCAGCAGGTGGCGGACCATGTCGCGGTGCTCGACCTCGGCCAGTGCGGCGTCCTCGTAGCCGAGCCGGTCCAGCAGGGCGAGCCCGCCCTCGTGCTCCTGGGCGGCCTCCAGGGAGGCGGCGTTGTAGGCGCGCCCGGCGTCCAGGCAGGCCCGGACGTCCTCCTCCGGGATCCGCAGGCTGGCGGCGATCTCGGGCACCTTGGGGGTCCGCCCGTGCTGCACCGTCAGCTCCTCCATGGCGCCGCTGACCTGGACCCACAGCTCCTGGAGCCGGCGCGGGACGTGCATGGTGCGGACGTTGTCCCGGAAGTAGCGCTTGATCTCGCCCAGGATGGTCGGCAGCGCGTAGGTGGGGAACTGGACGCCCCGGGTCGGGTCGAAGCGGTCGATCGCGTTGATCAGACCGATGGTGCCGACCTGGACGACGTCCTCCATCGGCTCGCTGCGGCTGCGGAAGCGGGTGGCCGCGTAGCGGACCAGCGGGATGTTCACCTCGATCAGGGCGGCCCGGACCCGCTCCCGTTCGGGGGCGTCCGGCGGCAGCTCGGAGAGTCGTTCGAACAGCACCCGGGTGAGTGTCCGGACGTCCATGACGGGGCGGCCGCCGGGGCCGCGAAGCCCGTCCGGACGGAGCTCACCGGCCGGGCTGATGATCGCAGCCAACACGTCGTCCACGGACACGTCACCCCTCCCAAATTCAACAATGGTGGGCCCTGCGGATCGGGTGTCGCGGCTGGTTCGCACCTCGCCATGTCCGGCAAAACCGGTCATAGCATCACAAGGTGGGCACAGGTCGGGCAAGCACCCGGTGGAGGTGTGTTGGTGGGGTGCCCGGGCTTGGCCGGTCCCGCCGGCGAGGCGCCGCAAGGATTGTTCCGGGGCAGACCAAGACGCCCCGTCCGGGGACCGGACGGGGCGGGCGCGGGCCGTCCGGGGGACGGCGGCGGGGTCAGACCTCGATGTCGGCGATCACCCAGGTCGCGAACTCGCGCCACTGGCCGGCCGCGGCCTGGTGCGCGGGGTGGGTCAGGTACGCCTGGAGGGCCGTGCCGTCCTCGACCAGGCTGTTGATCGCGTAGTCGTACGCGATGTCGCGCTCGGTGGTGTTCCAGCCGCACTCCCACTCGCGCAGCTCGGGGATCAGCGAGCCGAGCTCGGCGAACGCCTTGGCACCGGACAGCACGCGCTGCTCGTCCTTGGCGACGCCCTCGTTGAGCTTGAACAGGACCAGGTGGCGGATCACGATGTGCCGCTCCTTACTTGATCAGACCGGTCATGAAGGTGCCGACCGCCTTGGCCGCGTTCGAGATGCCCTCGAAACCCAGCTGGACGAGTTCGGCGGACCGGGCCGGCGAGGTGATGATCGAGTAGAGCACGAAGATGAGCAGGAGGGCCATGCCGATCTTCTTCGCCTGCGCCATCGTGACCTTCCTCCCTGCGGTGGGCCGCCGTCATCCGGGTCCCCGAGCGGCCCTGCAGGGCAGCTTATCCACCGGACGGGCTATCAAGTGTGCGGCGCGTTCGCCCGGCGGGACGAAGGTCCCCGCGAGTGGGGCCTTTCTCCGGATGTCCCGGCGCGGCCCGGACGGCAGGATGGTTGACGTGCCGAGGATCTGGCAGGAATCCCCGGCGTGTGGATCCGGAGCCCCCGCTGTGGGACCGGTGGTCGCGGCTACCCCCCTCGCGGCGCCGGTTGTGGGACTCCGCCGGGGGAGCGGTCAGTCCCCCCGAGCCGCTCCCCCTCCAAGGCTCCGTACGAGCCGGGCCATGGTGGTCATCAGCCCGGAGTACGGGGCCCTTTCCGTGTTCGAGGGGGCGCGGAAACGCCGAGGGCCCGTCCGGATCGGACGGGCCCTCGGGCTTTCTGGCGGTAGCGGTGGGATTCGAACCCACGGTGGAGTTGCCCCCACACACGCTTTCGAGGCGTGCTCCTTTGGCCGCTCGGACACGCTACCGAGGGGAACTCTACCGGACGGGTGGCACGGTCACGAAATCCGTATCGAAGGGCCGTCGCCGGGGCCTCGGCGGTGGGTGTCGAAGAATGCGCGCAGCTGCTCGCCGCACTCCTCGGCGAGGACGCCCCAGATCACCTCGGGCCGGTGGTTGAGCCGGCGGTCGCGCATCACGTCGAAGAGCGAGCCGGCCGCGCCGGCCTTCTCGTCGAGGGCGCCGTAGACCACCCGGTCGATCCGGGACAGCACGATGGCTCCGGCGCACATCGTGCAGGGCTCCAGGGTCACCACCAGGGTGCAGCCGCTGAGCCGCCACTCCCCGAGCCGGTCGGCGGCCTGCCGGATCGCGACCACCTCGGCGTGCGCGGTCGGGTCGCCGACCGCCTCGCGCTCGTTGTGGCCGCGTCCGATCACCTTGCCGTCCGGGCCCAGGACGAGCGCCCCGACCGGGACGTCCCCGGTGGCCGGCGCCAGGGCGGCCTCGGCGATGGCGAGGCGCATCGGCGCCGCCCAGCGGTCGCGGACCGGGTCGGGGCGGACGGGGGCGGGCAGCGGGGGGACGTACGGGACGGTCAGCGGGGTGGATGCGGGCTGCATGGCATCCAGTGTCGGGCATCCGGTGGTGGACACCGGTGCGACCGGGGCCGTTACCGGACCGACTCCAGGACCTCGCCGCAGCCCAGGGCCTCGGCGATCTCCTCCAGGGCGTCGCCCGGCACCGCGCCCTCGCCGCTGAGACCGAGCAGTTCGTCGGCGGCCAGGCCGAACTCGGTGAGCAGGTGGGCGTCGCCGAGCGGGCCGACCGGGACGCCGTCGCGGGCGTCCGCGTCCTCGTCGTCCCGCGCCTCGGTCTCCGACTCCTCGTCCAGCAGGTGGTCCAGGTCGCCGAACTCGCTCTCGCCGGCCTGGTCGACCAGCTCGTCGGTGAGGACGGAGCCGTAGGAGCTGCGGGCCGCGGCGGCGCCGTCCGACACGAAGATCCGCGGGTCGTCCTCACCGTCCACCCGGAGGATGGCGAACCAGGAATCCTCCTGTTCGATGAAGATCAGGACGCTGTCGTCGTCCTGTGCGGAGCCGCGGGCCAGATCGGTCAGATCGGCCAGGGTTTCGACGTCGTCGAGCTCCGTCTCGCTCACATCCCACCCGTCCTCGGTGCGAGCAAGCACTGCAGCGAAGTACGCCACCAGGGACACTCCCAAGATCATCGGTCTCGGCTGTCGGCGCGTTCGGGCAACGCGGAAATCTGGCCGCCCCCGCGCCAGAGGCGATCCGCTTGTTCGGACCGTCCCATCGGAATCGTGACAGAAAGCCCGCCCTCGCGGGGGGTGTTCGGCAGCGCGTCTTTGCAGGTCGTGTCGGAAGGGCCGGGTGGCGGCGGGCGGAACCCGGGCGGGACCGTCCGACGCCGGTCGAATTTTGTTCCGAACGCCCGGAGGAGGGGCGGCCGGGTCGCGACGGGGTCTCGGCGCGGCCGGCGGAGCGGTGTCAGATCCGGAAGGTTCGCATCCGCATCGCTTCGCGCATCCGCCGTTCCTTGGTCCGTCGGGGCTGTACCCGCTCCCTCAGTTCACGGGCTTCGGCGAGCTCGCGCAGGAAGACGGCCCGCCGCCTGCGGCGCTCCGACTCGGTCTCCGGGGGGTCCTGCGGCGGGCCGGCGCGAAGGCCCGCCGCGCCGGCGGGGTCGTCCGCCGAGCCATCCCCGGCCTTCGGGTTGCTCGTCATAAGACGTGACATTCCCCGAACGGCCGGGTTGATACCACAGGAGCCGGTTCCGTCCGGACATCCGGCGTGCGTCACGGCGTGTCACGAAAAGGTGACCGCGGCCGGTGGGCGGCCTGGCACGGCGTGTCGTACAGGCGTCCAGGACCGGGCTAACCTCGGTACATGCGTCTCCACGTCGTCGACCACCCCCTGGTCGCCCACAAGCTCTCCACCCTGCGCGACGAGCGCACCGACTCGCCGACCTTCCGTCGCCTGACCGACGAGCTGGTGACCCTCCTCGCCTACGAGGCCACCCGGGACGTCCGCACCGACGAGGTGGAGATCACCACGCCCGTGGCGGTCACGCTCGGCACCCGGCTCAGCTACCCGCGTCCGCTGGTCGTCCCGATCCTGCGGGCCGGCCTCGGCATGCTGGACGGGATGACCCGTCTGCTGCCGACCGCCGAGGTCGGCTTCCTCGGCATGGTGCGCAACGAGGAGACCCTGGAGGCCTCCACGTACGCCACCCGGATGCCCGACGACCTCTCCGGCCGCCAGGTCTACGTGCTCGACCCGATGCTGGCCACCGGCGGCACCCTGGTCGCCGCGATCAGGATGCTGATCGAGCGCGGTGCCACCGACGTCACCGCCGTGGTGCTGCTGGCCGCGCCCGAGGGCGTCGAGGTGGTGCAGCGGGAGCTGGCCGGCCTGCCGGTCACCGTGGTCACCGCCGCCCTCGACGAGCGGCTGAACGAGAACGGCTACATCGTCCCCGGCCTGGGCGACGCGGGCGACCGGCTGTACGGCACGGCCGGCTGACCACCCTTCCCGCACGACTCCGAACGTCCGAGAGCCCCCGGCACTGCGTCTGCCGGGGGCTCTCCTCGTCCTGCATGGTCAGTACACCTAGCAGCTGCCGGTGGCGCTCGGGGTGGGGGAGGGCTTGATGGCCAGGGCGAGGGCCGCGGCCGCCTGGGTCTCGTCCAGCAGGGCGTTGTAGCTGTCGCCGATCACGAAGTCCACGGTGGTGTCGGCGCGGGCGTCGGCGGTGACGGTGGCCCCGGCGATCTGGGAGCTCACCAGGGTGCCGGCGGCGACGCCGGTCGGGCCGGCGATCACCTGGGCGGTGCCGGGCACCTTCTTGTCCAGCTCGGCGGGCGCGTTGCCGACCTTGCCGATGGTGAAGCCGCGCTTCTTGAGCTCGTCGGCGGTCCGGCCGGCCAGGCCGGCCTTGGTGGTGGCGTTGTAGACGTTCACCGTGACGGCGGAGGGCTGCGGGACGGCGTGCGGGTCGACCGGCGCGCCGGAGGCCGCGGGGGCGCCCGGGGTGGCGCCGGCGGTCGGGGCCGCGAGCGGCTTGCCGGACGGGGCGGCGCAGGCCTGGGCGGCGGCGTTCCTGTCCTTGCCGCGGAAGATGTCGTACAGCTGTACGCCGCCGAGGCCGATCAGGGCCAGGGCGAGCAGCGCCGCGAGTGCGGCGATCACCTTGCGACTCTTCTTCGGGGGCCGGCCCAGCCGCGGATAGGCGTTGCCGGTGACGCGGTACTGCTTCCCCTTGAGGCCTTGGGGAGTCAACATGCTCACGGTCTGTCTCCCCCTCGTGCCAGGGCGGGTCGGGATGACGGGGTGGGCCGGGTAGGAGACGCCCTCAGGTGGGGGCGGATCCCCTGGTCGCGGCCGTAGTCAGCAGCGTAGTGCCGGACAGCTGTGAAGGTACTAAACGATCATCATCTGGAGTACCCCGGTACCCGAAAGGAGGTATCCGGGTACGCGCGGACCGCCCTCCGCCGGGTGGCGAGGGGGCGGTCCTGGGAGCCGGGGTGCGGCCGTCAGTCCATTTCGAGGACACGGGCGTGCAGTACCTGGCGCTGCTGCAGCGCGGCCCGTACGGCCCGGTGCAGCCCGTCCTCCAGGTAGAGGTCGCCGTGCCACTTCACCACGTGGGCGAAGAGGTCCCCGTAGAAGGTCGAGTCCTCGGCCAACAGGGTTTCCAGGTCGAGTTGGCCCTTGGTGGTCACCAGCTGGTCGAGCCGCACCGGGCGTGGGGCGACGTCAGCCCACTGACGGGTGCTCGTCCGGCCGTGATCCGGGTACGGCCGCCCATTGCCGATGCGCTTGAAGATCACACGGAAAGCCTACCGTTCGGACGGCGCGCGGCGCAGCAGCCGCGGCGCCGCCACGCGCACGGGTGCGAGCTGCGGGAGGGCGATTGCGGCTGTTTGATGGGAAATGTCGTGAACATCGCCTGGGCCCGGCCGGGTTCAGGACCAGCTCCCGTCCGCCGATCCCGCCCAGGAGCGTGCCCCGATGCCTTCCGCCACCACCCCGCCGGCCGTCCGGGAGATCGCCGACGGGTACGCCTTCACCGGGCCCGCGCTCGACCTCGGCGCGGTGCTGCTGGACGGCACCGCGTACCCCGACGCGCAGGTGCGCATCCCGCTCGGGGTGCTCAACCGGCACGGGCTGGTCGCCGGGGCCACCGGCACCGGGAAGACCAAGACCCTCCAGCTGATCGCCGAACAGCTCTCCGCCCAGGGCGTGCCGGTGTTCCTCGCCGACATCAAGGGCGACGTCTCCGGCATCGCCGCGCCCGGTGCGCCGGGCGACCGCACCACCGCCCGGGCCGCCGAGGTCGGGCAGGAGTGGACGCCCCGGGGCTGCCCGGCCGAGTTCTACTCGCTCGGCGGGCAGGGCACCGGCATCCCGATCCGGGCCACCGTCACCAGCTTCGGCCCGCTGCTGCTCGCCAAGGTGCTGGACCTGAACGAGACCCAGGAGTCCTCGCTCAGCCTGGTGTTCCACTACGCCGACCGCCAGGGCCTGGAGCTCTACGACCTCAAGGACCTCACCGCCGTCATCGGCCACCTCACCTCACCCGAGGGCAAGGAGGAACTGCGCACCATCGGCGGCCTCTCCGCGGCCACCGCCGGGGTGATCCTGCGGGCGCTCACCGTGCTGGAGAACGAGGGCGCCGGGGCGTTCTTCGGCGAACCCGAGTTCGACACCGCCGAACTGCTGCGCACCACGACGGACGGGCAGGGCCTGGTCTCGGTGCTGGAACTGCCCGCCGTGCAGGACCGGCCGCGACTGTTCTCCACCTTCCTGATGTGGCTGCTCGCCGACCTGTACCAGGAACTGCCGGAGGTCGGCGACCTGGACCGGCCCAAGCTGGTGTTCTTCTTCGACGAGGCGCACCTGCTGTTCAAGGGCGGCTCCAAGGCCTTCCTGGAGGCGATCACCCAGACCGTACGGCTGATCCGCTCCAAGGGCATCGGCATCTTCTTCGTGACCCAGACGCCGAAGGACGTCCCGGCCGAGGTGCTCGCCCAGCTGGGCAACCGGGTGCAGCACGCGCTGCGCGCCTTCACCCCGGACGACGCCAAGGCGCTCAAGGCCACCGTCTCGACCTTCCCCCGCTCCTCCTACGACCTCGGCACGGTGCTCACCTCGCTGGGGACCGGCGAGGCCGTGGTCACCGTGCTCTCCGAGAAGGGCGCGCCGACACCGGTCGCGGCCACCAGGCTGCGGGCGCCGCAGTCGCTGATGGGGCCGATCGAGGAGGGAGCGCTGCGGGCGGTGGTGGACGCCTCGCCGCTGACGGCGCGCTACCGGGACGCGATCGACCGGGAGTCCGCGTACGAGAAGCTGGCGGCCCGGGCACCCCGGCCGGAGCCGGCACCGGTCGAGCCCGCCCCGCGTGAGCCCGCCCCGCGTGAGCCCGCGCCGCGGCGGGAGGAGCCGACGGGGGCGGGCGGGCTGCTGGGCTCGCTGCTCAGCAACCCGACCGTGAAGTCCTTCGCCCGCTCGGCCGGGAAGCAGCTCGGGCAGGAGATCTCGCGCAGCCTGTTCGGGACGTCCAAGCGGCGGCGGTGAACCCTCGGGCGGTGAGCTACCGGTCGGTGAGCTTTCCGTCGGCGGGCTATCGGCCGGTGAGCCTTCAGACGGCGGGCTGTCAGCCGGCGAGTGCGGCGCCGATCCGGTCCAGCGAGGACAGCCGCATCAGGCCGTAGTTGTAGAACTCGACCTCGGGGACGCCGAGTTCGCGCAGGGCGGCGATCTTGGCGGCGAGGTTCTCCGGGCCGTCGCAGTCCGAGGCCATCGGGCGCAGGATCACCGCCATCCGCTCCGGGCGGACGCCGTGCAGAGCGAAGGCGGCGAGTTTCTCCCGGACGGCCTCCGGGGTCCTCGCGTAGCCGAGGGTCTCGATCTGGTCGGTGGCCCGTGCGAGGGCGGGCAGGTCGATGCCGGACAGCCAGCCCTTGCCGGGGCCGCCGCCGTCCATGAAGCTCAGCCGCATGCCGTGCCGGCGGGCCTGCTCGGTGAGCTCGGCGGCGAGCGTGGTGACGGTGGCGGCGGAGGCGTCCACGTAGGCGGCGAAGGCGCCGTCGGCGAGGGCGCTCAGGTCGGCCGGCTCGGCGGCGGCGCTCTCGTCGGCCAGGCGGCGGCGCAGTTCGCTCCGTACCGCCTCGGCGACCCGCTCGGCGGGGACGCCCGCGCGGGTGGCGGCGGCGCGGCAGTGCGGACAGAAGCAGACGCCGAGCAGGGCCTCGGCGGTCGGGCCCAGCTCCTCGAAGTAGCGCTCGTGGTGGTAGCCGTGGCGCAGGCCGTGGAAGTGCAGGGACTCGGCGCGGATCGCGTCCACGCCGTACCGGGCGAGTTCCTGGACCAGGGTCAGCGCGTACTCGCGGACCTCCGGGTGGGCCGGGCAGAGCTCGGTGAGGTGGCGGTCGCCGAAGGCGTTCGCCGGGGCGCAGTCCGGGTGGGCGAAGCCGAGCCGGTCGTTGTGGCAGAAGACCGTCCAGGCGTGCAGCTTCAGGCCCCGGCGGCCGGCCTCGGCGGCGGCCTCGGCGAAGGGGTCGCGGTCGCCGATCGCGGTGGACGGCACGGGCGCCAGCCGGCGGCCCCGCCAACGGGCCCGGTCCGGGCGGAAGTAGGCGGCGCCGGGCTCCAGGTAGCGGATCACCCGGCGGGGGTTGTGCGGGAAGACGTCGCGGGCCTCGTGGTAGACGGAGGCCAGGGTGACGCCGCCGACGCCGGCCCGGTCGGTGAGGTTGCCGAAGAAGGTGTCGGCGCCCTCGTCGAGCAGGTCGGTGGCGAAGGCGAGGACGGACGACTCCACGGTGCGGCTCCGGAGCTGGGGGCAGGTGCGTCGTTCACGCTAGCCGCAGGGGTGGGAATGGTCTATACCTGGCTGGTTCGGAAGGCCATTCGGACGGGCCGTTCGGATAGGCCGTCCGGAAGGGCCGTTCGGAAGGGCCGTCCGGATGGGCTAGAGGCCCAGGTCGTCGAGCTCCTTGAGCAGGGCGGCGTTGGGGCTGCCGGGCGAGGGCGCGATGCCGGCGGGCGCCCCGGCGGGGGTGGCGGGCGCGGGCTTCGGCTGCGCCTGGTCGCGGAGCAGGACGGCGGCGGCCAGCCCGCCGATCAGCCCGCCGAGGTGGCCCAGCCAGCTGACGCCGTGGGCGATCGGCAGGATGCCGATCAGGGTGGTCCAGTAGACCGCGGCGACGCCGAGGCCGACGACCGCGTCCAGCACGTTGCGGTCGAGGACCCCGCGCAGCACCACGTAGCCGAGGTAGCCGTAGACCATGCCGCTCGCCCCGGCCGTCACCGTGTTCGGGCTCTCCAGCAGCCAGACCGTGAGTCCGCCGGAGACCGTGATCACCAGGCTGGCCAGCAGGAACTTCCGCATGCCCCGGTAGGCGGCCAGGAAGCCGAGCACGAACAGCGGCCAGGAGTTGGACAGGATGTGGTCCCAACTGAAGTGCAGGAACGGCATGGTGAACATCTCGGGCAGGTCGCCGACCTGCTCCGAGCGCAGGCCGAACTCCCTGGACAGGTCGTAGTCGTCCAGCCAGTTCAGCACCTGTACGGACCAGATGACGGCCTGGATCCCGAGCATGGTGAACAGCGCGCGGCGGGAATCCGAGAACAACTGGGCGAGTTTCGAGACCATGACGTCGACTGTAGGGGCGCCCGGATCGGACGTGCACCCCATTACAGTGACCGGTGTCATCCCGACCGTGAGAGGTGCACCCATGAGTGTTCGTCCGCCGCTGCCGTACGAGTTCCTGCCGCAGGTGCCGTCCTTCCCGCTGAGCAGCCAGGACTTCACCGAAGGTGCCACGCTGGACCGGGAGTTCATCCACGCGGGCGGCAACCTCTCGCCGCAGCTGGCCTGGTCGGGCCTGCCGGAGGGCACCAGGAGCATCGCCGTCACCTGCTACGACCCGGACGCGCCGACCGGCTCCGGCTGGTGGCACTGGCTCGCCCTCAACCTGCCCGCCGACACCGTCGAACTGCCGCGCGGCGCCGGTTCCTCGGACGACAGCCTGCCCGGCGCGGCCTCCTTCCACGGGCGCACCGACTTCCCCGGCAACAAGTACGACGGCGCCGCCCCGCCGCCCGGCGCCCCGCACCGCTACGTGTTCGCGGTGCACGCGCTGGACGTCGAGAAGCTCGACGTCACCGCCGACACCCCGGCGGCCCAGGTGGGATTCCACCTGACCTTCCACACCCTGGGGCGGGCGCTGCTGACCGGCGAGTACGGGGTCTGAGCAAAGCGCTGAACAAAGCCCTGAGCGAAAGCCCAGAGCAAAAGCGCTGGGCAAAAGCGCTGGGCAAAAGCGCTGGGCAGCGCCCTGAGCAATGCCCTGAGCAATGCCCTGAGCAATGCCCTGAGCATGCGGGCGAGGGCCTAACTCCCGCTTTCCGCGGCGTGTTCGGCCCTCGCCGCTATCGCGCGCAGGTGGGCGCGCAGCTCCGGGGGCTCGTGCACCTCGAAGTCGCAGTCCAGCATCAGCAGTCCGGCCGCCATCCACTTCAGGGACTCCGCGCGGGCGCGCAGCCGGCAGCTGTGGTCGTCGATCGGCTCGATCTCGTAGTCCCCGGTCCAGGGCATCCAGCCGTCGACCTCGGCGGCGGGGCGGTGGACGGTGGCCACCATGGAGCGGGTCGGTGAGCGGCGCAGCCGGTTGGCCACGAAGACGGCGGCGTCCTCGGCGGGGAGCGGGCGCGGGGTGAAGCGGGCACCGGTGGCGAACGGGTCGGCGATCCGGTCGACCCGGAAGAGCCGCCAGTCGTCCCGGTCCAGGTCGTAGCCGATCAGGTACCAGCGGCGGCCGGTGGAGACGAGGCGTTCGGGTTCGACGTTGCGCCGGGTCTCGGCGCCGTCGCGGTCCCGGTAGGCGAAGCGCAGGCGTTCGTGGTTGGTGACGGCGCCGGCGAGCAGGGTCAGGGCCTCCGGGTCGACGGTCGGGCCGTCCCCGGTGAGCAGGGGCACGGTGGCCTTGTTGAGGGTGCCGACCCGGTGCCGCAGCCGGCTCGGCAGCACCTGGAGCAGTTTGCCGAGGGCCCGTACCGAGGCCTCCTCGATGCCGACCACGGCGTGCCCGGCGGCCGCTCGCAGGCCGACCGCGATGGCCACCGCCTCCTCGTCGTCCAGCAGCAGCGGCGGCATCGCGGTGCCCGCGACCAGCCGGTAGCCGCCGTCCGCGCCCATGGTGGCCTGCACCGGGTAGCCGAGGTCGCGCAGCCGGTCGATGTCGCGGCGGATGGTGCGGGGGCTGACGCCGAGCCGTTCGGCGAGTTCGCTGCCGGGCCACTCGCGCGGGGTCTGCAGCAGGGACAGCAGGTTGAGCAGCCGGGCCGGGGTGTCGGTCATGCCGTCCAGCATGCCGGACGAACTGGGACAGCTCCTGACCTATATCGCCCGTACCGTTCTCCGCGTGGAGAAGCGGACGAGCGAGGAGAGCGGAATGAGTACGGCAGGAGCCGACCGGCGGAGGTGGATCGCGCTGGCGATCGTGATGGTCGCCTCCTTCATGGACCTGGTGGACGTGACCATCGTCAACATCGCCATCCCCAGCATCCAGCAGGACACCGGTGCGTCCTTCAGTGCGATCCAGTGGGTCACCGGCGGCTACGCGCTGGCCTTCGCGGTCGGGCTGATCACCGGCGGCCGGCTGGGCGACATCCACGGCCGCAAGCGGCTGTTCCTGATCGGGATCGGCGGCTTCACGCTCGCCTCGGCGCTGTGCGGGCTGGCCTCCGGCCCGGAGATGCTGGTCGCGATGCGGATCGTCCAGGGCCTGACGGCGGCCCTCATGGTGCCGCAGGTGCTGTCGATCATCCACGCGACCTTCCCGGCCGAGGAGCGCGGCAAGGTCTTCGGGATGTTCGGCGCGGTGGTCGGACTGGGCGCGGTGTCCGGTCCGATGATCGGTGCGCTGCTCACCGAGTGGAACCTGCTCGGCCTCGAATGGCGGCCGATCTTCCTGATCAACCTGCCCGTCGGCATCGCCGGCCTGCTCCTCGGCCGCCGCTTCATCGATGAGTCCAAGGCCGAGCACGCGCTCAAGCTCGACCTGGTCGGCGTGCTCCTGGCCAGCCTCGGCCTGCTGATGCTGATCTACCCGCTGACCCACGGCCGGGAGGCCGGCTGGCCGCTCTGGGGCTACCTGTCGATGGCCGGCAGCCTCCCGGTGTTCCTGCTGTTTGTGGCGTACGAGAAGGCCAAGACGCGGCGGGACGGCTCCCCGCTGGTCGAACTGTCGCTGTTCCGGGTGAAGAGCTTCGCCGCCGGGATCTGCGTGCAGCTGGCCTTCGGCGTCGCGCTCGGAATCTTCTTCCTGGTCTGGACCCTCTACATGCAGGTCGGGCTCGGCTGGAGCCCGCTCAAGGCCGGCAGCACCGGCATACCGTTCTCGCTCGCCGTCTCCACGGCGGCCGGGCTCTCGGTGCAGAAGCTGGTGCCGCGGTTCGGGCGCAAGGTGCTCCAGACGGGCGCGCTGGTGATGGCGGCGGGCGTGCTCACCTACATCTGGGAGGCCGACCGGTACGGGACGGCCATCGCGCCCTGGCAGATGGCGCTGCCGCTGGTCGTGATGGGCCTCGGGATGGGGCTGATCGTCGCGCCGATCACCGACGCGGTGCTGTCCGAGGTGCCGCGCCGGCACGCCGGCTCGGCCTCGGGGCTGATCAACACCGTGCAGCAGATCGGCAACGCGCTCGGGCTCGGGCTGGTGTCGGTCGCCTTCTTCGGGGCGATGGACGACGTGGTCGCGCCGGACAAGCTGGGGACGGCCTTCGGCGGGGCGTTCGTGCACGCGATGTGGTGGGTCGCCGGGGTGCTGCTGGCGGTGTTCCTGCTGATGTTCGCGCTGCCGCGCAAGCGCGGGGTGGCGGTCGAGGACGGCGCCCCGGCCGTTCCGGGGCAGGCGGAGGAGCAGCAGCCCGTGCTGGTCTGAGAGCCGTTCCCCAGGTCGGGGGCCCCGGTCGCACTGCGCGACCGGGGCCCCCGCCGCACACTGGGAGGGTCATGGACCGTACGGCGGTGGACTCCTCGGTGCTGCGCTCGGTCGGGTACGACCCGCGGGCGCGGGTGCTGGAGCTGGAGTTCACCGGCGGGCGGGTGTACCGGTACGCGGACGTACCGGCCCGGGTGCACCGGGAGTTGCTCGCGGCGCGGAGCCACGGGCGGTACTTCCTCCGGTCGGTCCGGGGGCGGTACGCCTACTCGGCGGTGCCGGCCCGCCGGTAGTCGCTGCCGTCCCTGGTCCGGGCCAGGTGCCCGGCCTCGACCAGGTCGCGGCGCAGGGCCGGGGCGTCGTCGTGCACGGTGCGCAGGGCGTCGTTGACCTCGGCCTCGGTGTAGCCGCGCCCGGGCTCGAACAGGGTTTCCGCGAGGTGGGCCAGCAGCTGCTCCCGTCGGGCCGCCTTGCGCGGGACGGTGATCAGGCGGCCGTCGGGGGAGAACAGGCCGGCCACGCTGCGGGCGGCGGGGGTGGGTGCGGTCATACCGGAAGCGTCGCCGGGTGGGGCGGGGTGCGGCAATCGGTTTTCGGGGGCGGGTGGGGTCCATCGGGGCCGCCCGGCGGGTGCCGCGGGTCGGATCAACGGGCGCCGGTGAGGCCCGCGGTGACGGTGCGAGTGGTGGTGCGGGGCTTGGCGGCGGCCTTGGCCTCCTTCGCCGCGCGCTTCATCTCCTGCTTGAACTCCCGTACCAGGATGAGGGAGTCGGGGCCGGTGATGTCGGCGACCGAGCGGTGCGCGCCCTCCTCGCCGTACGCGCCGGCCGCCTCGCGCCAGCCCTCCGGCCGCACCCCGTACTGCTTGCCGAGCAGCGCCAGGAAGATCTGCGACTTCTGCTTGCCGAAGCCGGGAAGGGCGTTGAGGCGGCTGAGCAGTTCCTTGCCGGTGCGGGCGTCCTTCCACAGGGCGGCGGCGTCGCCCTCGTACTGCGCGACGAGGAACTGGCACAGCTGCTGCACCCGCTTGGCCATCGCGGCCGGGTAGCGGTGGACGGCCGGCTTGGCGGAGAGCAGGGCGACGAACTCCTCCGGGCTGTAGGTGGCGATCTCGTGGGCGTCGAGGTCCTTGCGACCGAGGCGCTGGGCGATGGTCAGCGGGCCGGTGAACGCCCATTCCATCGGCACCTGTTGGTCGAGGAGCATGCCGACGAGTGCGGCGAGCGCGCTCCGTCCGAGCAGTTCGTCGGCCTCGGGCTGCTGGGCGAGCCGGACGGTGACGTTCATGAGGTGTGCCCTCCTCGGAGTTGACGTCGGTCGGCGCCCAGTCTGGATGACGCGGAGTGGACGGACGCCGTCAACACGCCCGGAGCTGGGGAAGTCTTGGTGTTCCAACCCTTGCCAGAGCTGCTTTGTTCGTTGGCGGAGCGGTTGTTGGGGGTTTCCCGGAGGTGTCGCGGAAACATTTTTGTCCGCGGTGGTCACATTCGGCGCGTGCGCCGGGTCAGTGCTGTGTCCGACCGGATCCGACCGGAACGGACCGACCGGACCGACTCGACCAGCCACCGAACGGGAGCACTCCAATGTCCGTCGCCCACATCGTCGTCACCGTCCTCGGCGCCCTCATGGTCGGCTTCTCGGCGTACTCCGTCTTCGCCGGCGCCGACTACGTCGTGGGGCCCCTCGCCGAGTACGGCGTCCCGCGCGCATGGTGGACCTGGCTCGGCGTCGCCAAGGCCGCCGGCGCCCTCGGCCTGCTGGCCGGCCTCGCCGTCCCGGCCATCGGCTACGCGGCCGCCGTCGGCATCATCCTCTACTTCCTCGGCGCCGTGATCACCGTCGCCCGCGCCCGCGCCTACGCCCACATCCCCTTCCCGCTGATCTACCTGGCCCCGGCCGCCGCCTCCCTCGCCCTGGGCCTCGCGGCCTGACGGAACCCACCGCCGGCCCCCGTCGCCGGAGAAGTCCGGTCCTCGATGGGCGGGTTGAGGGTGGGCTCCCGGGGTTCGGGCGGGGGTTCGAGCGGGTGGGGTCATCTCATATGACTGTTGGTGTTGTGGCGATGTGAGGGGTGCGTGGCGGGTCATTCTTGATCCCCGACGACGCGTCCAGAAAGGCCAGCCCGCCGTGACCCAGCCGTTCGAACTGCCGTCCTTCTACGTGCCACACCCGGCGCGGCTCAATCCGCATCTGGAGGAGGCCCGGGCCCATTCCTCGGTCTGGGCCCGGGAGATGGGGATGTTGGAGGGGTCGGGGATCTGGGACCAGGCCGATCTGGACGCCCATGACTACGGGCTGCTCTGCGCCTACACCCACCCCGATGCCTCCGCCGAGGCGTTGTCGCTGGTCACCGACTGGTACGTGTGGGTGTTCTTCTTCGACGACCACTTCCTGGACATGTACAAGCGCACCAACGACCGGGTGGCCGGCAAGGCGCACCTGGACCGGCTGCCGCTGTTCATGCCCGCCGATCCGGCCGCGCCGGTGCCCGAGCCGGAGAACCCGGTCGAGGCGGGGCTGGCCGACCTGTGGCGGCGCACGGTGCCGGCGATGGGGGAGGACTGGCGGATCCGGTTCGCGCAGAGCACCCGGAACCTGCTGGACGAGTCGCTGTGGGAGCTCGCCAACATCGACGCGGGGAGGGTCGCCAATCCGGTCGAGTACATCGAGATGCGGCGCAAGGTGGGTGGTGCGCCGTGGTCCGCGCAGCTGGTGGAGTACGCGGCCGGGGCCGAGGTGCCGAAGGAGGTGTCCGGTTCGCGGGCGCTGCGGGTGCTGATGGACGCCTTCTCCGACGCCGTGCACCTGCGCAACGACATCTTCTCGTACCAGCGCGAGGTCGAGGACGAGGGTGAACTGAGCAACGGCATCCTGGTGTTGGAGCGTTTCCTGGAGTGCTCCACCCAGGAGGCCGCCGAGGCGGTCAACGACCTGCTCACCTCGCGGCTGCAGCAGTTCGAGAACACCGTGTTCACCGAACTGCCGGTGCTGTTCGAGGAGTTCGGGATCGATCCGGCAGGCCGGGCTCGGGTGACGGCGTATGTGAAGGGGCTGCAGGACTGGCAGTCCGGCGGGCACGAGTGGCACATGCGGTCCAGCCGGTACATGAACGGCGGTGGCACGGCGGCGGGTTCGGCGGGCGCGGTGCCGCCGGGCACGGGCGGTGCGGGGCTGCCGGGGTTGCCGGGGCTGTCCGGGGCGGGCAACTGGTGGGACCAGTACGCGATCAACGGGATCGGGACCTCGGCGCTGGACATCCTGCGCAAGGGCGGCGCGAACGCCGGCGCGCCGGCCGTGCGGCGGGCGCGCGCCCACGGGCACGTGCCGTTCCAGCCCGTCGGGCCGTCCTGGCTGCCCGAGTTCCGGCTGCCGTTCGCGCTCACCCTGAGCCCGCACCTGGACGGCGCGCGGGAGCGGGTGGTCGAGTGGGCCCAGCGGGTCGGCCTGCTGGACGCCGCCCACCCCGACGTGCCCGGATCCGGGCTCTGGGACGCCGAGTCGATGCGCGACTACGACCTCGCGCTCTGCGCGGCCGGCCTCCACCCGGACGCCACCGCCGAGCAACTCGACATCGCCTCGGCCTGGTTGGCCTGGGGCACCTGGGCCGACGACTACTACCCGGTGGTCTTCGGCCGCACCCGCGACCTGGCCGGCGCCAAGGCCGCCAACGCGCGGCTGCCGCTGTTCATGCCGCTGGACGGCACCCCCGCGCCCGAGTCCGCCCACCCGCTGGAGCGTTCCCTCGCCGACATCTGGGAACGCACCGCCGGCCCGATGAGCGTCGAGGCCCGGGGCCGGCTGCGGGAGGCCATCGAGGTGATGACGGCGAGCTGGATCTGGGAGCTCGCCAACCAGATCCAGAACCGCGTCCCGGACCCGGTGGACTACCTGGAGATGCGCCGCTCCACCTTCGGCTCCGAGCTCACCACGCTGCTCGCCCGCCTCGGCCACGGCCGGACCGTACCGGAGGAGGTCTACCGGCACGGCTCGATGCGCGCGCTGGAGAACTCGGCGATGGACTACGGCTGCATGATCAACGACCTTTTCTCGTACCAGAAGGAGGTCGAGTACGAGGGCGAGCTGCACAACATCGTGCTGGTGGTGCAGAACTTCTTCGACTGCGACTACCCGTCGGCGGTCCGGATCGTCGACGACCTGATGCACTCGCGGCTGGAGCAGTTCCAGCACGTCGCGCAGAAGGAACTCCCGGTGCTGTACGAGGACTTCGGGCTGACGGCGGACGCCCGGGAGCTGCTCGACGGGTACGTGGTGGAGCTGGAGAACTGGCTCGCGGGCGTGCTGAACTGGCACCGGGAGTGCCGCCGGTACCGCACGGCGGACCTGGAGCGGCACTTCGGCGCCGGGCGGGACCTCGCGGGCGCGGTCCTGGCGCGGGCGTCGGCGGCGGTCGAAACGGCGGCGGTCGAAACGGCGGGGACGGCTGGGGGCGCCGGGACGGCCGCGGTGCCGACCGGTCCGACCGGCCTGGGCACCACCTCGCTGCGCCCGCCGGGGACCGGCGCCGTCCCGGCGCACTGACCGGGCGTCTCCGGACCCGGGCGTTCCCGGACCCGGGCGTCTCCGGACCCGGGCGCACCCGCGCGGTTCAGCCCGCGCGGGTGCGCCGCGTCGTGGCTAGGCTGGCGAGTCGGGGGCCGCGCGCGCCTTCCGGCGCGCGCCCGCACCGCCGGACACGAGGGCTGAGAGATGGCTGCGCTACCTGAGGGCACACCCTGTTGGGCCGACGCGATGTTCACCGACCTGGAGGGCGCCAAGGCCTTCTACGGCGACGTCCTCGGCTGGACCTTCGGCGAGAGCTCGTCGGAGTACGGCAACTACACCCAGGCGTACTCGGACGGCAAGGCGGTGGCCGCGATCGTGCCGCCGATGCCGGGGACCGAGGCGCAGTCCGCCTGGTGCCTCTACCTGGCCTCGCCGGACGCGGCCGCGACCGCCGAGCGGATCCGCACCAACGGCGGGGAGGTGGTGATGGGCCCGATGCAGGTCGGTGACTTCGGCACCATGGTGATCGCCAGGGACCCGGGCGGGGTGGCGTTCGGCGTCTGGCAGGGCGGGGTCCACGAGGGCTTCGAGAAGCAGGTCGCGCCCGGCGCGTACAGCTGGGCCGAGATCGTCACCCGCGAGCCCGCGAAAGCCGACACCTTCTTCCCGGCGGTCTTCCCGTACGGCGTGCGGAAGATGGACTCCGAGCAGTTCGACTACCGGATGTTCCTGGTCGGCGGCGAGCCGGTGCTGGGCCGGATGGGCGCGGAGGGCGACTTCCTGCCGCCCGAGGCGCCCTCGTACGTGAGCGTCTACTTCGCCGTGGACGACGCCGACGCCGCGATCGAACGGCTGAGGAAGCAGGGCGGCACGGTGTACTTCGGGCCGATGGACAGCCCGTTCGGGCGGTTCGCCGCCGTCGGTGACCAGCAGGGCGCGGCCTTCGGGCTGATCGACCTCGGCCGGACGGTGGGCGCGCGGCCGCCGACGACGGACGTCTGATGGGCGAGCGCGAGGAGCTCGTCGAGACGCTGGACAAGCACCGCGGGCTGCTGCGCCGCACCGTCCGGGACCTCGGTGACGAGCAGGCGGCCCGGCGCACCACGGCGAGCGAGCTGTGCCTGGGCGGGCTGGTCAAGCACGTGGCGGCGGTCGAGGCGCGCTGGGCGCGGTTCATCACTGGCGGCGCGGAGGCGATGCGCGGCGGGGACGACGGGGACTGGGCGGCGCAGTTCCGGATGGCGGACGGCGAGACCCTGGCCGGCCTGCTCGCCCGGTACGAGGCGGTGGCGCGCGGCACGGACGAGCTGGTCCGGAGCCTGCCCGACCTCGACCTCGCCCACCCGCTGCCGTCGGCGCCCTGGTTCGAGCCGGGGGCGAGCTGGTCGGCCCGGCGGGTGCTGCTGCACCTGATCGCGGAGACCGCGCAGCACGCCGGGCACGCCGACATCATCCGGGAGGCGCTGGACGGGGCGAAGTCGATGGGGTGAGTCGATGGGGTGAGCGGCGGGTGCCCCGAAGGGGCTCAGGGCACCTCGACGCCGAGCAGCTCGCGCAGCGCCCGGCCGCCGTCCGGGGTGACCCGCAGGGCCCGGCCGGAGCCGATCCGCTCGACCCAGGCGCGGTCCAGCGCGGCCCGGCAGAGCGCGGCGCCCAGCGCGCCGCCGAGGTGACTGCGGCGCTCCGTCCAGTCCAGGCAGCTGCGCACCACCGGGCGCGCGCCCGGGCGGCCGGAGCGCGGCGGCAGTTCGATGACCTGCGCGGCCAGCCAGGCGTGGCCGCGTCGGGTGATGGCGAGCCCGGCCCGGTCGGTGACCAGGCCGCGGTCGAGCAGGGCGTCGGCGACGGCCACGCCGAGGCGGCCGGCCAGGTGGTCGTAGCAGGTGCGGGCGCGGGCCTCGGCGCTCTGCCGGGTGGCCTCGCGGAGGGTGCGGGGGCCTGGCCGGGCGGATTCACCCGAGGAATGTCCGATGGCTCCGGCCGCGGCCTCGGCGAAGACCGTCAGGTCCTCGATCAGCGTCGCGACGGCGGGGGAGGCCAGCCGGACGTACCGGTGCCGCCCCTGCCGCTCCTCGGTCAGCAGCCCGCCCGCGATCAGCCGGGACAGGTGCTCGCTGGCCGTCGACGGCGCGACGCCCGCCGACCGGGCCAGCTCGCCCGCCGTCCAGGCCCGGCCGTCCAGCAGGGCGGAGCAGAAGGCGGCGCGGGTGGGGTCGGCGAGCAGCGCGGCGAGGGCGGCGAGCGGCGAGCCCCGGTGGTCCACTGGCGTGCGTCCAAGGTCGGGCATGCCCCCATCGTCGCCCCGGCACGGTTCGGCCGGGACCGAAACGACCCGGGGCCACGATGGCGGCATGAGCGATCCGACGCCCCGAGGACTGACCTTCTCCCACGACCAGGACGTGACCGCGGCCCTGGCCGACCCGGCCCTCGTCCCACCGCCGGCCACGCCCGGCCCGTACGGCACGGTGGCCTGGCTGCGGGCCACCGTCGCCCGGTTCAGCGCGGGCGAGCCGCACGCCCGGCGCCGGGCGCTGGTGCTGGCCGACCTGGACCGGCTGGACCTGGTCAAGCTGCGGATCCTGGCCGCGGGCGGCTACCAGCCGGACGTCCGGCTGCGGGTGGTACGGGTGCTGGCGACGATGCTCGGCCTGGCCGATCCGGCGGCCGTCGCGCGGGACGTGAAGGCGGTGGCCCGGGCGTACTTCGAGCCGGCCCCGGCCGAGTCGGCCCTGGACGGCCCGGCCCCGGGCGACCCGGAGGCGGATGCGGCGGTGGCCCGGCTGCTGCCCGCCATGGGCGACGAGGACGCGGAGACGGCGGCGAACCGGATCGGCCTGCTGGTGCAGGCCTGCGACGCCACCGCCACCCTCGTCGAGCACGCCCGGCGGCACCCCGACGGCCTGGCCGGCGCCCTGCGGGACGATCCGCCGGTCCGGGTGATGCGCCGGTTCGCGGCCCGGGCGACGGTGGTCGGCGGGGTCGCGGTGCCCGCCGGGGCGCACGTGCTGCTCGACCTCGACGCCGCCCGGGGCCCTGACCGTGAGCCGCCGGCCTTCGGCGCTCCGCCCCGGCTCTGCCCGGGCCGCGCGCAGGCGATGGTGATCGCCGAGGGCATCCTGTACGGCTCCTCCGACCCGTCGGACACCTCCGTGCCGCCCGCCGAGACCCACCTCGACCAGGCCGGACTCGCCGCCCTGATCCCGGAGACGATCGCGCACGTGCTCGCCCTGGCGGACACCTGGACGGACTGGGACGGGCGCCCGGTGGTCAACGCCGACGACCGGACCTACACCCCGCACAAGGTGGTGCGCCGGGTCGCCGACCACCTCCTCGACCATCTGGCCGAGGTGGAGGCCCGCCTGGCCGGCGAACCCGCCGCTGCCGACCACTGGCACGCCTCCAACGTCACCACCCCGGCCGACCTCGTACCGTTCACCGCCGCCGACCTGGACGAGACCCGCAGCCGGCTCACCCGGCTCGGGCGGATCTGGGCCCAGCGGGTGGCCGCGCTGCCGGAGTGGCAGCTGGACGACTCGCCGGGGGCGGGCTGGAGCTTCCGGCAGATCGTCTGCCACCTCGCCAGGACCGCCGCCTACTACGCGGACTCGGTGGGCCCCACCACGAGCAAGGACTCGGTGGGCCCCGCCACGAGCAAGGACTCGGTGGGCCCCGCCACGAGCAAGGAGCAGCCGCGATGACCACCACCCCCGCCCCGATGACCGCGTTCACCGCCCTGCACCACCGCCCCGGCCGACCGCTGCTGCTCCCGAACGCCTGGGACCACGCCTCGGCCGCCGCCCTCGCCGCTGCCGGGCACCCCGCGATCGGCACCACCAGCCTGGGCGTGGCGGCCGCCGCCGGACTGCCCGACGGCGCCGCCGCCACCCGGGCGGAGACCGTCCGGCTGGCCCGCCGGCTGGGCCGGGACGGCTTCCTGCTGAGCGTGGACGTGGAGTCCGGGTTCAGTGACGACCCGGCCGAAGTCGCCTCGCTGGCCGTTGAGTTGGCGCGGGCCGGGGCGGTCGGAATCAACCTGGAGGACGGCCGGCCGGACGGCACGCTGGCGCCGTCCGGGGCGCACGCGGCGAAGGTCGCGGCGGTGAAGGCCGCCGTCCCGGAGCTGTTCGTCAACGCCCGTACCGACACCTACTGGTGCGGGTGCGGGTGCGGGGACCCCGAGCCGGAGACCGACCGGCGGCTGGCGGCCTATCGGGAGGCGGGGGCGGACGGCGCGTTCGTTCCCGGGCTGAGCGAGCCGGCGGCGATCGCCCGGCTGGCCGGACGGTCGCCCCTCCCGCTCAACATCCTCTGGACGCCGACCGGTCCGGGCCTCGCCGAGCTGGCCGCGCTCGGGGTGGCCCGGGTCAGCCTGGGCTCGCTGCTGTACCGCTCGGCGCTGGCGGCGGCGGTGGCGACGGCCGCCGCGGTGGCCTCGGGCGGGCCGGTCGGGCCGGTGCCCGGCTACGCCGAGGTCCAGGCACTGAGCGGGAGTTGACGGCTGGTCGAGGGCGGTGGTTCAGGACGTGGAGCGCCTCGCCTCGATGCCGTCCAGGATGACGTCGAGGCCGCGGCGGAAGCTGCTGTCCCGGCCGGCCTCGATCTCCCCCGGCACCTCGGTGGTGTACAGCCGGTGCAGTCGCGGGTACGGCCGGGTGGCGTCGACGACGGCGGGCAGCAGCCGGTCCATGAACTCCTGCTCACCCTGGCCGCTCTTGGTCAGCGCGCTCAGCCAGGCGGCCTCCACGGTGGCGGTGCCGATGGTGTAGCCCGTGACGACGCTCATCACGTCGCTGGCCTCGCCGAGGTCGAAGCCGGCCGTCTCCATCAGGACCAGCAGGGCCTCGGAGAGCCGCATCCAGTTGGGGCCGAGGTAGACCATTCCGACGTCGCCGATCACCGAGACCATCCACGGGTGGCGCACGATGGCCGCGCGCATCCCCTCGGTGCACTCGACGATGGCCGCGCGCCAGACCTTCGGGTCCTCGGCGCCCTCGGCCCGGGCGAGCGGGAGTTCGCCGAAGACATGGTCGACGACCAGGGCGAGCAGCTCGTCCTTGTTGGCGACGTGGGTGTAGAGCGAGGTGGCGCCGGCGTTGAGGCGGGCGCCGAGCTTGCGCATGCTCAGCGCCTCGATGCCGTCGGAGTCCAGCAGGGCGAAGGCCTCGGCGACGATCTGCTCGCGACTGAGGGCGGGCTGGGTCCGCCGTTTCTGCGGACGGTTCCACGGCGACGGGAAGTCCGGCTGGGCGTCGGTCCGGTGCTCCGGCGGGGTGTCGTCCTCCGACGTGGCCGTCATCAGGCCCTCCATTCCACATGCCCCCTGGTCGGGTGCGGTCCGTCCAGCATAGGCCCCGGCGCCGCACACCGTACGGCTGTCCGCACACCGTACGACCATCCGGACGCCGTACGGCGGCCCGTACGTTGTGCGGCCATCCGTACATCGTGCGGTCTTGCGAACAGTGTTCGGTGTCCGTACAGTGTTCGGCGTAGCGCACACCGTTCGGTCAGGGACGGGCGAACGGTGTGCGCCATGAGGACTTCCGCGCGGCCTGCCGCCGACGCGAGGACGTGCGCGGGCTGCGGCCGACGCGCCGAACCGAAGGGGGAACGTGGTGGACCGTCAGACGGATCGTCACCCGCGTCGCTGGCTCATCCTGGTCGTGCTCTGCCTCAGCAGCCTGGTGCTGGTGATCGACAACATGGTGCTCACGGTGTCCATCCCGCCGATCGCGGAGGACCTCAAGGCCGGGGCGCAGGACATCCAGTGGATCATCGACTCGTACATCCTGGTCTTCGCCGGACTGCTGCTGACCTCGGGAAGCCTCTCCGACCGGTTCGGACGGCGAAAAGTGATGATCATCGGGCTGGCGCTGTTCGGCGCCGCCTCACTGGTCGCGGCGGTCGCCTCCAGCCCCGGTGAACTGATCGCCGGCCGCGTGCTGATGGGCGTCGGCGGTGCCCTGGTCATGCCGAGCACCCTGTCCATCCTGATCACCGTCTTCGACGACGAGGAGCGGCCCAAGGCGATCGCCGCCTGGAGCGCGGTGGCCATGATCGGCCTGGTCGGCGGCCCGGTGCTGGGCGGCGCGCTGATCGCCCACTTCTGGTGGGGCGCGGTGTTCCTGCTCAACGTGCCGGTCGCGGCCGTGGCCATCGTCGCGGCGGTCGTGCTGATGCCGGAGTCCAAGGGCCCGTGGCGCAAGCCCGACCTGCCCGGCATGCTGCTCTCCATGGTCGGCATGACCGCCCTGGTCTGGTCGATCATCGTGCTGCCGCGGGACGGTTTCGCCCACGTCAACACCCTCGGCGCGATGGCCCTCGCGGTCGCCGCGCTGACCGGCTTCGGCATCCGTCAGGTCCGCACCGACTCGCCGATGGTCCCGCTCAAGCTGTTCCGCAACCGGGTCTTCACCGGCGCCAGCTTCTCCCTCGTCCTGCTCACCTTCGCCACCGGCGGCCTGATGCTGGTGCTCACCCAGTACCTGCAGTTCGTGCTGGAGTTCTCGCCCACCGACACCGGCCTGGCCTTCATCCCGCTGGCCATCGCCTCGCTCGCCTTCAACGTGATCGGCGCCGCGCTCGGCAAGAAGCTCCCGGCCCGGGTGCTCACCTCGGTCGGCATGGTGATCATCGCCGGCGGCTTCGGACTGCTGGCCACTCTCTCCGTCGGCGACGGCTTCGGCAAGGTCGCCCTCGCCATGCTGGTGCTCGGCATCGGCTCCGGCCTGGGCATGCCCGCCGCCGCCAACGCCCTGATGGGCGCCATCCCCGGCGAGCACGCCGGCGTCGGCTCCGCCCTCAACGACACCATCCAGCAGTCCGGCGCCGCCCTCGGCGTGGCCATCCTCGGCACCGTGCTCTCCAGCACCTACACCGGCGCGATGCCCACCGACGCCCCCGCCCCTGCCCGGCACGCCATCACCGACGCGCTCGCCCTCTCCGCCGGCAACGGCGCCCTGGCCCGGGCCGCCCGGGAGGCCTTCAACACCGCCACCTCCACCACCTTCACGGTCGGCGGGATCGCCGTCCTGGTGGCCGCGGTGCTCACCCTGGTGCTGATGCGGGGCACGCCGGCTGCCGAGGCCGGTGCGGAGCCCGTCGAGGCCGCCGCGGAGCCCGTCGAGCCCGCCGTCGAGGCGGTCGTCTGAGCCCGCTCCGAAGCGGCCGGCCCCCCTGACCGGCCGCCCCCGCCCCCCCGCCGGCCCCCCCCCCCGCCCCCCCCGCCGCGAGCATGGTCGAGCCCGGCACCGGCAAGATCCTGGCGATGGCCCAGACCCGCCCCTACGGCCTGGACACGGCCAAGAACCAGACCGTCGTCAACCTCAACGTCGACCTGGCGATGGGCGG
>NZ_MECK01000111.1 GCF_014596465.1 Streptomyces sp. CBMA123 | reverse complement strand
CGGCATGGCGGCCGGCCTGGGCCGCGCCGACCGCGCCCGACTGGCCCGCACCGGCGTACGGCCGCTCCGGCCCGCCGAGGCGCTGCGGCTGTTCGACGCGGGCCTCGCCGACGGCCGTCCGGTGCTGGTACCCCTGGCCCTGGACACCGCAGCGATCCAGCACCCCGCCCCCGCGCTGCTCCGGGACCTCGCCGCGCCGCACACCACGGACCCGGCGCCCGGCAGCGCCGAGCCGCAGCCCGTACGGCTGGTCGCCACCGACCCGGGCGCCCTGCTCGAACTGGTCCGCGCCGCGGCCTCCGAGGTGCTCGGGGCGGACGAGCGGATCCCGGCCGGGGAACCCTTCGAGTACGCCGGCTTCGACTCCCTGATGGCCCTCGAACTGCGCGACCGGCTCGCTCAGCTGACCGGCGCCAAACTCCCCGCGACGCTGGTCTACGACCACCCGAACCCGGCCGCCGTCGCCGAACAGCTGCGCCACCTGCTGGGCTCCGTCCAGGAACAGCGGGCCGCCACCGCCGCCCTCGACACCCTGGAGCGCACCCTCACCGCCGTGGACGGGGCCGCCCGCGAGGACCTCACCGCCCGGCTGCGCACCCTGCTGCAGCGGCTCGAACCGGCAGCTGCTCCGGAGGCCACGGCGACCGCCACCGTCGCGGCCGACGAGCTGGCCGACGCCGACGACGACGAACTGCTCCGCTTCATCGACACCCGGCTCTGACCGGCACCCCCAGAGAGGCACCGCGATGACCACCACCGGTCTGGCCGAACCGTTCCTCCGCGCCCAGCTGGAAACCCTGGGCCTGGCCGTCGAGTACGTCCGCGCCGAGGGCGACACCCTCTACCGGCGCGGCGAGGACGGCCGCGAGATCCCCGTGCTCGATCTCGTCGGCGGCTTCGGCGCCACGATCCTCGGCCACCACCACCCCGAAGTCACGTCCCTCGCCCAGGAGTTGCTCGCCGCCCAGGTGCCGGTGCACGCGCAGTTCTCGCTGCACCCGTACGCCGAGACCGTCGCCCGGCGGCTCAACGACATCCTCCGCCGGGAGACCGGCGACCCGGGCCCCTACCTGGCCGTCTTCGCCAACAGCGGGGCCGAGGCGGTGGAGGCCGCGGTCAAACACGCCGAACTCGACCGCGGCCTGAAGGCGGCCGCGCTGCTCGAACGGATCGGCGAGTCCATCGAGCGGGCCCGGCGAGCCGCCCGCGACGGCGCGCCCCTCAGCCCGGCCGCCCAACGGCTCGCCGACGGCGGGGACTTCGAGGCACTGGCCGCCGCCGTCACCGCCGTCAACCGGGCCCGCGCCGAGGAGCCGCCGGTCCTGCTCGCCCTGTCCGGCAGCTTCCACGGCAAGCTGATCGGCAGCGTCCAGCTCACCCACAACCCGGCCGTCCGGGAGCCGTTCCGGGCCCTGGCCGCGCCGTGCCGGTTCGTCCCCGCCGAGGACCCGGAGACGCTGGCGGCGGCGATCGCCGAGGAACGCCGGACGGTGCTCGGCCTCGCGCTCTGCGGCGGTGCCGTGGACCTCGTGGAGCACCAACTGCCCCGGCTGTGCGCCCTGTTGCTGGAACCCGTCCAGGGCGAGGGCGGAGTCCGGCCGCTCACCGCCGGGTATGCGCGCGAGGTGCAGCGGATCTGCGCCGAGGCGGACTGCCCGATCGTGGTGGACGAGGTGCAGAGCGGCATGGGTCGCACCGGCACCTTCCTGGCGAGCTCGGCCATCGGGCTGCGCGGCGACTACTACGTGCTCGCCAAGAGCCTCGGCGGCGGTATCGCGAAGGCCGCGGTGACGCTGGTCCACCACGGGCGCCACCGGCCCGAGTTCGAGCTGCTGCACAGCTCCACCTTCGCCAAGGACGCCTTCTCCACCCTGATCGCCGCCCGCACCCTCGACCTGCTGGAGGCGGACGGCGGCGCCCTGTACCGGCGCGCCGCCGAGCGCGGCGAACGGATCCTGAAGCAACTCTCGGGCGTGCGCGACGACTTCAAGGACGTCGTGGTGGACGTGCGCGGTCGCGGACTGATGCTCGGCCTGGAACTGCGCGACCAGAGCGACTCCCCGTCACCGGTGCTGCGCGAACTCTCCCGAGCCGGCGTCCTCGGCTACGCCGCCGCCGGGCACCTCCTCAACGCCCACGCGCTACGGGTCTTCCCGACCGCCAGCGCGGTGACCACCCTGCGGATCGAGCCCTCCGTCGGGATCACCGACGCCCGGATCGACCAGGCCGAGGCCGCCCTGCGCGCACTCTGCGAGGTGCTGCGCGCCCAGGACGGCGAGCGCCTCCTCGGCCGCTGACTCCCTCAACCCCCTCCAGGTTTCGGTGTTTCCGTACGCGCCGGTGGGCACACTGTTGTACGTTCGGCGCGTACGGTAGCCGGCGGGGCGGTGCGGGGAGCCTCCGAGGGACCTTCAGGAGAAGCTCTGGCACGGCACCGCCGGGAGCCCTGAGGGGGAGGCACCGTGTACCACGTGGAGTTGCCCGTCGATGTCGACGGCGGAGCGCAGAACGTCGTCAGAGTCGAGGTCTCGCCGGTCGGCGAGGACGGCCTGGTCCGGGTGGCGCGGCCGGGGCAGGTGATGGCCCGGGCCACCCGCTCCCTCGGGGAGATGGTGACCGGGATCCGGCCGGTCGCGCAGAGCTTCGTCGACGGTTTCCGCGGCATGGCCCACGCGCCCGACGAACTCAACCTGGAGTTCGGGCTGTCGTTGTCCGCCGAGGCCGATGTGATCATCTCCAGTACGGCGGCCCAGGCCAACTTCAAGGTCTCGCTCACCTGGCACCGCCCGCCGGAGGAGCCGACGGTACCCATCGCACCGACGGAACCGACCGCACCGACGGTACCGACCGCACCGACGGAACCGGCAGAGGTGGAGCAGGCGGAGCCGACGGCGTGACGCCGCCGGCTCCGCAGCCGCCCCAGGGCATCGGCCCGAAGGCCCTGAACTCGGCCGTGCTGCGGGTGCGCGACCCGCGCGGTGACCCGGTGGGACTGGGCTTCCTGGTCTCCCCAGAGCTGGCGCTGACCTGTGCGCACGTGGTGTCCGCCGCCCTCGGGCTGCGGCCGGACGAGGAGCCCGCGGCCTCCGCCCGGCTGGAGGTCGACCTGCCCCTGCAGCCCGCCCCCGCCGGAGAGGGCAGGGGTGTGACCGCGAGCGTCGAGCACTGGATGCCGCCCCAGGAGTCCGGCGGCGGCGACGTCGCCGTCCTCCGGCTGGACGCCCCGCTGCCCGGCGGCCGACCGGTCCGGCTGATCGAGGCGGACGAGGTGTGGGAGCACCCGGTGCGGGCCTTCGGCTTTCCGGCCGGCCGCCCCGGCGGGGTGTGGCACTCGGGCGTCCTGCGGGCGGAGCAGGCGCACGGGTGGGTGCAGGCCGACCTCGCCGGGCAGGGCTACCCGGTCTCCCGGGGCTTCAGCGGCGGCCCGGCCTGGGACGAGCACCTCGTCGGCGTGGTCGGCATGATGGCGGTCGCCGAGTCGGGCCGGCCCCCGGTCAGCTACCTGATCCCGACGGCCGGCCTGCTCCGGGCCTGGCCGCAGCTGCGGGAGCTGGCCCTGCCGCCCTCCCCGTTCCGGGGCCTGGCGGCGTACCAGGAGGCCGACGCCGCGCTGTTCCACGGCCGGCGGGCCGAGAGCGCGGAGCTGGCCTCGGCGCTGCTCGCCGAACAGTGGGTGAGCATCGTCGGCGCCTCCGGCTCCGGGAAGTCGTCGGTGGCCCTGGCCGGGGTCGTCCCGCTGCTGCGGGCCACGGGGGCCGAGGCGGTGGTCGTCCGGCCGGCCTCGGGCAGCAGCCCGCTCACGGCACTCGCCGCCGGGCTGCTGCCACTGCTGGAGCCCGGACTTCCGCAGGCCTCGGCGACCTCGGCGACCTCGGCGACCTCGGAGATCGAACGCCTGGACCGGATCGCCGAGTTGGCGGAGCGGCTGGCCGACGGCGGTCTGGCCGATGTGGTGGCCCGGGTGCTGGAACTGGGCGACTGCCACCGACTGCTCGTCGTGGTGGACCAGTTCGAGGAACTGCTGGCCCTCGACCCGGCCGCCGTCGACGCCCTGGCCGACGTCCTCTTCGACGACACGCTGCCGCGCACCGTCCGGGTGCTGACCACGCTGCGGGCCGACTTCCTGGAACTCGCACTGGCCCACCCCCGACTCGGCCCCCGCCTCAGTCGACGGGTCCACGCACTCGGACCGCTGGGCCCCGAGCGGCTGCGCGAGGTGGTGACCGCGCCGATCGACGCGACCCCCGGCGTGCGCTACGAACCCGCCCTGGTGGACCGCATCCTGGAGGACACCGGCACCGAACCGGGCGCCCTGCCCCTGCTCGGCTTCACCCTCGACCTGCTGTGGCAGCGCCAGCACGGTGGCCTGCTCACCTACCAGGCGTACCGCGAACTGGGCGGCGTCACGGGCGCGTTGAGCGCCCACGCCGACCAGGCCTGGTCGGAGCAGGTCCAGGCCGCGGACGAACCGGCGGCCCGCCGGCTGTTCACCCGGCTGATCCGCGTCCCGGCGGGCTCCCCGGCCGCTACCCGTCGCACGGCGCTGCGCGGCGAACTCGGCGAGGACGAGTGGCGGATCGCCCAACAGCTCGCCACCACCCGGCTGTTGGTCACCGGCCGGAACGCCGAGGGCGACGAGACGGTGGAACTCGCGCACGAGGCACTGATCACCAGCTGGGACCGGCTGGCCCGGTGGGCGGCCGAGGACCGCGCCTTCCTGATCTGGCTGGAGTCCGTACGCCACGACCTGGCCGAGTGGGAGGACTCCGGGCGGACGGCGCCACCCCGGACCACCATGCCCGAGAGCACCCGGCGCTGGGTGGACGAGCGGGGCGCCGACCTGAGCGCCGCCGAACACGCCTACCTCGCGGCCGTCCGGGCCCACCGCCGCTCCCGGACCCGCCGCCGGCGGGCCGTGGTGTCCGTCGTCGCCGTCCTCACCGCACTCGCCCTGGTCTCCACCACGCTCCTGGTGGCGGCCCGCCAGGAGAGCCGCGACCGGGAGGCGCTGGCCACCTCCCGTGCCCTGGCGCAGGCCTCGGAGGACGTCACCGCCACCGACCCGGCCCGCGCGGTGATGCTGGCACTGGCGGCCTACCGGACCTCGCCCACCCAGGAGGCACGCAACCAGCTGCTGCGCCTGTACCTGGCGCACAGCGACGACGGGCGGGTGCTCTCCGGCCTGCTGGGCACGGTCAGCCACGTGGTGACGAGCCGCGACGGCAACGTGGTGCTGGCCACCTCCCAGGAGGGCCGGGCGACGCTCTTCGTGCACGCCGCCACCGGAGCCGTCCGCAGCGCCCAGGTGCCCTCGGTCGGACAGGTGCTGTACCCGCTGGTCTCCGCGGACGGACGGCGGGCCGGCTACCTCCAGGAGGACGGCAAGGCCGTGTGGTTCCCCGTCGACGCCGACGCCGACCAGCCGGTCGGCGGGCTTCACCGGCTGCCCGGGGCGCCGGGGGCGGACACCGGGACGGACAAGGGGCTGGGGCCGTCGATGTCGCTGGACGGCAGGCTGATCGTCGCCCGGGTGCTCGACCACCTGGTCTGGTGGGACCTCGACCGCGACGCCCTGGTCCGCACCACGCCCGCGCCCAAGGACGGTGGCGGCGACAACGGGCCGCTGTGGATCGGTGCGGACGACAGGACCCTGCTGCTGCGGCGCACCGGCATGGGGAAGAACGACAGCGGCCTGCTGGCCTACGACCCGGACTCCGGAGCCACCCGCCCCGTCGTCACGGGCGTGGACGACCTCGAAGTCTCCGGGGACCGCAGCGGAGCCGTGGTGTGCCGCCGGGGGGCCGACAACTCCACGGTGAGCCTGGTCCGGATCTCCGACGGGGCCCCGCAGGGCCATCCGTTCAGCGAGCAGGACGAGAAGTTCCAGGGGAACATGTGCTTCAGTCGGGCGGTCGACGCGACCGGGGCCCGGGTGGCTGTGGGGCACATGGACACCATCCGGGTGGTGGACCTGAACCAGGGGAAGGTGACCGCCACCGTCCCCGCGCCGAGCCTCACCTACGGGACGAACTCCCTGGTGGAGGCCGCCGGGCACCTCTACCAGATCAGCTGGGACGGAGCGGCGATCATCTACACCGAACTCCCGCCCGCCGCCGACGTCCTGTCGGTCGGCCAGCAGGGGCTCACCCGCGACGGCACCCGGACGGTCAGCATCCTCTCCGACGGGTCCGGCCTGCAGCTGCGCCCCGCGGCCGCCCGTGACAGTGACCGGCTGCTCGCCGAGGCGACCCGCCGTCAGCCGTACTGGAAGCCGGGGGATGCCGACCCGGTCAGGTTCAGCCCGGACGACGCGCTGCTCGCCGACCAGGAGGCGAAGAACGTGGTGTCCGTCCGCGAGGTCTCCACCCTCCGGGAGGTCGCCGCGATCACGGCCGCCGAACCCCCGCCGCTGCCCGTTCCCGAACCGTCCGTCGTGGCGCCCCCGCTGCCGCCGGGGGAGGCCTGGAAGTGGGGCTTCGCCCACTTCTTCGATCCCGAGGGGAAGATCCTGACCATCTCGGGGAGCGTGGTGCAGCGCTGGGAACCGCGCACCGGCCGGGAACTCGCGCGGTTCGATGTGAAGCCCCTGCTGCCGGACGGCAAGCCGGAGGTCGTGATCGCCCCCTACCCGGCGCCGAACAAGGTGGCCGTCATCGTGCTGGGCGATCCCGAGGTCCGTATCGTCGACATCACCACCGGCACCGTCACGGACACCGTGCGGACCAGTGAGGACGTCCTCTCGATCCAGTTCGACCCCAGCGGCCGCTACTTCGCGCTGATGCGCCGCGGGTCGATCGTCGAACTGTGGCGCCGCGACCCGCTCCGCCGGGAACTCGGCCCGCTGCAGAGCGTCGCCGAGGATCTGGTGACCCCGTTCGTCGCCTCCTTCCTCGACGGCGACGGGCACTTCCTGCTCGCCGCCAACAACGCCGTGCGGACCTACCAGGTCGGGGAGCGCGTCCCGCAGGACTCGTACGAGTTCGGCAAACCGCCGGGCCGGACGGACAGCTCGTACCAGTTCATGGACGTCTCCAGGGACGGCCGGACCGTCATCTACGCGCGCTCCTCGGGCGCCGGCGGGCCACTGACACTGGATCCGCAGGTGTGGCGGAGCGAACTCTGCCAGATCATCGGCTACCGGACCTTCACCGCTGATGAACGGGCCGGCCTGCCCGCAGGCCTCCCGGCACAGCCGCCGTGCGCGGCGCCCGAGCAGCCTGCGGGCGGGTAGGCCCCGTTCGCGTCAGGCCCGCTGCCCCGGCTCGTGGGTCGGTTCCGTCACCTCGAACTCCGGGCCGTCCTGCGGCCCCTTGTCCTCCTCGTGCTCCGGTGGCGGACCGCCCTCGCCGGTCATCCGGGCCTCCGGCGTCTCGACCGGCGCCGGCGGATCCGGTGGCACGGGCTCTCTCGTGGTGCTCATCGCCTTCACCTCCTGGTCGCCTTCCCCTCCTGGCGACGGGACGGGCCCGCCGGGTACGGGGGTCAGTCCTTGCCGGCGTCCTTGACCTTCTCCGCGGCCTGCTTGAGGTCGCTCTTGATCTGGGTTCCCCGGCCCTCGGCCTCGACCACCCGGTCGCCGGTGGCCTTGCCGGCAACCTCCTTGGCCTTGCCCTTGGCCTTCTCCGCCGCGTTGCGCAGCTTGTCCTCGGTACCCATGGGATGGGCTCCTCTCCTGGTTCCGACGGGTGGGGGCCGGCGGTGGTGGGCCCCTGAGCGGCGTCTGCCCCGGACGGGCGCTTCCACACGGACCCGGCAGGAATCAGCCCCCGGCACGTCCGGCTCGGCCGGCCCGGGTCAGGACGACCAGGCCCGGGGGAGCCGCCGGTCACCGCCGCGGTCCTCCTTCGACCAGCGCGCGACGAGGCCGGGATGTGCGGGAGGCAGGCCGGCGCGGTGGCCGCCTGGAAGGCGCCGATGGCGGGCCGGGTCATCGGTGCCGGGCCCCGGCCGCCACCGCTCGCCCGGTGCGGGGCCTGGCCCAGGGGGCCAGCTGGAGGAGCCCGAACGTCACCTCCAGGACCAGGAAGACCGACAGCAGCCGGGGTCCGTCATGCAGCAGCGCGTAGGTCTCCCACAGCGAGAACAGGACGCGCGCGGCCCCGTCCAGGAGGCCGTGCAGGGGCAGCGGCCGGAGGATCCGCAGCAGCGACCAGATCACCACGACGGAGCCCATCAGATTGGCGTAGAGGGTCTGCATCGGCGTCAGGGCGGGCATCGCGCCGAGGCCGGTGGCGGTCCCGGCGGCCGACAGCAGGTGGTGCAGCAGCGCGTACGTCCAGGGCGTGGCGAAGCCGGCCGTCACGATCAGGTCGTACCAGCCGCTGGAGCGGACGAGGCGCAGGTAGGCGGGGCAAGTCGGGGACACCGGGGCTCCTTCGGAGGTTTGCTGAGGTGCCGCCGACGCTAAACCGTGGAGTACGCTCCAAGGTCAAGTCGGACGAGCCGGGTGGCCGGCGGTCGACGCGATCGACGGGAGGGGCATGCGGATCGGAGAACTGGCCAGGCGCACCGGGGTGTCCAGGGACACGCTGCGCTTCTACGAGAAGGTCGGCCTGCTCGACGGCGAGCGGCTGGCCAACGGCTACCGCGACTTCCCTCCGGAGGCGGTCACCTGGCTCCACTACGTCCGCGTCGCCCAGGGCCTGGGTCTGACCCTGGCCGAGATCGCCCGGCACGGCGCGGAGCTGCGGGACGCGCCCGACAGTGCCGAGGCCCTCTCCGCGCTGTTCGAGGAGCGGATCCGCACCATCGACCGGCGGATGGCCGAACTGGCCGCGCTCCGGGCCGAGCTGGCCGCACGGGTCGGTACCGACTGCCCCCTGCGGGTGGGCGGCGCCTCCAGCCCGCCGGGCCCGGCCATGGAGCCGAGGAGCGGCCGGCCGGCGTCGACGTCCGCCCCCTGACGGCAGGCGCGCACGGACCCGGCGGGTGCCCGGGCGGTCCCGTCGCGGTCGCTGTTCGGCGTCGCCGTGGTGTCCGCCACCGCGTCCTCGCGCGGGTGTGTGTAGCCGTGATCCGGCCGGGCAGACGCGCGGCATGGACGGCGAGCAGGTGGTGCGCCAGACCGCGCCCGGGGCAGCCCCGCGGGCTCCGGTCGTCCGCGCGGCCCCCGGTGGTGCGCGGCATGATGGTCGGGACGGCGCCCCGCCGTCCCGACCGGTCAGGGAGTGCGCCATGCCGGGGCCAGCGGAGGATCCCAGCGGGACCGAGGGGGAACAGGACCGGCCCGGCCTCCACGTGGCGGTGGACCGCGAGGGGCCGGTTCTGATCGTCACCGTGGCGGGGGAACTGGACCACGACACGGCGGACGGACTGCGCTCCGCACTGGCCCGCCCGCTGGAGGCCGGCATCGAGCGGATCGTGGTCGACCTCGCGGAGCTGCGGTTCTGCGACTCGACCGGGCTCAACCTCCTGCTGCGCGCCCACATCGAAGGGGAGAAGACCGGGGTGCGACTGGAGCTCGCGGGCCTGCGCCCCATCGTGGCGCGGCTGTTCGCCATCACGGGGGCCGACAGCGTGCTGCGGATCCATCCCGACGTCGGCTCGGCGCTGAGGGCAGCGGGCCCGCCGGAGGGGCCCGGTGCCGCCCCTTCGACGGAACGGCGTGAGGGGGAGTGATGGACCGTCCCGGGAAGCGCCCGCTACGGGGCCGCGAGCAGACCAGGCGGATGTCGTTCGCCGGCAGCTCGGGCGCGGTGCAGCGCAGCCGCGACTTCGGCCGGGACGCCCTGCGGTCCTGGCGGTGGCTGCCCGCTGTCGACGACGAGCAGCGGGCCGTCACCGAGGACGTGCTGCTGATGATCTCGGAACTGGTCACCAACGCCTGTCTGCACGCCCCCGGAGGCCCTCGCGAACTGCGGCTGAGCTGGGACGGAGCCAGGCTGCGGGTGGAGGTCACGGACGCCAGCCCGGTGCGACCGAAGCTGCGCCCCCGCACCGATCCGGGGCAGCCTGGTGGTCACGGTCTGCGGGTGGTCGACCGGCTGGCCGGGGCGTGGGGGAGCGCGCCCGAGGCCGGCGGGAAGCAGGTCTGGCTGGAGGTGCCCTCCCCGCTCGACCACCATGTCCGTCACCCGTTCTGACGGTGGTGGGTCCAGCGGCGGACACACCCGGAGACCGGGCGCGTGCGCCGGCCGGCCCCGCCGGTGGTGTGCTGGGGGACCCCGCCGACGGACACCTTTCCCGCGTGTCAGCCTTCGGCGTCCGGTGGCACAGTGGGAGCAGGGCGGCACCCGCCGCCCTCGGGGCCGGGGAGCGCCGACGGCGCCCCGGGCACGTGGCCGACCCGGGCGGTGGGACGGATGGACGACCAGCCGGTACCCCGTGCGCAGCCCGTGGACCCGGCGGAGCAGGCGTTGCGGCAGCTGCTCGCGGGGCTGACCGCCGTCCGCGACGGGGACTTCCGCACCCGGCTGACCGAGGGCGTGCCCGGTGTGCACGGGGAGATCGCCACGGTCTTCAACGGCATGGCCGACCAGCTGGCGCGGGTGACCTCGGAGGTGACCAGGGTGGCCCGTGAGGTCGGCACGGAGGGGCGGCTCGGCGGTCAGGCCCGGGTCCCGGGTACGGCGGGGACGTGGTCGGATCTCACCGACTCGGTGAACGCGATGGCCGGCAACCTCACCTGGCAGGTGCGCAACATCGCGCAGGTGACCACGGCGGTGGCCCGGGGCGACCTCACCCAGAAGATCGAGGTGGACGCGCGCGGGGAGATCCTGGAGCTCAAGAACACCGTCAACACGATGGTGGACCAGCTCTCCGGGTTCGCCGACGAGGTGACCAGGGTGGCCCGCGAGGTCGGTACGGAGGGGCGGCTCGGCGGTCAGGCCCGGGTCCAGGGCGTCGCCGGGACGTGGCGGGACCTCACCGACTCGGTGAACTCCATGGCGGGCAACCTGACCGCCCAGGTGCGCGGCATCGCCCAGGTCGCCACGGCCGTCGCCGAGGGGGACCTGACCCAGAAGATCCGGGTGGACGCGCGCGGGGAGATTCTGGAGCTCAAGGAGACCATCAACACGATGGTGGACCAGCTGTCCGCGTTCGCCGACGAGGTGACCAGGGTGGCCCGTGAGGTCGGCACGGCCGGGAACCTGGGCGGGCAGGCGACCGTACGGGGCGTCTCCGGCACCTGGAAGGACCTCACCGACAACGTCAATGTGATGGCCTCCAACCTCACCGGCCAGGTCCGTTCGATGTCCGACGTGGCGACCGCGGTCGCCCGGGGCGACCTGTCCCGGAAGATCACGGTGGAGGCCAAGGGCGAGGTCGCGGCGCTCGCGGCCGCGATCAACACCATGGTGGACACCCTGTCGGTCTTCGCCGACGAGGTGACGCGGGTGGCCCGCGAGGTCGGCACCGAGGGCATCCTGGGCGGCCAGGCCCGGGTACCGAACGTCGCCGGGACGTGGAAGGACCTCACCGAGAACGTCAACTTCATGGCGCACAACCTGACCAGTCAGGTGCGCAACATCGCCCAGGTGACCACGGCCGTCGCCCGGGGCGACCTCACCCGCAAGATCGACGTGGACGCGCGCGGGGAGATCCTGGAACTGAAGACCACCGTCAACACCATGGTGGAGCAGCTGGGTTCCTTCGCCGCCGAGGTGACCAGGGTCGCCCGCGAGGTCGGTACCGAGGGGCGGCTGGGCGGTCAGGCCGAGGTCGAGGGCGTGTCCGGCACCTGGAAGCGGCTCACCGAGAACGTCAACGAGCTGGCCGGCAACCTCACCCGGCAGGTCCGGGCGATCGCCGAGGTCACCAGCGCCGTCGCGGCCGGCGACCTCACCCGCTCGATCACCGTGGACGCCTCCGGCGAGGTCGCCGACCTCAAGGACAACATCAACGCCATGGTCGGATCGCTGCGCGAGACGATCCAGGCCAACCAGCAGCAGGACTGGCTCAAGAGCAACCTGGCCCGCTTCTCCACCGCCGTCCAGGGCCGCCGGGACATCAAGGCCGTCGCCGAGATGATCACCGACGAGCTGACGCCCCTGGTCGGCGCCCAGTACGGGGCCTTCTTCCTCGCCGAGGAGTGCGACGGCGGCACCGAACTCGTCCTGATCAGCGCCTACGGCCGCCCGGCCGGGGCCCTGCCGGCACGGCGCCTGCGGCTGGGGGAGTCGCTGGTCGGTCAGGCCGCCCGCAGCCGGCGGATCATCGCCGTCGACGACCTGCCGCCGGGCTACGCCGTCATCGGCTCCGGCGCCGGGGCCACCGACGCCCGCTCGCTCGTCATCCTGCCCATCGCGCTGGAGGAATGGCTGCTCGGCGTCCTGGAGTTCGCCTCCGTGCACCCCTTCACCCAGGTCCACCTCGATCTCCTGGAACAGTTCACCGAATCCTGCGGAGTCAACATCGGTACCCTGCTCGCCAACGCCCGTACCGACGAACTGCTCGCCGAGTCCCAGCGGCTCACCGCCGAACTCCAGGCCAGATCGGCGGAGTTGCAGGCCGGACAGGAGGAACTGCGGCGCTCCAACGCGGAGTTGGAGGAGAAGGCCGATCTCCTCGCCCAGCGCAACCGCGACATCGAGGCCAAGAACCTGGAGATCGAACAGGGTCGGCAGGAACTGGAGGAACGCGCCCGGCAGTTGATCCTCAGCTCGACGTACAAGTCCGAGTTCCTGGCCAACATGAGCCACGAACTGCGCACCCCGCTGAACAGCCTGCTCATCCTCGCCCAGCTGCTCGCCCAGAACTCCGGCGGCAACCTCACCCCCCAACAGGTCGAGTACGCGGGCGTCATCCACTCCGCGGGCACCGACCTGCTCCAGCTCATCAACGACATCCTCGACCTCTCCAAGGTCGAGGCCGGCAAGATGGAACTGACTCCCGAGCCCTTCCCCGTACGGGAGTTGCTGGAGTACGTCGAGTCCACCTTCCGCCCGCTGGCCGACCAGAAGAGCCTCGGCTTCGAGATCAGCGTCGCCGACGCGGTGCCGAAGGACCTCCTGACCGACCAGGCCCGGCTGCGCCAGGTGTTGCGCAACCTGCTCTCCAACGCCGTCAAGTTCACCGACACCGGCCGGGTCGAGCTGCGGATCGAGCGCGTCGGAGGAGCCGGCCTGCCCGTCGAACTCGGCGATGCGGAGGCGGCGGTGGCCTTCCACGTCGGGGACACCGGCATCGGTATCGACGCCGCCCACCTCGACACCATCTTCACCGCCTTCCAGCAGGCCGACGGCACCACCAGCCGCCGCTTCGGCGGCACCGGCCTCGGCCTGTCCATCAGCCGGGAACTCGCCCGGCTGCTCGGCGGCACCCTCACCGTCCGTTCCACCCTGGGCGAGGGCAGCAGGTTCACCCTCTACCTCCCGCTCACCGGGCCGAAGCCCGCCCGTAAGCCGCCCGAGGACGAGCGGGTGGTCCTGGTGATCGAACCGGACCCGCCGGCCCTGCTCACCCTGCTCGTCCGCTCGGCCGTGGACGCGCTCGGCGCACCGGAACACCCGGTGCGGGTGAGTGAGGCCGGATCCGAGGCGGCGCTGCGGGCCGCCCTGGCGGAAGGCGTCCACCACTGCGTCGTCCTCGACCTGACGGGCTCCGGTGAACTCGCCCCCGCCCTGCTCGACGCCCTTCCGGGCGGCACGCCCGTCCTCGGCTACCGGGAGGACGGCGGCCAGGCCGACGCGGCCATCGGGAGCATCGAACTCGCGCAGGGACTGGACGACCTGCGCGACCGCGTGATCCGCCTGCTCGGTGGCCGCCACCCGGCCCGGCCCCGCGCCGCGGCGCCGCCGGCCCACCCTGCGGACGATCCGCTCGCCGGGCGCAGGGTCCTGATCGTCGACGACGACGTCCGCAACGTCTTCGCCCTGGCCGCCGCTCTGGAACAGTGCGGTCTCGCCGTCCTGCACGCCGGCGACGGACAGGCCGGACTCGACCTGCTCCGGGACCACCCCGACACCGATCTCGTCCTGATGGACGTGATGATGCCCGGCCTCGACGGCTACGCCGCGATCGCCGCCATCCGCGCCGACCCACGCTTCGCACACCTGCCGGTCATCGCCGTCACCGCCAAGGCCATGCCCGGCGACCAGGACAAGAGCCTTGCCGCCGGCGCCGACGACCACATCGCCAAGCCCGTCGACGCGCACCACCTGCTCGACCGGATCCGGCACTGGCTGAACGCGTCATGACCGCCGAGCACCGGCCCCCGGACCGTACGGCCATGGCCCTGGCCGAGACCGTCCGACGACTCCAGCACGCGGCCGAGCGGGGGCGTGCCGAGGCCCGCGGCCGTTCGGCCGTCGACCTCGCCACCGGGATCCTCGCCGAGCGGTTCGGCGTCCTGCCCGGCGAAGCCGCCGTCCGGCTCGTCCGGCTGGCCCGCGAGGCGGGCGTACCGGTCGCGTCCCTGGCCGCCGACATCGCCGGACTGCCCGGCGCAGGGCCTGACGCAAGGCACGGCGCAGGGCACGAGGCAGAGCCCGATGCCCGGCCCGCGGCCCCCGCGCGCTCCGTGGACGATCCGCTGCCCGTTCCGTCCGCGCTCGCCGTCGCCACCGACCTGCAACGCGCCGCCGAGACCGTGCTGGAACAGTCGGCGGAGTCGCTCGGTACCCACGCGGTCGCCGTCTGGCAGCGGCTGCCCGGCGGCGCGCTCGCCCTCGCTGCGCACGCCGGCCTGCCCGCCGCCGAGGTCGAGGCCTGGAGCCGGGTCCCCCCGGGAGTCCCCACCCCCGCGCAGCGCGTGGTCGCCGAGGGTGCCGACCTGTGGCCGGGGGACCGGGGGACCAAGGGCCCTTCGGTGAGCGCCCGATCGGCCCGGGCCGTCCTCCTGCTGCTCGACCACGGACGCCGACGGGGCGCGCTGGAGGTCCTGTGGCGGCCCCCCGGCCCCGCGCTCAACGTGTTCCAGCGCCGACAGCTCGGCGCGATCGCCGACCTGTGCGCCACCCTGCTCGCCCACGCCGGCCCCGTGCCGCCGCCCGACGAGCCGGCCGCCCTCCTGGAGGCGCTGGTCACCCCCGCGCTCCTGATGGAGCCCGTGCTCCGGAAGGGCCGGGTGGTGGACTTCACGCTGCTGCGTGCCAACGCCCGGTTCCGCGATCCGCTGGGACGCCCCCGGGACGCGCTGGAGGGCGCCTCGCTGCTGGAGGCCTACCCGGCCGCGGCCGCCACCGGCCTCTTCGAACGGCTGGTGCGCGCGCACGAGACCGGCGAGCCGGTCCGCGGTGAGAACGTGCGACTGGTCTTCCGCTACCGCGAACTCTCCGTCCCCGCCACCGTCCTGCTCGGGGCCGCCCCGCTCGGCGGGAAGCTGCTGGTCGAGTGGCAGGACGAGACGGCGCGGGCCGGGCCGACCGAGCAGGACGCCCTGCTGCACCAGGCCCAGCGGCTCGCCCGGGTGGCCGGGTTCGAGGAACGCGGCGACGACGGCCGGATCCGCTGGACGAAGGGGATGCGCGAACTGTACGGGCTGCCGCCGGACGCCGACCCCGTATCGCTGGGCCGGCTCGCGGAGCGCACCCACCCCGACGACGCCCCGGCGGTGCGGCGCCTGCTGGACGGGGTCCGCCGCCGTCACCGGACCGCCTCGGCGGTGTTCCGGCTGGCGCAGCCGGACGGCAGCCACCGGTACACCCGGGTGATCGTCGAGCCGGCCCTGGACGACGAGGGGCGGCTCACCGGGGTGCGCGGCGCCTTCCTCGACGTGTCCGCCCAGCACTGGGCGGAGGTCGCGCTCGGCGCCACCCGGGCGCGACTGGCCGACAGCGAGCAGGAGACGGCCGAGCGCGCCGAACTGGCTCTACGGCTCCAACAGGCCATCCTGCCCGCCGCCCCGCCCCCGCTCGGGGTGACCGGCCTGCGGGCGGCCGTGCGCTACCGCCCGGCCGCCAAACGCGACCGGGTCGGCGGCGACTGGTACGACGTCCTGCCGCTGCCCGACAAGTGCGTGCTGCTCGCCGTCGGCGACGTCGCCGGGCACGGCGTCGGCGCGGCCACCGGCATGGTCGCGCTGCGCCACG
>NZ_MECK01000110.1 GCF_014596465.1 Streptomyces sp. CBMA123 | reverse complement strand
GCCCCGGCGGGCCGCACCGCCGGGGGCACCGCCGAGGGGGGCCGCGCCCGGCTCCGCAGTGGCCCGCGGACGGGTCGGCGCCGTTCCGGGCGCCGCGTCCGTCCGCGGGCTGTGGTGACCGCCTGTGCTGTCTGCGCTGCTCCCGTTCACCCCTACATCATGCTGGAAGCGCCGCCTCATGCGGCGCGGCGGGCGGCGATCCGCTCCGCGTCCGGCCAGCGGACGTCCCGGACCCAGCCGGCCAGCTCGAACCAGCGGATCAGCCGGGCCGAGGAGTCGATCTGCCCGCGCAGCACCCCGTGCCGGGCCGCGGTCGGGTCGGCGTGGTGCAGGTTGTGCCAGGACTCGCCGCAGGAGAGCACCGCGAGCCACCAGACGTTGCCGGAGCGGTCCCGGGAGCGGAACGGGCGCCGGCCGACGGCGTGGCAGATCGAGTTGATCGACCAGGTGACGTGGTGCAGCAGCGCCACCCGGACCAGCGAGCCCCAGAAGAAGGCGGACAGCGCGCCCTCCCACGACAGGCTCACCAGGCCGCCGACCAGTGCGGGCAGCAGCAGCGAGATGGTGGTCCAGAGCCAGAACAGCCGGGAGATCCGCCGCAGCGTCGGGTCGCCGACCAGGTCCGGGGCGTACTTGAGCTGGGAGGTCTGCTCCTCGTCGAACATCCAGCCCATGTGGGCCCACCACAGGCCCTTGATCAGGGCCGGGACGCTCTCCCCGTAGCGCCAGGGCGAGTGCGGGTCGCCGTCCTTGTCGCTGAACCGGTGGTGCTTGCGGTGGTCGGCGACCCAGCGCACCAGCGGGCCCTCGACCGCGAGGCTGCCGACGACGGCCAGCGCCAGCCGCATCGGGCGGGGGGCCTTGAAGGCGCCGTGGGTGAAGTAGCGGTGGTAGCCGACGGTGATGCCGTGACAGGTGAGGAAGTACATGGCGACGGTGACCGCCACGTCCGTCCAGCCGAGGCCCCACCCCCAGGCCACCGGTACGGCGGCGAGCAGCGCGGTGAACGGGACGAGGATGAACAGGGCGAGCGCGACCCGCTCGGCGAGACCCTGCTCCTCCCCGCCGCGGGTGGCGGACAGCCGGGTCGCGGCGTCGGCGGAGGGGTCGGAGGAGGGATCGGGGAGTTCGGCGGCTCCCGAGCGCGCCTCGTCGGCCTGGATGGTCATGGGCGTCCCTTCGCGGCGTCCCGGAACGGGACAGCGGAACCTACGTTGGCGTAACCTACGGAATCGTAGGTTGCGCTCCGTGTCCGGGGGAACACACCGGCGCGCGGCGCTTGAGTGAATTCACCCGACTGGATGGATGAACCCCGGGGCCCGTCGGTGAGGGGATCCGGCGGACCGGGACGGTCGGCACAGGTGGTAGATGTGAAGCGCGCTACCCCGTAGTCTTGCCCCAGCGCGCCGTCGGCCCTCCGGCGGCGGGAGCTCCGGTCCCGGATCGTCTAAGGGCAGGACAGCTGGTTTTGGTCCAGCTTATGGGGGTTCGAATCCTCCTCCGGGAGCACTGAGTACGGTCGCGGGCAGGCATGCGCGAGCCGGGCTTCTGGCGTTTCGGCCGGCGGGCTCGCACTATCCTCGAACTGCCAGAGCACATGTGCGGATCCACGTTCTGGCCTGCTCTGCCCTCTCTGTGAACCTACTGAGGAGCCTTCCCGCATGGGTGCCAATTCGCTTGCCGCCGTTGTCGTGCTCGCCGCCGGTGGCGGGACCCGGATGAAGTCGAACAAGCTGCCCAAGGTGCTGCACGAGGTGTGCGGGCGCTCGCTGGTGGGTCACGCGGTTTCGGCGGCCGGAGAACTGACGCCCGGCCAGCTCGTCGTGGTGGTCGGCCACCAGCGCGAGCAGGTCGAGGAGCACCTGGCGGCGCACTACCCGGCCGCCCGTCCGGTGGTGCAGGAGCAGCAGAACGGCACCGGTCACGCGGTGCGCACCGCGCTGGAGGCGCTGGCCGCCGACGGCGTGACGCTGGACGGCACGGTGATCGTCACCGCCGGCGACTCGCCGCTGCTGACCGGGGACACCCTGCGCCGGCTGGCGCGCTCGCACGAGGCCCAGCAGAACGGCGTCACCGTGCTCACCGCCGTCGTCCCCGCGCCCTTCGGCTACGGCCGGATCCTGCGCGACGAGGACGGCACCGTCGCCGCGATCGTCGAGGAGCGGGACGCCACCGACACCCAGCGCGCGATCGCCGAGATCAACTCGGGCGTCTTCGCCTTCGACGCCAAGCTGCTCGCCGAGGCGCTGGCCGAGCTCACCACGGACAACTCGCAGGGCGAGGAGTACCTGACCGACACCCTGGAGATCCTGCGCAAGTCCGGGCACCGGGTCGGCGCCGTGGTCGCCGAGGACCACCGGGACATCCTGGGCATCAACGACCGGGTCCAGCTGGCGCAGGCCCGCCGGCTGCTGAACGACCGTCTGCTGGAGCGGGCGATGCGCGCGGGCGTCACCGTGGTCGACCCGGCGACCACCTGGATCGACGTCCAGGTGACGTACGAGCCGGACGCCGTCGTGCTGCCGAACACCCAGCTGCAGGGCGCCACCCACCTCGGCGAGGACTGCGAGGTCGGCCCGAACTCCACCCTCAAGGACACCCTGGTCGGCGCCGGCGCCCGTGTGAGCAACACCACGGCCGACCGCGCCGAGATCGGCGAGCTGGCCGCCACCGGCCCGTACGCCTACCTGCGGCCGGGGGCGAAGCTGGCCCGCAAGGCGAAGGTCGGCACCTACGTCGAGATCAAGAACTCCGAGCTGGGCGAGGGCGCCAAGGTGCCGCACCTCTCCTACATCGGCGACGCCACCATCGGCGAGGGCACCAACGTGGGCGCGGCCTCGGTCACCGTGAACTACGACGGGGTCAACAAGCACCGCACGGTCATCGGCGCGCACTGCCGCACCGGTTCGGACAACATGTTCATCGCCCCGGTCACCGTCGGTGACGGCGCGTACACCGGCGCGGGCTCGGTCATCACCACCGACGTCCCGCCCGGCGCACTCGGCGTGAACCGCGCGCAGCAGCGCAACATCGAGGGCTGGGTCGAGCGCAAGCGCCCCGGAACCGTGTCCGCGCAGGCCGCCAAGGCCGCGACGGACGGCGCCGCGGAGGCCTGACGGGCCCGCCGGGGGTCGGTCGGCCGGTCCCCGGGGCGGACGGTTTCTGCGCGGGCGCGTAACCTGGGGGACATACGTGCGCCACTGGGCTTACCGCCCGTGTCCAGGCGTACCGACAATTCCCCGATCCTCCGTGAGTGCGGGCTGCGCCTGCCCTCCTCGGGGACGGGGATCAGCGTCCGCAACGCGAGGAGACGGTGCAGTGAGCGGGATCACGACGTCGGGTGAGAAGAAGCTCAAGCTCTTCTCCGGCCGTGCCCACCCGGAGCTGGCGAGGGAGGTTGCCGAGGCGCTGGGGACCGAGCTGGTCCCGACCAAGGCCCTGGACTTCGCCAACGGCGAGATCTACGTCCGTTTCCTGGAGTCGGCGCGCGGCGCGGACTGCTTCGTGATGCAGAGCCACACGGCTCCCATCAACCAGTGGATCATGGAACAGCTGATCATGATCGATGCTCTCAAGCGGGCCTCCGCCAAGAGCATCACCGCGATCCTGCCGTTCTACGGGTACGCCCGCCAGGACAAGAAGCACCTCGGCCGCGAGCCGATCTCGGCCCGCCTGGTCGCCGACCTGCTGCGCCAGGCCGGCGCCGACCGCCTGATGGCCGTCGACCTGCACACCGCGCAGATCCAGGGCTTCTTCGACGGCCCGGTGGACCACCTGTTCGCGCTGCCGCTGCTGGCCGACTACATCGGCGGGAAGGTCGACCGCGACAAGCTGACCGTCGTCTCGCCGGACGCCGGCCGGGTCAAGGTCGCCGACCAGTGGTGCGACCGGCTGGACGCCCCGCTGGCGATCATCCACAAGCGCCGCGACATCACCCAGGCCAACACCATCCTGTCGGCCGACGTCGTCGGTGACGTCAAGGACCGGGTGTGCGTCCTGGTCGACGACATGATCGACACCGCCGGCACGATCTGCGCCGCCGCCGACGCGCTGTTCGAGAACGGCGCCGCGGACGTCGTGGTGGCCGCCACCCACGGCGTGCTCTCCGGCCCGGCCGCGGACCGGCTGAAGAACTCGCGGGTGAGCGAGTTCGTGTTCACCAACACGCTGCCCACCCCGGCCGAGCTCCAGCTGGACAAGATCACCACGCTGTCCATCGCCCCGTCGATCGCCGCCGCGATCCGCGAGGTGTTCGAGGAGGGCTCGGTCACCAGCCTCTTCGAGGGCGTGCACTGACGAAGCCCCGCGCAGGCGGCCCCGGACCACCATCGGTCCGGGGCCGCCGCCGGTTCGGCCAACGGGGGCCGATTTCGCGGGAGGGGGCCGGTGCGGTTAGACTCGTGAAACTGCTCGGCGAGGGATGCCGTGTGCCCGCTCGACGGACACCGACACCGTGATCGACGCGCTGCCGGTGGCGGATCCCGTCCGTCGGCAGAGGCCGTTGCCGCCGAGTGACCCCCGAACGTACTGAGGGTGTGGTCCCGGCGGTTTTTCGCGTTGCCTGCACCCCCGCGCCAGTCTTCACGAGGAGTGCAGTCGTGTCCGAGATCCGCCTTGCCGCTGAGACCCGTTCCGAGTTCGGCAAGGGTGCCGCCCGTCGCGCCCGCCGCGCCGGCTTCGTCCCCGGTGTCGTCTACGGCCACGGCCACGCCCCGGTTCACCTGAACCTGCCCGGCCACGACCTGATGATGGCCCTCAAGACCCCGAACGCCCTGCTGGTCGTTCCGATCGAGGGCAAGGACGAGTACGTCCTGCCGAAGGCCGTCCAGCGCGAGGCCATCAAGCGCACCATCGAGCACGTCGACCTGCTGCTGGTCAAGCGCGGCGAGAAGGTCAACGTCGAGGTTCCGGTCCACACCGAGGGCGAGCTGGCCGCCGGCGGCAACCTGCTGGAGCACGTCCTCCAGGCCCTGCCGATCGAGGCCGAGGCCACCCACCTGCCCGAGGCCGTCACCGTCTCGATCGAGGGCCTGGAGGCCGGCGCCTCCATCCTCGCCAAGGACATCGTGCTGCCGGCCGGCGCCACCCTGGCCGTCGACGCCGACGCCGTCGTGCTGCAGGTCATCGCCGCCCAGGCCGCCCCGGTCGAGGACGAGGCCGCCGAGGCCGAGGGCGCCGAGGCCTGAGCCTCCCGCGTCTGAGAGCTTTTCGACCGCTGCCCCGGTCGCTCCCCTGGAGCGGCCGGGGCAGCGGTGCGTCCGGGATGATGGCGTCGAGCGCGAAGGAGAAGAGGATGACGGAGGAGTACGAGGGTCCCTGGCTGGTGGTGGGGCTGGGCAACCCGGGCGAGCAGTACGCCCGGAACCGGCACAACATCGGCTTCATGGTGGTGGACCTGCTGGCGCAGCGGATGGGCGCCAAGTTCAAGGCGCACAAGAGCCGGGCCCAGGTGGCCGAGGGACGGCTGGCGGGCAAGCGGGTGGTGCTGGCCAAGCCGCAGTCCTTCATGAACCTCTCCGGCGGGCCGGTGACGGCGCTGCGGGACTTCTACAAGGCGCCGGCCTCGGCGCTGATCGCCGTCCACGACGAACTGGACATCGACTACGCGGCGCTGCGGCTGAAGCTGGGCGGCGGCGACAACGGCCACAACGGGCTGAAGTCGATCACCAAGTCGCTGGGCCCGGACTACCACCGGGTGCGCTGCGGGATCGGCCGGCCGCCGGGCCGGATGGAGGTCGCGGACTTCGTGCTGAAGGACTTCTCCTCGACCGAGCGCAAGGAACTGGAGTGGTTCGTGGACCGCTCGGCGGACGCGGTGGAGGCGCTGCTGTCCGAGGGGCTGGAGCGGGCGCAGGGTTCGTACAACACCTGACGTGACGTCATGTGCGCGCCGTGCCGGGTACACAACAGTCGTGCAACGCTTGCCCGGCAAACCTGAATCCATGTGAGAAGCCTGTGCGGGATCGGATAGCGTCGGCCTGGTAGGCGAACGGGTCCTGGGGAGTTCTCGATGCGGAGATTGCGTCCGGTCCGCCGACTTCGGCGGCTCCGGGTGGTCCGGCTGAAGCAGTTCGGACGACGGGTAAGCACCGCCGGTGCGCTGGGGGCGGCCGGAGTACTGCTGTCCGGCGGCGCGATGGCGCACGCCGAGCCGGTGGCCGAGCCGGATCCGGTGGTCTCGCCGGAGCCCGCGGCGGCCCAGTTCGGCCCGGTGCTCGGTGAGTCGGTCGGCCCGGACGCGGGGCTGCTGGCGGTCGGCGGCGGCCTGGTGGTCGCGGCCGGCGGGGCCGCGCTGTGGCTGAAGCGCCGGCGCGCGGGCGAGCCCGCGGAGTAGGACCGTACGACGAAGGGCCGGTGCCTCCAGGTGGAGGCGCCGGCCCTTCGTCGTCGCCGGGTCAGCCGGTGTTGCGCAGGCCGGCGGCGACGCCGTTGACGGTGAGCAGCAGCGCGCGGGCGCGCAGCGGGTCCTCGGGGCGGCCGGCCGCGACCTCCTCGCGCTGGCGGCGCAGCAGGGCGACCTGGAGGTAGGAGATCGGGTCGAGGTAGGCGTCACGGACGGTGAAGGTCTGCTTCAGCACCGGGTTGTGCTCCAGCAGTTCGCTCTCGCCGGTGAGCCGGAGCACCTCGCGCAGGGTGAGCTCGTGCTCGGCGACGATCTGGTCGAAGATGTGCCGCAGTTCGCCGGGCACCAGCTGCTCGACGTAGTGGCGGGCGATCCGCAGGTCGGTCTTGGCCAGCGTCATGGCGACGTTGGACAGGAAGTTGCGGAAGAAGTGCCACTGGCCGTACATCTCGTCCAGCACGTCGCCGAGGCCGGCCGCGCGGGCGGCGGCCAGGCCGGAGCCGACGCCGTACCAGCCGGGGACGATCTGGCGGGACTGGGTCCAGCCGAACACCCACGGGATGGCCCGCAGGCCGTCCAGCCCGGCGCCGGAGTCGGGGCGGCGGGACGGGCGGGAGCCCAGGTGCAGCGAGGCGAGCTGGTCGACCGGGGTGGAGGCGAAGAAGTACTTCGGCAGGTCCTCCTGGTCGACCAGGGCGCGGTAGGAGGTGTGGGCGGCCTCGGAGACCCGGTCCATCGCGGCGTCCCAGCGGGCCAGTTCCTCGGGGGCCTGGCGCGGGGCGGTGTGCAGCGCGGAGGCGGCGAGGGTGGCGGAGATGGTCAGCTCCAGGTTCTCCCGGGCGAGGGAGGGGAGCAGGTACTTGTCGGAGATGACCTCGCCCTGCTCGGTGACCTTGATCTCGCCCTCCAGGGTGCCCCAGGGCTGGGCCAGGATGGCCTCGTGCGAGGGGCCGCCGCCGCGGCCGACGGTGCCGCCGCGGCCGTGGAACAGGCGCAGCCGGATGCCGTAGCGGTGGGCGACGTCGCGCAGCCGGCGCTGGGCGCGGTGGATCTCCCACTGGGAGGTGGTGATGCCGCCGAACTTGGAGGAGTCGGAGTAGCCGAGCATGACCTCCTGGACGTCCCCGCGCAGCGCGACCAGCAGCCGGTAGGAGGGGTCGGAGAGCATCTCGTCCATGATGCGGTCGGCCTGCTGGAGTTCCTCGGTGGTCTCCAGCAGCGGCACGATGCCGATCTTGGCGATCCCGGCGTGCAGGTCGATCAGGCCGGCCTCGCGGGCCAGCACGGTGGCGGCGAAGACGTCGTCGGCGCCCTGGCACATCGAGATGATGTAGCTCTCGACGATCTCGTCGCCGAAGCGCTCGAAGCCCTCGCGGATGGTGTTGAAGACGCCGAGGGTCTTGGTGCCGGCCTCGTCCAGCGGGGCCGGGGTGGGGGCGAGCGGGCGGCGCGAGCGCAGTTCCTTGGCGAGCAGCTTCTGCCGGTACTCGCGGGGCATGTCGGCGTAGCGCCAGGCCTCCTCGCCGAGCCGGTCGAAGAGCTGGCCGAGGGCGTGGTGGTGGGCCTCGGCGTGCTCGCGCACGTCCATGGTGGCGAGCTGGAGGCCGAAGGCCTCGATGGTGCGGATGGCGCGGGCGAGCCGGCCGTCGGCGATCAGCTCGCCGCGGTGGGCGCGCAGCGAGTCCTGGATCAGCCGCAGGTCGGTGATCAGTTCGCGGGTGCCGACGTAGTCGCGGCCCTCGACGTGCGGGGTGCCGCCGGCCAGGCGCTCGCGGGTGTTCTCCAGCTTGAGCCGGATGCAGGTGGCCTTGAGGCGGTACGGCTCCTCGGCGTTCATCCGCTTGTAGCGGGGACTGAGTTCGGGGAGCTGGTGCAGGTCGGTGTTGAGCGAGGCGAGGAGTTCGACCGAGGCGCCGGCCAGCCGCTCGGAGGTGGAGAGGGTGTTGCGCAGGTCGTCGATCGCGGCGAGCGCGTCCTTGATGCCGTACTCGTGCTGGAGGTTGAGGACGTCCCAGGTGACCTGCGGGGTGACGTTGGGGTTGCCGTCGCGGTCGCCGCCGATCCAGGTGCCGAAGGTGAGCGGGCGCACGCCGTCGGGCAGGCCGAGGCCGACCCGGGCGAGTTCCTCGTGCAGCTCCTCCAGCACCTCGGGGACGGCCTCGCGGTAGAGCTCGTCCAGGTAGTAGACGGCGTTGCGGGCCTCGTCGGTGGGCTCGGGGCGGGCGATGCGCAGTTCGTCGGTCTGCCAGAGCAGGTCGATGACCTCGGCGAGCCGGCGGTCGGCGGAGCGCTTGGCGCTGCTGGTGCGGGCCGGGTCGGCGGCGGCCAGGCCGTTGTTGAGCTCCTCGCGGTGGATGCGGTCGAGGAGTTCGCCGATCCGGCGCAGCTTGTTGAGCACGCTGCGGCGGGCGGCCTCGGTGGGGTGGGCGGTGAAGACCGGGCGGACCGCGAGGTGGGCCAGGGTGTTCTGGAGGTGCTTGGGGTCGGCCTCGGCGAGCTGGTCGGCGGTCTGGGCGAGCAGCGAGCCCTCGCGGGCGCGGCGGGTGGCGAACTCCCGGCCGCGGTGCACCTGCTCGGTGACGTTGGCGAGGTGGAAGTAGGTGGAGAAGGCGCGGACCAGCTTGGCGGCCGTGTCCAGGTCGATGTCGGAGAGGAGTTCGGCGGTGGCCTCGCCGTCGGTGCGGCTGAGCAGCCGGACCTGTTCGACCAGGCCCAGCAGTTGGGGGCCTTCCTGGCGGACCAGCGTCTCGCCGAGAAGGTCGCCGAGGCGGCGGATGTCCGCGCGCAGGGCGGCATTGTCGGCGATGACGGTGGGGCTGTCCGCCGGGGTGGGGACCGGAGCGGTCACGGCTGGCTCCCTGTGGTGGTGGGGTTCGGCAACGGCTCATCGTCACAGGTCCACGCGCAGTGTGACGGGTGTGACGCGTGCGGACCGCGCTGTCCGACGCGACCCAGCATAGGTGTCGGGGCGGTCGCTGTCCGCGAGGTGGCCGGATGGCGGACAGGGCTGCCGAAAACGACCTGTGGTCTGGACCACTTATGGGGTTCGGGGGGCGTACCGGGCAATCCCGGCGGGAAAGGGGAGGGGTTGCGTTCAAGCCGTGTCCGACGATCCCCGCCGGGCGCCCGGCGGGGATCGTCGGACACGGCTTAATCTGTCACGCATGAGCAAGTCGCCTGGGGAGCGCGTGCCGGACCGGTCGTTCTGGTGGTGGAAGCGGCGGCGCAGCGCCCTCCTCGACATCGGCCTGGCGCTGCTGGCCGCGGTCGAGTGCTCGGCCAGCACGATCGCCTTCCTGTCCGCCCGGATGCACGTGACCGCCGCGGGCGCGGTCGGGATCGCGGTGCTCGGCACGCTGGCCGGCGGCTCGCTGGTGGTGCGTCGGCGCTGGCCGGCCGTACCGGTGCTGGTGACCCTGCTGGTGCTGCCCGGGATGCTCGGCGTGGTGCTGCTGGTGGTCGCGCTGTACACGCTGGCGGAGACCTGGGAGTGGCCCTCCCGGCGGCTCCGGGTGGTGGCGCTGTCCGGGCTGGCCTTCGCCGAGGCGGTCGCCGTGATGGCGCTGCAGCTGATGACCCCGGACGACGCGATGGGGGAGCGGCCGCCGCTGTGGGGCATGATCCTGCTGTCGCTGATGGTCGCGGTCGGACTGACCGTCGCCCCGGTGTTCACCGGCCTGTACGTGGGGGCGCGGCGGCGGCTGATCGAGTCGCTCAAGGACCGCGCCCACGGCCTGGAGACCGAACTCGACCTGCTGGCCGAACAGGCCCAGGAACGCGCCCGCCGGGCCCGGTTGGAGGAGCGCACCCGGATCGCCCGGGAGATGCACGACGTGGTGGCGCACCGGGTCTCGCTGATGGTGGTGCACTCCGGGGCGCTGGAGCGAATAGCCGTCAAGGACCCGGAGAAGGCCGCGCAGAGCGCCCGGCTGATGGGTGAGGTGGGCCGGCAGGCGCTCAACGAACTGCGCGAGATCCTCGGCGTGCTGCGGATGGACGACGAGCGGCAGCCGGAGCCGGACTCACTGGCCGGGCTGCCCCGGCTGGTCGACCAGTCCCGGGCGGCCGGGATGGCGGTGACCCTGACGGTCAGCGGCAGCCGGCAGGAGTTCACCGGCGAGGCCGAGCAGACCGCCTACCGGGTCGTCCAGGAGGGGCTGACCAACGCCCACAAGCACGCGGGCGGCGCCCAGGTGTCGGTGCTGCTCGCGTACGCGCCGAACGGGGTGCGGGTGAGCGTGGTGAACGCCTGCCCGGGCGGGGAGCGGGCCGCGGCGCAACTGCCCAGCGGGGGCAACGGGCTGGTCGGGATGCGGGAGCGGGTGGTCGCGCTGGGCGGCACCTTCTCGTCCGGGCCGGAGGCGGACGGCGGCTTCCGGGTGGAGGCGGTGCTGCCGTCCCGGCTGGCCGTCCGGGGGGACCGGCTGCGCTAGCCGAACCGGCCCTACCGGCCGTGGTCCTCGGCGGTGCGCAGCCGTTCCGGGGCGGTGCCCAGGACCAGGGCGCTGATCGCCTGGTCGATGCCGTGGCCGAGGAACCACTCGCCGGTGTGGTCCAGGCTGTAGACCCGGCCCTCCTCGTCGACCGCCAGCAGCGCCTGCCCGTACGCCTCCTCGCCCAGCGGGGCGAGCTTGCCGCCCAGGGCCCGGCCGAGGTCGAACAGGGTGCGCGGCTGGTGCAGGCCGCACATCGGGTCGATCAGGAAGGGCGTGCGGGCCAGCTGGCGGCCCGGACCGGACAGATCGAAGGCGAGGCCACCGAACTCGGCCCAGGCCTCCACCGCCGCCGGGAAGACCGCGTGCGGGATGCCGCCGGGACCGCCGTGCCCGACCAGGGCGTCGGCCCACTCCTCGGCCTGCCGGATCTCCCAGCGGCCGGGGTGCCAGCCGGCCGCCTTGAGTTCGGCGGCGACCTCGGCGGGGAAGCGCGGGCGGGTCCGCGCGGGGCCGGCCGGGGGCGGAGCGGCCGGGGCGAGGGTGGCCGGCGGGGGCGGGGGCGGGCTGGGCGGGTTCAGGGCGTGCTCCGGGGCTGGGGGACAGGGACGTACGAGGCGGCCGGGGTGTGGACGCCCGGCGTGCGGACGGCTCAGCGGGCCGGCGGCCCGACGGCGACGCTCAGCACGGTGAAGTGCTCCAGCATCGGGGTGCAGGAGCGGCACGGCGGGGCGTGGGTGCCGTGCGCGGGGTCGCCCTCCTCGCGGATCCGGAGGGTCGTCATCCGCGAGCCCTTGAGCGCCTTGCGGGCCTCGTGCAGGCTCATCGGCTTGCGGGCGGCGCGCTTGGAGCGCTTGCCGTCGACCGTGGTCAGGTACTGGGAGAGCAGGACGGCCTCCGGGCAGCGGCCGGTGAACCGTTCCCGGGCCTCGACCGGCAGGGCGTCCAGGAAGTCGCCGACCAGCGGGTGCAGGAGCGGGCGCCGGTCGTCCTTGTCGCCCGCCAGGGTGTGCACCTCGCCGCCCTTGAGCGACAGCGCGGCGGCGACGGCGGGCAGCAGGCTGTCGCGGTGGTGGCGCAGCACGGGCGGGCCCGCCGGCTCACCGGTGGTCATGCGGTGTCCTCCTCCTCGTTCCTGGCGGTCCGGTTCCTGTTGGTACCTGTTGGTCCGGGGCCAGCCTGTCATTCGCCCCCGACAACCGCACAACCGGGGTGCGGGGCCGGGCGAACACCAGTGCGGTCACCGGCGGTCCGCGTTCCCGTCCCACCCGAATCCTGGCGGCACCCGGGTCGCATCCGCACACCCTCGTCACGACTTGTCCGCTGATCTCCCGAAACCGCCCCCGCCCCCGGGCCGCGGCCGGTACCGTTCCGGCAGCGAGCCGAAGGGGGCGCGGCCGGCCGTACGGACACCTACCGGCCGGGCCGACTCCGGTGCCCGCGCCGGACGTTGATGCCGTCGGGGCGGGCGCGGGCCCACTCCGGCGCCGGAGCCGGGGAGGGCCGGTGCGCCCGCCCCGTGAGGGGGCCCGAGCGATGACGTCGAAGCAGTGGGCGGCCGAGACCGCCAGCCAGGCGCCCGGTGGGCACGTGCCCACCCCGGGCGAGCCGCCCCGGCCGGTGCCGGAGCGGCCGGTGGGCCTCGCGGTGGTCGGGGCCGGCTACTGGGGGCCGAAGCTGGTCCGCAACGCCCAGCACACCCCGGCGCTGCGGCTGCACTGGCTGTGCGACCTGGACGAGGCCAAGGCCCGCACCGTGCTGGGGGAGTACAGCACCGTCGCGGCGACCGGCCGGTACGAGCGGGTGCTGGCCGACGAACGGGTGGACGCCGTCGCGGTGGCCACCCCGGCGGGCGCCCACTACCCGCTGGTACGGGCCGCGCTGGAGGCCGGCAAGCACGTACTGGTGGAGAAGCCGATCACCACCTCCGCCGCCGAAGCCGCCGAACTGGTCGAACTGGCCGAGGCCGCCGGGCTGGTGCTGATGTGCGACCACACCTTCTGCTACACCCCGGTGGTCCGCCGGATCCGCGAACTGGTGCACGGCGGGGAGATCGGGGACGTCCAGTTCTTCGACTCGGTGCGGATCAACCTCGGCCTGGTGCAGCCCGACGTCGACGTGCTGTGGGACCTCGCCCCGCACGACCTGTCCATCCTGGACTTCGTGCTGCCGCCCGGCGTCGTGCCGGTCGGCGTCTGCGCCCAGGGCGCCGACCCGATCGGGGCCGGCCGCGTCTGCGTCGCCTACCTGACGGTGCGGCTCAGCAACGGCGCGCTGGCACACTGCCACGTCAACTGGCTCTCCCCGACGAAGGTCCGCACCACGCTGATCGGCGGCTCCCGGCGCACCCTGGTCTGGGACGACCTCAACCCGCAGGCCCGGCTGGCCGTGCACGACCGCGGGGTCGACCTCACCCCGCCCGACCAGCTCACCGACGCCATCCGGCACCGGGCGCTGATCTCCTACCGGGTCGGCGAGATGGTCGCGCCCGCGCTGGTCGAACAGGAGGCGCTGCGCAACGTGATGGCCGAGTTCGCCGCCGCCATCGTCGAGGGCCGGGCCCCGCTCACCGACGGGCGGGCCGGGGTGCGGGTGCTGGAACTGCTGGAGGCGGCCTCGCTCAGCCTCGAACTCGGCGGCGTCACCGTGCCGGTGGGCGCCGGCGAGCGGGAGGCCGTCCGGTGAGCCCCGGGATCCCGCTGGTCGACCTGGCGGCCGCGCACGCCGAGGTCGAGGCCGAGGTGCGGGCCGGGTTCGACCGGGTGCTGGCCGGCGGGTGGTTCGTCAAGGGCCCCGAGGTGGCCGCCTTCGAGCGGGAGTACGCCGCCTTCACGGGCGTACGGCACTGCGTGGGCGCCGCCAACGGCACCGACGCCCTGGAACTGGCCCTGCGCGCCCTGGACCTGCCGCCCGGCGGCGGGGTGCTGCTGCCCGCCAACACCTTCGTCGCCACCGCCGGGGCGGTGCAGCGGGCCGGGCTGCGCCCGGTGCCGGTCGACGTCGACCCGGAGCACCTGCTGATCGACCCCGAACGGGCCGCCGCCGCCCTGCCCGGCGCGGTGGCCCTGCTGCCCGTCCACCTGTTCGGCCAGTTCGCGCCGATGGAGGCGCTGCTGGAACTGGCCGGCGACCGCCCGGTGGTGGAGGACGCGGCGCAGTCCCAGGGCGCCCGGCGGCACGGCCGCGGCGCGTACGGGCGGATCGCGGCGACCAGCTTCTACCCGGGCAAGAACCTCGGCGGCTACGGCGACGCCGGGGCGGTGCTCACCGACGACGACGAACTCGCCGCCGCCGTACGGCTGATCGGCGACCACGGCGCGCGCGACAAGTACGTGCACGAGCGGCTCGGCTTCAACTCCCGGATGGACGCGCTGCAGGCCGTCGTGCTGCGGGCCAAACTGCGCCGGCTGCCCGACTGGAACGCCGCCCGCCGCGCCGCCGCGGACCGCTACGACCGGCTGCTCGCGGGTCTGGAGGGCGTCCGGACGCCGTCCACCGCGCCCGGCAACGAGCACGTCCACCACCTCTACCCGGTGCGGATCGCGGGCGGCCGCCGCGACGCCGCGCTGGCCGCGCTGCACGCCGCCGGGATCGGCGCCGGCGTGCACTACCCCGTCCCGGTGCACCTCCAGCCCGCGTTCCGCCCGCTCGGATACCGCGCGGGCGCCTTCCCGGTCGCCGAACGGGCCGCCGGCGAACTGCTCAGCCTGCCGCTGCACCCGCACCTCACGGAGGCCCAGCAGGTGCGGGTCGTGGAGGTGTTGGGGCGGGCCCTGGGTGCGGGGGGCCGACCGGCCGGGTAACCCCAAGGGCCTGTCCTCGAACTCCCGCCTGCGGGGCGACGCCGGGGCACGCACCTCGCCGCGTTGTCGTCGGTCGCCAATGCTCCGCAGTGGCTCCCTCCTCCGCCTTGCGATGCACGCCCCCCGACGCCGCCCCGCCCGCCCGGGCGGACGACGGGAGTTCGAGGACAGGCCCTAGGCTGGTGCCCAGCAAGCGCACCGAGCAATTTGCAGCAGCCAGTGGGGGCTCCCAGATGACGACAGGTCGGCCCGGCGTCGCCGCCGCACCGAACGCGGCGTACGCAGGTCAGGTGGTGCAGTTCCCGGATCCGGTCCGCGCGGAGCGGCACCCGGCCGGGGTCCGGGTGGACGAGGCCGGCTACCCGGACTTCGGCCCGTACGCCGCCGCGGCGGCCGAGGTCGCCGACCCGCCGGACGGCTTCGGCGTGGACGAACTGCGGCTGACCGACTACGTCTCGGCCAACGCGGCGCTGTTCACCCAGGGCCACCCGCTCTGGGCCGACCTGGAGACCGCGGTGGCCACCCCGCCCGGCTGGACCTGGCACCACGCGGTCGGCCGGGCGGCCCCCGGCTGGCGCCGGATGGAGCTGGTCCCGGTCGAGGTCAAGGCTCTGCTGCGGCACCACGGCGGCCTGGCCACCTCGTCCGCCGACCACTCCCGCCGGGGCACCCGCCCGCTGCAGGAGCGCCGGCCCGTCCACTTCTCGCTGGCCAAGGACGGCAGCGACCCGATCGGCGTCCCCGAGGACCTGCTGCAGCGCGCCGAGGAGCGCCTCGGCTACCGGCTGCCCGGCGCCTACCGCACCTTCCTCAAGCTGGGCGGCGGCCGCGGCCCGGTCGGGGTCGCGCTGGACACCGAGCTGGGCATGCTGCTCGACCAGCCGTTCCTGACCCTCACCGAGGAGTACGGCACCGAGGACGTCGTCTACGCCAACAAGTGCCTGCGCGACCACCTCACCAAGGACTATCTGGGCATCGCCTACGCCCAGGGCGGCCTCATCGCGCTCAAGGTGCGCGGCGAGCGGACCGGCTCGGTCTGGTTCCACCTGTACGACGACGCCCGTGACTCCGGCGGCCCCGAGGCCCCGGAGGAGCGCTGCGCCCGGCTGCTGCTGCCCTGCGGGGACGACTTCGACGCCTTCCTGCTCCGGCTGGCCGGCGGCCCGCCGGAGCTGGAGACGGTCGCGGAGCTGATGGTGGACGGCGGGTTCGCCCGGGCCGTCCCGGTGGACTGACGTGACCGCGGGAACGGCGTTGAGGGAACGAGTGGAGACGACGGGGACAGGGGTGAACCGGGCGTGGTGACGTACGCGCAGGCGCAGGAACTCGCCGAGGAGTGGATCAACGGCGGAGTGCCGCACGCGCAGCAGCGCGAGGTGCGGGTCCGCGAGTTCGACCTCGGCTTCGTCTGCTGGGCGGTGTCGCCCGCGGACCCGGCGGCCGGCCCGGCCACCGGCGCCGACGGCGGGCCGGGCTCGGGCGGGGCTCGGCTGGTGATTGCTCGGGACTCGGGCGCCAGCACGCTGTGGCCCGCGCTGCCCGTCAACGAGGTGGTCCGGCAGTACGAGGAGGTGTACGGGCGGCCGGTCGCGGCCAACCCGGCCGGGGCGGCGAAGCCCGCACCCGGGCCGGTGGAGGCGACCTCTTTCCTGCTCAGCCCGCCGCAGTGGCTGCAGGAGGCGGGGGCGGCGGCGATCGCGGCGGAGGCGCAGAAGCTGGGGAGCGCGGACGCCGCTCCGGCGCCTGCCCCGGCCGCTCCGGCGCCTGC
>NZ_MECK01000109.1 GCF_014596465.1 Streptomyces sp. CBMA123 | reverse complement strand
GCGGGGGCGTCCAGGGCGGCGGCGAGTTCGGCGCCGGGGCCGGCCCCGGCAGGCGGCAGCGGAGCGGAACGGCCCTCGCGCCACTGGGCGGTGGTGCGCTCACCGCCCGAGCGCCGCCGCCAGTGGAGGTGCTGGGCGACGATCAGCGGGCCGAGCGCGGTGAGCAGCGGGAAGCCGGTGGACAGCACCCCGAGGGCGAAGCAGGCGCTGACGGCGCTGGTCACCAGCAGCCCGGCCAGGGCGGCGGTCCACGCCGCCGTCCGGCCGTAGGCCTTGGCGGCGACCAGCGGGAACAGGACGAGCAGCAGCAGGTCGCCGAGGCCGACCGCGACCGGCTGGGGCCCGCCGGTGAGGGCCAGCATCGGGGCGAACGGCCGGTCGCGGACCTGCTCGAAGAAGCGGGCGGTGGTGTCGGTGAGGGTGGTGGCCGCCAGGTCGTACCCGGTGAGCGCGGCGGCCAGCGCGGCGGTGTGGCCGGCCCGCAGGCCGCTCTGGGTCCACAGGTTGGCGACGCCGACCACCGCGACGGCGATCAGCAGGTCGCTGCCGGCCCGGGCACCGCCCGGGTGGCCGGTGAGGGCGGCGAGCCCGGTGGCCGCGGTGCCCGCCAGGGCGGCCGCCCAGGACCACGGTCCGGCCCGCAGCCCGGTGGCGGCGAGCAGCGGGGCGAGGGTGAACTGCACGGCCAGGCAGAGGACCAGGCCGAACACGGCGGAGACGGCCGCCCCGGGCAACGCGGTGTACAGCAGCGGGGCGACGACCACACCGGCGCACAGCACGGCGATGTCGCCCCCGGTGTACACCCCGACCGGCGGTCGGGGCATCCGGATCCGGGCCAGGTAGCGGGCCGCGAGGGCGATCTCGACGGCCACGGCGGCGCTCAGCGCGGTGAGCGCGAGGGGGCTGACGTCCATTCACGGCCTCCCGGGGCCCACGGCGCCCGACGTCTCGAAGCTGTGTTCGCGCAGGTCGGCGCGGACGGGCGCGGTCGGCGGCATGGTGGCCCGGTCCTCGTGCGGCACGATGGCGGACAGCCGCAGCCCGGCCGCCCCGGCCCGCTCCTCCAGCCGGCCGAGCAGGGCGGTCGCGGGCAGCCGGGGGACCAGCAGGTGCAGCCGGGCGGGGCCGTCGGGGCCGTCGGGCCCTTCGGTGAGGGCGTAGCGGGCGGGCAGCGGGACCTCCGGTTCGGCCTCCACCAGGTCGAGCACCTCCCGGGTGGTGACGGCCGTGCTCGGCGGGCCGGACCAGCGGCCGAGGATCTCCGAGGTGGCCGGCAGGTGGGCGAGTTCGCAGTCCGGCGGCCCGTCCGGGAGGCGGACCAGGTCCCCGGTGGCGTAGCGCAGCAGCAGGGTGCAGTCGCGGTAGGGCACGTACGGGGTGTGCACCAGGGTGCCGATCCCGCCGGGCGCGGTCGGCTCCCCGCTGACCGGGTCGAGCACCTCCAGGTGCCCGAACTCGGTGGTGTGGTGCAGATGGCCCCGGGCGCACGGGGTGGCGCCCGAGGGCAGGATCTCGGTCATCAGGTACGCGGAGGACACCGCGGCGCCGAACGCCGCCTCGGCCCGGCGGCGCAGCGGCGCGGAGAGCACCTCGCCGCCGACGCTGATCGACGCCAGGCCGAAGTCGGCGCGCTGCCACTTCTGTCGCTCGGCCTCCTGGACGAGCGCGGCCAGGTACGAGGCGGAGGTGGTCAGGTGGGTGATCTGCGGGTCCTTGCCGGGCAGTCCGAGCGGGGCGGCGAGGCGGTCGAGGGCGAGCGCCGGGTCGATGGTGCCGAACTGGACGAAGCCGGCGCCGGCGCGGGTGGTCGACTCCTCGGCGAAGACCAGCGGCAGGGTGGCGCGGGAGCAGCCGGCGTAGGCCACGGTGTGGCGGGGCCGCAGGCCGAGGCCGAGCACGGCGGAGATGGTGCTGAACGCGATGGCGCTCTCGATCTCGGCGCGGGAGAACCACACCGCGGTGGGGGTGCCGCTGGTGCCGGTGGTGAGCGCCATCAGGGCGGGCGCGGAGGCGGCGGAGACGAAGGCGGCGGGCAGGGCGCGCAGCGCCTGTTTGGGGGTGACCGGGACGCGCGACCAGTCCTCGGGCTCCAACTTCGCGGGGTCGAGGTCGAGTTCGGCGAACTGCCGGCGGTAGTAGGCGGTGTGCCGGGCGGCGGCCCGGGCGGTGGCGCGCAGACTGCGCCGGGCCACCTCGCGGCGCAGCTGGGGGTCGACGTGCCCGGCCCGGCCGGGCAGCAGCGCGGAGTCCTCGCCGGGCTCGCCGAACTCGGCGATGGTGGCGACCAGGTCGCGGGCGAGGCGCTCCAGGTCGCCCGGACGTATCCGGCGGTTCGTCAGGATGGCCGCGCCGTAGCGCAGTTGGCTGAGTGCGGTCGCGAACAAGCGGGCTCCCCGGGCCAGGGTCGGACGGTACGCCACCCGGCCCTGGCCGGGGTCGTGCGGATCAGGCCATGTGCAGGAACATCGCGGCGGTGAGGGTGCTGAAGGCGTACTTGAGGTAGTGCTTGACCATGCTCGGTTCCTCCTTCGTGCGGGCGCGCGGCCGGGCGGGCCGAGCGCGCTGCGGTGTCGCCCGCGGCCGGGACGTGGTCGGCGGGCAGCCGCAGTCTAGGGGCGGCGCGGGCGTGCGGAACAGCCCATGTGCATGGGTAATTCTCCTGTGATTCACCTCAGTTGTCGGCCTGTCGTTCGGAAGGGCCGCCGCGATCCGCTCGACGCCGACCGCGATCCGCTCGACGACGACCTCGCCTCGCCTCGTCGCGGACGCGGCCGATCGGACGGTTCCGTCCGCCCCGCCGGGGCCATCCGGGTTCTGACGGCGCGGGCGCGGTCGCCGCGGTGGTGGTGGCGGCGGTGGTAGGGGCGGGAGGCGGTTCCGGGGCGGCCCGCCGCTCGCGGCGCCGGCCCGCGGACACCACCGGGCGGTCGGACTCGCCGACCGCCCGGTGACGGGTCAGGCGGTCGGCCTGGCGGTGACCAGGGCGGTGATCTCCTTGGCCAGGTCGGGGCCGAGTTCGCCCCAGCCCTCCTTGTAGCCGTAGACGCCGGCCAGGGTGCGGGCCTCGTAGTCGCCGTTCATGATCTCGATGTCGTTCGCGGTGATGAGCGACGGGTGGGCGACGCCGACGGCCGAGGAGACCTTCATCAGCTCCTTGCGCAGGGTGCGCAGGTAGACGGCGGCGCGGGTGGACTTCGAGGCCGGGTCGAGGCCGCGGGCCAGCCACTGGTTCTGGGTGGCGATACCGGTGGGGCACTTGTCGGTGTGGCACTTCTGCGCCTGGATGCAGCCGATCGACAGCATCGCCTCGCGGGCCACGTTGATCATGTCGACGCCCAGGGCGAAGGCGACCGCGGCGTTCTCGGGCAGGCCGAGCTTGCCGGAGCCGATGAAGGTGAGGTCGTCGGTCAGTCCCAGCTCGGCGAAGGTGCCGTAGACCCGGGAGAAGCCCATCCGGAACGGCAGCGACACCGAGTCGGCGAACATCCGCGGTGCCGCGCCGGTGCCGCCCTCGCCGCCGTCGATCGTCACGAAGTCGACGCCGCGGTCCCCGCGTTCCATCAGCGCGGCCAGCTGCTGCCAGAAGCCCAGGTCGCCGACCGCGCTCTTGACCCCGACCGGCACGCCGGTCTCGGCGGCGATCAGCTCGACGAAGTCGAGCATCGAGTCGACGTCGCCGAACGCGGTGTGCCGGGACGGCGAGGCGCAGTCCTGGCCGACCGGGATGCCGCGGATCGCGGCGATCTCCGGGGTGACCTTCGCGCCCGGCAGCATGCCGCCCAGCCCGGGCTTGGCGCCCTGGGAGAGCTTGATCTCTATCGCCTTGACCGGGGCGCCGGCCACGACGTCCTTGAGCTTCCCGAGGTTGAAGCTGCCGTCCTCGTTGCGGCAGCCGAAGTAGGCGGTGCCGAGCTGGAGGACGAGGTCGCCGCCCTGGCGGTGGTACGGCGAGAGGCCGCCCTCACCGGTGTTGTGCATGACGCCGGCCTCCGCCGCGCCCTTGTTGAGTGCCGTGATGGCCGCGCCGGAGAGCGAGCCGAAGCTCATCGCCGAGACGTTCACCACGCTCGCCGGGCGGAAGGCCTTGGCGCGCCCGCGCGGCCCGCCCAGCACCTTGGCGGAGGGCAGCGGGGCCTGCGGGTCGTGGGCGTCGGGCATGGCCCCGGCGAAGGTGCGCTGCTTGACGTAGGCGTGGCCCTGGACGTGCTCGACGTCGACCTCGGTGCCGAACCCGAAGTAGTTGTTCTCCTCCTTCGCCGACGCGTAGATCCAGCTGCGCTGGTCGCGGCTGAAGGGGCGCTCCTCCTCGTTGGAGGTCACGATGTACTGCCGCAGCTCCGGCCCGATCTTCTCCAGCAGGTACCGGGCGTGGCCGAGCACCGGGAAGTTCCGGAGCAGCGCGTGCTTCTTCTGGGCGAGGTCGCGGGCAGCCAGAAGCGCCACCGCTGTCGCGGCGGCCGCGCCGATCTTCCGGGCTTGCATGGAGGTTCCTCCTCGGTGCACGGCTCCATCGCCGTCGGTGGAGTCGTGGGGTCGTGCGTCGGGTGGTGCGGGACGTGGAGCGGCGGCGGGCGCCCGGCCGGTCCGGCTCCGGCGTCCGTCGAGGAATGCGAACCGATCGTAGGAGGCCCCCCTGACCGCTCTGCGGTCAGGGGGGCCTCCGGGCGCCGACGACGGTGGCGGGGTCAGGCCGTGTAGTGGGCCGTGCGGTAGCCGCCCTGGGCGGTGCGGTCCACGTTGTCGTCGTCCCAGGTGTGGGGCACCGCCAGCTTCCAGCGCTTGCGCAGCACCTTGTGCTCCTCGCGGTTCCTGGTCACGTACCACGTGCCCATCCGGCACCAGGCCAGCGGCTCGTCGGTCTCGGTGGCCACCGCCCGCACCAGTTGCTGCGCGTGCCGGGCCACCTCCGACTCCAGGTACTGGTTCATCCGGTAGGTGGCCTGGTCGCCGTGCTGGAACATGGCGTGGTCGGAGCCGGCCTGGGTGTGCAGCCGGCCGTGCTCCAGGGCCACCGTGCCGTGGCGCGCCACCGGCTCCTGCTGGTCGTTCCGGGCGATTCCCGCGTTGAGCCGGTTCAGCAGCTTGGCCTTCTCCATGGTCGCCTCCGGGATCTGGCCGCCGCCGGTGCCGCCCTGGGCGGAGTACACCTCGTGCAGGTCGTAGTCCCCGGTGTAGAGGTACTGCTTCCAGTTCGGGTCGGTCTTCAGGGCGACCAGCGCCGGTCCACCGCCGGCCTGCCCCATGTCGAGCGGCACGTACGGCTCACCGTTGGCGCCGTTCTGCACGATCCCGGCGGGGAGCGTGCCGGGCGGGTTGTCGATCCGCACACCGAGCAGGCCCTGGGCGCCCCAGTGGCCGACGAAGCCGCTCAGGTCGTTGGCGTCCAGCCAGGCCAGCACCGTCGCCGGATCGCCCGGGGCCTGGCCGGGCCCGGTGCCGTACTTCTTCTCGACAGAGGCGGGCTTGATCGACTTCTCCAGGATGGTGTGCGGCTTGGCCTTGGCGCCCTCCGCGATCCGCCGGATCGAGTACTCCCCGGTCTCCCGGACGGCGATGGTGTACTTGTGCTTCTTGCACACCGCCGAGATCGCGTCCCAGTGGTCCTGCCAGACGATGTTCCGCAGGTCGCCCGCCCGTTTGCCCGGGGTGACGGTCCGTCCGTCGAAGGCGCCGGCCGCGCAGGCGGCCTCCACGTTGTTCTCGTCCAGCACCCGCTGCACCACCGGCCGGCCGGCGGCCCGGTCGCCCGCCGCGCGCTGGAGCGCCCGGCCGGTCGCCGCGTTGCCGAGGGTGCTCTGCAGGTCCGCGGCGGACTGCGGGGGCACGGCCCGGGCCGTCGGTCTCTCCCGGGCGCCGGTCCGGGTCGGGCTCGTGTCCTGATGGGAGTGTCCGGCTCTCTCCCGCTGGTTCCTCGCCTGCATGCTGCAACCTCCTCGGTCCCCTTCGTCCCCGTTATATCGGGAGCCGGGGCGGAGGAGGAGACCGCATCCGGACTCGCCCGCCCGGGAGTTGGGGATTCCGGCTCGGCACCGGGACTCCTCACTCCCGCCGACCGATGCCCTCCGCCGGGCGGCTGCTCGGCGGGCCGGCGGACGCCCAGGGCCTGCGGACCGTCCTCGTCCTGGTGCTCGGGGTGCTGGTGGTCGCGCTCGGCTGCGCACTGCGCCTGCGCGACCGGGCGTTGCCGGAGCCGGCGTCGGGGCCATCGCTCGTGTGGGGGCCGTCGCCTTCGTCGGGCTCTCGTCGGGGTGCGGGGCCTGGACGCCCGCCGGGTCGTCGCTTGCCTCCAGGTTAGTTGTGTGGCCACAATGATTGCACCAACACAATTAATCTTGGGAGTGTCCGTCATGCCCGACACCGCGCGGCCGCGGCCCTGGCTCGTGCTCGCCATCTGCTGCATGAGCCTGCTGATGGTCAGCCTCGACGTCACCATCCTGAACGTGGCCCTGCCCGCGATCCGGAGCGATCTGCACACCTCGGTGTCCGGGCTGCAGTGGACGGTCGACGCCTACACCCTGGTGCTGGCGAGCCTGCTGATGCTCTCCGGCTCGACCGCCGACCGGATCGGGCGGCGCAGGGTGTTCCGGATCGGGCTGGTGGTGTTCAGCGCGGCCTCCCTGCTGTGCAGCCTGGCCCCCGGGCTCGGCTGGCTGATCGCGGCGCGGATGCTCCAGGCGGTCGGCGGGTCGATGCTCAATCCCGTCGCCATGTCGATCATCAGCAACACCTTCACCGACTCCCGCCAGCGCGCCCGCGCCATCGGCATCTGGGGCGGGGTCGTGGGCATCAGCATGGCCGCCGGGCCGATCATCGGCGGGGCGCTGGTGGAGTCGGCCGGCTGGCGGGCGATCTTCTGGATCAACGTCCCGGTCGGCCTCGCCGCGCTCTTCCTGACCGGCCGGTACGTCCCGGAGTCGCGGGCGGCCCGCGCCCGCCGGGTGGACCCGGTCGGCCAGCTGCTGGTCGTCGTGCTGCTCGCCGGGCTCACGTACGCGATCATCGAGTCGCCGCAGCGCGGCTGGACCTCGCCGGTGGTGCTCGGCTGCACGGCGGCGGCCGTGGCCGCGCTGCTGGGCCTGCTCCGGTACGAGCCCCGGCGCCCGGACCCGCTGATCGACCTGCGGTTCTTCCGCTCCGCGCCGTTCTCGGGCGCCACCGTGATCGCGGTCGCCGCCTTCGCCGGTCTCGGTGGCTTCCTGTTCGTCAGCTCGCTCTACCTCCAGGACGTCCGGAAGCTCGACCCGCTGCACGCCGGGCTGTTCATGCTGCCGATGGCCGTCATGGCGCTGGTGGCCGGGCCGCTGTCCGGCCGGATGGTGGCGGCACGGGGGCCGCGCACGCCGCTGCTGCTGGCCGGGACGGCCCTGAGCGCCAGCGCCGTGCTCCAGGCGGTCAGCTACTCCGAGCACCTGCCGACGGGCCTGCTGGTGCTCGCCTTCCTGCTGTTCGGCATCGGATTCGGCCTGGTCAACGCGCCCATCACCAACACCGCCGTGTCCGGGATGCCCCGCTCGCAGGCCGGCGTGGCGGCGGCCGTCGCCTCCACCAGCCGACAGGTCGGCCAGTCGCTGGGCGTGGCCGTGATCGGCGCCCTGATGGCCGGCGCGGCCCACTCCGACCCGGCGGCCTTCACCGGCGCGGCGCGGACGGCCTGGTGGATCGTCGCCGGCTGCGGTGCCGCCGTCCTGGTCACCGGTACGCTCACTTCCGGCCGCTGGGCCCGGGCGACGGCCGAGCGCACGGCGCAGCGGCTCGCCGCCGAGGAGGCCGGCGAGGGAACCAGGACGGTGAAGGAGAGGGTGGGCACCTGATGGAGCGCACGCACACCGGCGGACATCCGGAGGCGGACGAGGCCGACCGCGAGAGGGCGGCCAGGGTCTGGCAGGGGATGGGCACGCTGGTGCTGGAGCGCTACAACCGCCGCAAGGCCGTCGCCGACGCCCTCGGCATGAGCTTCAACCGGGTCCGGGCCCTGCGCCGCCTCGCCGGCGGCCCGATCACCCTGCGGGAACTGGCCGAACGCCTGACCGCCGATCCGCCGTACACCACCGTGATCGTGGACGACCTGGTGCGGCGCGGCCTCGCCGAGCGCATCACCAACCCCGCCGACCGGCGCTCCAAGCTGGTCCACCTCACCGAGGAGGGCGAGGCGAAGGCCGCGCTCGCCACCGGAATCCTCATGACCCCGCCGGACGCCCTGCTCGCGCTGCCGTCGGAGGACATCCGCGCGCTCGACCGGGTGCTGACGAAGCTCCTGGGCTGAGCCCGTCCGCAGCCGCCGACCGGAAGGCGACGGCCTGCGCCAGGGGCGGAACAGGCCCCTCCGTGCCGGGTTGTGGCCAGTTCCGGCCTCACGCCGGCGGTTTCTGGCGGTCTTCGCAACACGTGGTCGGTTGGTTGGGCCGCGAGGAGTTCAGCCAGACGCTCGGCTGGGGTTTCCCAGCCGAGCGTCTGGCGTGGGCGGCAGTCGAGTCCGGTCAGCCGAGCGAGGTGAGGAAGGTGTTGAGCGCCTGGACCTCGGTGGCCTTGTCCGGGTGCGCAGCGCGCAGCGACGTCAGGACCTGGTCGATCTCGCCGTCGAGGAAGTGCCAGGCCTGTCCGTTCTTGGCCTGGAGGGTGTCCTGGTCGTCGTCCCAGGCCGTCTCCAGGTCCTTCACGCGGGCCGTCGCGGCCTTCTGGTCACCGGAGTCGAGCCTGGCCAGGGTGTCGGAGGCGATCGTGCGGAACTTCGCGATCTCGGCGGGAGGGAACGAGGACGTCGCCTGCTCCGGCGTGAGGGAAGCGGTCGCGGCCGCCGGGCTGTCGCCCTCGCCGGCCGGCGCCGCGTGCGGCTGCTGGTTCGCCCACACGAGAAGACCCGCGGCCGCCACCGCCACGAAGGCGTAGTAGCCGAGCATGATCCGTTCGCGCGCCGGGTTCGCCGCCCGCGGGGTGCGGGCCGGGCCGTCGGCCTGGATGACATCGCTGCGGCTGCGTGTGAGGTGGACGACCGTGACGAGGATCGCGGCCAGGAAGACCACGCTGGTCACGGCGGTGCCCAGGCCCAGGCCCCCGTCGCCGCCGGGCGAGGCCAGCCAGTCGCCGAGGTTGGCACCGAGCGGGCGGGTGAGGACGTAGGCGAGCCAGAAGGAGAGGACCGCGCCGGCGCCCAGGCGCCACCCGGTGACGATCGCGGCGATCAGCCCGAGCGGAAGGAGCACCGAGACGCCCGGGCCCCAGCCGGTCAGTTCCAGGGTCCAGTCGCCGACTGCGGTGCCGAGGGCGAAGGTCACCAGAACGGCGAGCCAGTAGAAGAGTTCGCGGGAGCGGGTGACGATGCTGTGGATCGACAGCGTGCGCTCGCGGGCGTACCAGATCCCGAAGGCGACGGCGAGGGCACCGGCGAACACGCCGCTGCTCACCGCGAGGGGCACCCCCTGGCTGTCGGTGAGGATGTCCGTGTAGAGGGTGCCGGTCACGCTCAGCACCACGACGGTCAGCCAGTACACGAACGGGACGTAGCGCCTGGTGCCGAGCTGCCAGCCGAGGGCGCCGGCCAGGACCGCGGTGAAGATCAACGAGGTGTTGACCAGACCGACGCCGAGGGTCGTGTTGATCCAGTCGGCGAAGCTCTCGCCGACCGTGGTGCAGAGGATCTTGATCACCCAGAACCAGACCGTGACCTCGGGCACCTTGTTGATGAACTGGCGGCCGAGCGACGCGGCCTCGGATCGCTCCATGGTGGATGTCATGAGGCCGAGGCTGGCACGCGCGACCTGTACAGAACCTGAGCGCGTCACTGCGGGACCTCGTGCCGGACCAGCGCAGACGCCACCGGGCCCCGGAAGCCCCAGGACATCAGGCGCGGCCGGAGGCTCTCATCCGGACGGACGATACTGGTCCGATGACCGATCACCGGGTACTGGTCGTCGAGGACGACCACGGACTGCGCGAAGCCCTCGCCCGCGGCCTGCGGGAGGAGAGCTTCGACGTGCTGACCGCCGCCGACGGGGCGAGCGCCCTGCGCGCGGTGCGCCGGCAGGTCGACGCCGTGGTGCTGGACATCGGCCTGCCCGACTCCGACGGCCGCGACGTGTGCCAGGCGATGCGTGCCCACGGCTTCACCGTGCCGGTGGTCTTCCTGACCGCGCACGACGGACTGACCGACCGGCTGTCCGGATTCTCGGCCGGTGGCGACGACTACCTGGCCAAGCCGTTCCACCTGGCCGAACTCGCCGCGCGGCTGCGTGCCGCGATGCGCCGCTCCGGCAACGAGCCCGCGGGCGGGAGCTCGGAGCTGCGCCTCGACCCGGCCCGCCACGTCCTGGCCGGCCGGGACGACTCGGTGGCCCTGACCCCCACCGAGTACCGCCTGCTGGCCTGCCTGATGGCCGTGCCCGGAGCCGTCGTCCGCAGACGGGCACTGCTGCGCGCGGGCTGGCCGGAAGGCGCCATGGTCACCGACAACACCCTGGACCAGTACCTCGCGCGCCTGCGCCGCAAGCTGCGCCAGGTGGACAGCACCCACGGCATCGGCACGGCGCGCGGCGTGGGCTACCGGTTCGAATGAGATCCGCCACCGGGCCGATGCGGCCCCGCGCCCTGCTCAGGCGGCTGCGCCCCCGTACCCTGCGCGGCCGCCTCGCACTGATCGCCGTGGTCAGCATCGCGGTCTGGGTGGCCGTACTGACGGCCGTCTTCCAGGGCCTGCTGACCTCGCAACTCAACAGCCAGGCAGACGAACTGCTGCGCACCCGCGCCACCGCGACGGCGGCCACCATCTCCTCCTCACCCGACGGCGCGTTGACCGTCAACGACCCCGCCGACGACAGCGCCCTCGACGTCGGCGTCTGGATCTACCAGGGCGACCAGGCCGTGGAACGACCGACCGCCTCACGTACGCTCCAGAGCACCGCGGACCGGCTCGCCGGCGGCCCCGCCGGCTTCAGCCGCAGCACCGGGCCCGCCCCCGCCCGCCTCTACGTCCTGCCCGTCCTCGCCGACGACCGACGCGTCGGCACCGTCGTGGCCGCCGTCGAACCCGACGGCGCGCAGCACACCGGGGAGATCGCCCTCACGGCGGCTGCGGCCCTCGGCGCCCTCCTGCTGGCAGGCGTGTACCTGGTCACCCGGGCCGTGGTCGGAGGCGCGCTGCGCCCGGTGGCGGCGATGAGCGCCCAGGCGGCGGCCTGGAGCGCCGCGGACACCACCCGCCGCTTCGGCACCACACGACGCCCGGCCGAGCTGTCCGCCCTCGCGGGCAACCTCGACGAGCTGCTGGACCGGCTCGCCGCCGTCCTACGACACGAGCAGCAGCTCACCGCGGAGCTGTCGCACGAACTCCGCACACCGCTGGCCCGGATCACGGCCGAGACGGACTGGCTGCAGGCAAGGCCGCGGGACGCCGCCGAGCGGCAGGCCGCCCACACCGCGATCGCCGAGGGCGCGGCGCGCATGCGGGACATCTGCGAGACGCTGCTCTCGCAGGCGCGCGACGGAGCCACTGCGGGCGGTGCAGCCGGAGAAGTGCCCGGCCGCTGCCTGCTCACGCCACTGCTGGTCACGCTGGCCGACCGCAGCGCCCAGGACTTCCCGGACGCACCGCCGGTCCGCGTGAGCGACGGCGACGCCCGCGCCGCCGCCGGGGTCGCGGCCCCGATCGTCGAACGCATCCTCACGCCGCTGCTCGACAACGCACGCCGCTACGCCCGGGAGTCGGTGACCGTGGAGTGCGTGGTCCGGCCCGGCTCGGTCGTGGTGGTGATCCGCGACGACGGCCCCGGCGTCCCCGAAGGGGTGGGCGAGGCCGTCTTCGAGCCGGGGCGGCGAGGCGATCCCGAGGACGGCCACGACGGCGCCGGCCTCGGACTGGCCCTGGCCCGCCGCCTCGCCCGTGCGGCAGGCGGTGATCTCACCCTCGGCCGGCCACCCATCGGTGCCGGCGCCTGCTTCGAGGTCTCCCTGCCGACCGGTTGACCACTCAGCCGGGCGAACTCGCCGGGGGCGGTCCGTGGCCAGGAAGGGTGGGCGCGACGAGCGCCACGATGTGACAACGACCACGAGGCCCGGGGCCGGGGCGGTCAGCGCGGACCGGCGGTCGGCGCGTACCGGCCGCCCGTGACGAGCGGGAGCGGCTCGCCGCTGCGGGCGGCGACGTCCAACTGCTGGAGCAGCTCGTCCGGGGAGACGGCCAGGACCGGGCAGGTCGCGTAGGTGCGGCAGTGGTGCAGGACGGAGCCGTGCAGGAGGCGGTCGAGGCGGCCGTGCCTCCCGGTGCCGACGACGAGCAGATCGGTCGGCGCGGTGACGGCGCGGACCAGGGCCGACCCGGCGTGGCCCCTGACCACCAGCGGGTGGATGACCAGGTCGGCCGGGTAGCCGCCGAACGCCTGCTCGAAGGCGGTGTCGACACGCTTGCGGGCGGCGTGCTCCAGTTCGGACAGCGGGCGCAGGTGGTCGCGGTCGGTGCCCTCGGAAGGCACCCATGCGACGACCGGCACCAGGGTGGCCCCGCGCCGGGCCGCCTCGTCCACGGCACGTCGCAACGCGGCGAGACTGCTCAACGAGCCACTCAGCCCGACGATCACACGGGTGGTTCCGGTCATGGCCGTTCGCCTCCGTCAGCGGATGTTCACTGCGTCCAGTGAACGCGCCACGTGGGTCGGGCGGACGGCCGTTGACAGCATCATGACGCCCGGCCGAGGGTTCCTGACGGACCTCTGACGTGCACGGTTCCCGGTGGCGACCGGCCCGCTCACGGGGTGGGGGCGGGGTCGGCCCGGTACGCGTCGTGGCCGTCCCGGCGGGTGCTGGTGCGCACCGGCGGGCCCGTCCACGAGCCGTGCCGATCCGGAGCAGGCCAGGCGGGTGCTCTCGGCCCCGGGCGTGCGTGAACTGTCCTCCGCGCCGGAGCCGTTCAGCTGGCGCGTGGACGGGACGGACCTGTTGCTCCGGCGCTCCGGCGGGTGGGACTCGGCGGACTCGCTGCTCGGCTGCGTACGGGCGGTGACCTCCGTGCTCCGGCCCGAGGACGGGTGAATTCCTTAGCCGCGTCAGTGGTTCGCTGGCTGGGCCGAGAGCGGTCCGCGAGCAGTGGCTGAAGGGGAACGGATGTCCAAGCGTGCACTGATCACCGGGGTGACCGGCCAGGACGGGTCATACCTGGCCGAGCACCTGATCTCCCTGGGGTACCAGGTGTGGGGCCTCACCAGGGGGCAGGCGAATCCGCGGAAGGACCGGGTCAGCCGGCTGATCCCGGAGCTGCGCTTCGTCGACGGCGACCTGATGGACCAGAGCAGCCTGGTCTCCGCGGTCGACACGATCCAGCCCGACGAGGTGTACAACCTCGGGGCGATCTCCTTCGTGCCGATGTCCTGGCGTCAGCCGGAGCTCGTCACCGAGGTCAACGGCACCGGCGTGCTGCGGGTGCTGGAGGCGATCCGGATGGTCAGCGGGATCAACCGGCCGGCCGCGACCAGCGGAGGTGCCGGGCAGATCAGGTTCTACCAGGCCTCCAGCTCCGAGATGTTCGGCATGGTCGCCGAGGCTCCGCAACACGAGTCCACCCGGTTCCACCCGCGCAGCCCGTACGGCGTGGTGAAGACCTACGGGCACTACATCACCCGCAACTACCGCGAGTCGTACGGGATGTACGGCGTATCCGGGATCCTGTTCAACCACGAGTCCCCGCGCCGCGGCGCGGAGTTCGTGACCAGGAAGATCTCCCTCGCCGTCGCGCAGATCAAGCTCGGCCTGCAGGACCGGCTGCTGCTCGGCAACCTCGACGCCGTCCGCGACTGGGGCTTCGCCGGGGACTACGTCCGGGCGATGCACCTGATGCTCCAGCAGGACGACCCGGGCGACTACGTCATCGGCACCGGCCGGATGCACTCGGTCCGCGACGCGGCCCGGATCGCCTTCGACTGCGTGGGGCTGAACTGGGAGGAGCACGTCACCGTCGACCCCGCGCTGGTGCGTCCCGCGGAGGTGGAGACGCTCTGTGCCGACGCGGACAACGCGCGTCGCACGCTGGGCTGGGAGCCGACGGTGGACTTCCCCGAACTCATGCGGATGATGGTCGAGTCCGACCTCGAACAGGCCCGGCTGGCCCGCGACTACGGCGACGTGCTGGCGGGCGGGCACTGGTGACGGCGCCCGCGGGCTGACGGGGCGGTGGGGACGGGGGAGGCCCGGCCCCACCGCCCTACGGCTGTTCGGCGGTCGGCGCGGACGGCGGACGGGAGAGCTCCAGGATCGCCAGGGCGATCCCGGCACCGGGATCGCCGAGCCGGGCCACGTACCGGCGCAGCATCGCGTTCTCCTGGGCCAGGCTGGTCGTCGGCAACCCGGCCGCGCGCCGGCTCAGTTGGTGGCCCCGGCCCAGCCGGATCCGCAGGACCAGCTGGGCGATCAGCTGCTCGTCGAGTTCGCTGAGCTCCTCCGCCGCCTCGTGCGCGGCGCCCGCGGTGGCTCGCGGCGGTCTCGGCAGGTCGCCGTACGGGACGGTTTCGGGCATGGCGGTGATCCTCGTCGACGTCGATGGCCCGTGGCCTCGCCCGACGGACCGTACCCCTGGCACGCGCATCCGACGATCCAGCCCGAACGCCCGGCAAATCCCTAGACTCCGCGCGCGGTTGCGGGAGGCCCCGAAGACCCTAGGGATTTCCCGCGCCGGGCGGACCGAGACTGATCGCGGAGTGCGGGAATGCGAGCGCCGCGGGTGCGGGGCACGCGGGCCGTCCACATCGGGCCCCCTGCCGTTCGCCGGTCTTCCAGATGGGTTGCGTCGATGATGGACAAGGAACAGAAGCTCCGGGACTACCTCAAGCGGGCCAGCGCGGACCTCCAGCGCTCCCGGCAGCGGGTGGACGAGCTGGAGGCGGCCGCCCGGGAGCCGATCGCCATCGTGGGCATGAGCTGCCGCTTCCCCGGCGGGGTGGCGAGCCCGGAGGACCTCTGGGCCATGCTGGTGGCCGGCGAGGACGGCATCACGGGCCTGCCAGCCGACCGCGGCTGGGAGCTCGACCCGGCGGACGGGCCGGTCGACGTCCGGGGCGGATTCCTGCGGGGCGCCGCCGACTTCGACCCCGGCTTCTTCGGCATATCGCCCCGCGAAGCACTCTCGATGGACCCGCAGCAGCGCGTCCTGCTGGAGGCCTCCTGGGAGGCCTTCGAGCGGGCCGGCATCGACCCCAGTGGCATCCGCGGCACCCGCACCGGTGTCTTCGTCGGCGCGATGCCGCAGGACTACCGCACCGGCCCGGACGACGACGTCCAGGGCTTCGTGCTGACCGGCAACGCCACGAGCGTCATCTCCGGCCGGCTCTCGTACGTGTTCGGCGCCGTCGGCCCGGCCGTCACCGTGGACACCGCCTGCTCCTCCTCGCTGGTCGCCCTGCACCTGGCCGCCCAGTCCTTGCGGGCGGGCGAGTGCGGCCTGGCGCTCGCCGCCGGCGTCACCGTGATGTCGACCCCCACCACGTTCGTCGAGTTCGCCCGGCAGGGCGGGCTGGCCTCGGACGGCCGCTGCCGCTCCTTCGCCGATGCCGCGGACGGCACCGGGTGGGCCGAGGGCGTCGGTGTGCTCGTGCTGGAGCGGCTGTCGGTGGCGCGGCGCAACGGCCGCCGGGTGCTGGCCGTGGTGCGCGGCACCGCCGTCAACCAGGACGGCGCCTCCAACGGGCTCACCGCCCCCAACGGGCCGTCCCAGCAGCGGGTGATCGAGCAGGCGCTGCGCAACGCCCGGCTCTCGACCGATCAGGTCGACGCGGTCGAGGCCCACGGCACCGGCACCGTGCTCGGCGACCCGGTGGAGGCCCAGGCGCTGCTCGCCACCTACGGACGGAACCGCGAAACCCCGCTGCTGCTCGGCTCGGTCAAGTCGAACCTCAGCCACACCCAGGCCGCGGCCGGCATGGCCGGGGTGATCAAGACGGTGCTGGCGCTGCGGCACGAACTGCTGCCGCGCACCCTGCACGTGGACGAGCCGTCCTCGCACGTCGACTGGGAATCCGGTGCCGTCCGGCTGCTCACCGAGGCGACGCCGTGGCCGCAGCGCGCCGAGCCGCGCCGGGCCGGCGTCTCCTCCTTCGGCCTCAGTGGCACCAACGCGCACGCCATCATCGAGGAGGCCCCGGCGTCCGAGGAGATCCCCGAGGCCGAGCCGGTCGAGCCGGGCGCGCTGCCCTGGCTGGTCTCCGGCCGCACCCCTGAGGCGCTGCGCGCCCAGGCGCGGCAACTCGTCGCCTTCCTGGAGACGGACGCCGAGGGCACCGACGCCGACCTCACCCACGCGCTCGCCACCACCCGCGCGGCCCTGGAGCACCGCGCCGTGGTCACCGCCGGCGGCCGCGCCGAGGCCGCCGCCGCGCTCGCCGCGCTCGCGGAC
>NZ_MECK01000108.1 GCF_014596465.1 Streptomyces sp. CBMA123 | reverse complement strand
TGACCGCCGCACTGGCCGGCGCGGCGGCCGGGCAGGGCACGGCCGAGGCGGTGCCGCTGGCCGCGTAGGGCCTCTTGACAGCCGGATTGGTCTACTCCACCTTGTGAGGCAAGTCTCCTTTCCCGACAGGGACTTGAGTTGTCGGTAGCTCCCGCACGCGCACCATCGACACCCCGGACGGCACTGCCCCCACCCAGGGCCGCCGGGCCTCCCCCACTGGAGATGGAGTCATGCCACCTGCCCGACACCGGCGCCCGCGCGCCGTCCACTCCCTGCTCGCCGGAGCGAGCGCCGTCGTCCTCGGCCTCGGCGGGCTCATCCTGGCCGACGGCACCGGCGCGCACGCCGCCGGCACCGACCTGATCACCAACGGCGGCTTCGAGACCGGCAGCCTCACCGGCTGGACCTGCGGCGAGGCCGGCGTCCAGAGCGCCACCGCGCACTCCGGCCGGTACGCCCTGCAGTCCACCCCGGGCGCGGGCGACACCGGCGAGTGCACCCAGACCGTCGCCGTGCTGCCCTCCTCCACGTACACGCTGAGCGCCTGGGTGCAGGGCTCGTACGTCTACCTGGGCGCGCGCGGCACCGGCGGCACCGACCCGAGCACCTGGACCAGCTCGGCGGGCTGGGCCCAGCTCGGCACCGGCTTCACCACCGGCCCGAACACCACCAGCGTCACGGTCTACCTGCACGGCTGGTACGGGCAGCCGCCCTTCCTCGCCGACGACGTCGCACTGCTCGGGCCCGGCGGGCCGCAGCCCTCGCCGAGCCCGACCGGCCCGGCCTCCCCGAGCCCCGGCCCGACGGCCACCGGCAGCCCCTCCCCCACCGGCAGCGGCAGCACCGGCCCGACCGGCACGCCCACCAGCACGCCCACCGGCCGGCCGCCCGGCCTGCCCAAGCACGTCCTCACCGGCTACTGGCAGGACTTCGACAACGGCGCCACCGTGCAGCGGATCAGCGACGTCCCGGACGCCTACGACATCATCGCGGTCTCCTTCGCCGACGCCACCGCCACCCGCGGCGGCCTGGGCTTCACCCTCGACCCCGCGCTGTCCGCCAAGCTCGGCGGCTACACCGACGCCCAGTTCAAGGCCGACATCGCGGCCAAGCGGGCGGCCGGGAAGCGGGTGGTGCTCTCCATCGGCGGCCAGAACGGCACGGTCTGGGTGGGCGACTCGGCCTCCGCCGCCACCTTCGCCGACACCGCCTGGGCGCTGATGCGGAGCTACGGCTTCGACGGGATCGACATCGACCTGGAGAACGGCGTCAGCTCCACGTACCTAGGCCAGGCACTGCATTCCCTGGCGGCGAGGGCCGGCAGCGGATTCACCCTCACCATGGCGCCCCAGACCATCGACATGCAGTCCACCGGCACGGAGTACTTCAAGCTGGCGCTGGCTGTGAAGGACATCCTCACCATCGTCAACATGCAGTACTACAACTCCGGCACGATGAACGGCTGCGACGGCAACGTCTACTCGCAGGGCACCGAGAACTTCCTCACCGGGCTGGCCTGCATCCAACTCAAGGGCGGGCTGCGGCCCGACCAGGTGGGCCTCGGGGTGCCGGCCTCCACCAGCGCGGCGGGCGGCGGCTACGTCGACCCGGCCACGGTGAACAACGCGCTGGACTGCCTGGCCTCCGGCACCCACTGCGGCAGCTACCAGCCGGACGCCAGGTGGCCCGGCATCGGCGGGGCGATGACCTGGTCGACCAACTGGGACGCCCGGGCGGGCAACCCCGTCGCCGGCACCATCGGCGGCCACCTGCACGCCATGCCGTGACCGGACGGGCTCCGGGCCGGGTCGTCAGACCCCGGCCCGGGCCTCCGGGAGGTGCACGGCCCCGCCGTGCCGGCGGCGCAACTCGGCGATGATCTCGGCCAGTTCGCCCTCGGGCAGCAGCGGCAGCATCATCGCCACGCCCTGCAGCAGACCACCGAGCAGGTAGGTGGTGTCCGCCGTCGCCGCGACCAGGCCGCGGACCTCGGCCACCCGGCCGTCCGCGACCGCCTCGATCAGCTGGGCGGCGTTCGCGGTCTCCTCGTCCACCTCGACGGCGGCGGTGTCCTCCGGGGCCCGCCGGGCCATCGCCCGCAGCACCCGGTCGCCGACCTCGGCGGCGTACGCCTTGCGGACGGCCTCGGCAGCGATCCAGGTGAGCAGGGTGGTCACCTCCCGCTCGGCGTTCTCCGCGAGCAGCAGATCCAGCTCGTGGTCGAACGCGAGCTGGTTTCCGTGCCGGAAGGCGAGCAGCAGCGTCGCCGCCCTGGCCTTGGCCTCCTCGACCGCCTCGGCAGGCAGTTCCTGGGCCAACTCCTCGGTCACCACCACGCCGTGCCCTCCCGTCCGTCGCTCAGCAGGAACGCTCAGCAGAAACAGCTTCGGAAACTCCGTGCACACCGTACACATCCGACCTGGAAACTTCCGCGAACGCGCGCGGGCAAGACCGGAATCAATTCGCTCGGAATAGGACCTCACCCGGTCCGGGATGAATATTCGCCGGAAGGGAGCAATGTTGCTGCTCTATTAGGCGTAGCGGCTTCCCTATTGGCCGAAGGGGCCGACGGGGCCGAAGGGGCCGGCGGGCCGGGAAACGCCGAGGGGCCGCACTCCGCGCGTCGCGGGGTGCGGCCCCTCCTGGGGCGATCCGGGCTCAGCCCTGCGGCAGCGCCGCGAGCTGGGCGGTGATCCGGGCGATGTCGGCCTCGGCGGCCTCCTGGCGACCGCGGATCTTGGCGACCACCTCGTCCGGCGCCTTGGCCAGGAAGGCCTCGTTGCCGAGCTTGGCGGTGGTCTGGGCCTTCTCCTTCTCGGCGGCCGCGAGGTCCTTGGCGAGGCGCTTGCGCTCCGCCGCGACGTCGATGGTGCCGGAGAGGTCCAGTGCGACGGTGGCGCCGGCCACCGGCAGCGAGGCGGTAGCCGCGAAGCCCTCGTCCGGCACGGTCAGCCGCAGCAGCGAGCGGATGGCGTCCTCGTGGACGGCCAGCACGGTGCCGGCCAGCTCCAGCTGGGCCGGGACGCGCTGGGCGGGCTGCAGGCCCTGGTCCGAGCGGAACCGGCGGACCTCGGTGACCACCTGCTGCAGCGTGGCGATCTCCGACTCGGCGGCCGCGTCGCGGTAGCCGCTGTCCTTCGGCCACTCGGTGACGACCAGCGACTCGGCGCCGGTGAGCGCCGTCCAGAGCGCCTCGGTGACGAACGGGACGACCGGGTGGAGCAGCCGCAGGGTGACGTCCAGGACCTCGCCGAGCACCCGGCGCGAGGCGTCGGCCTGGGCGCCGCCCTTGGCCAGGGTGGTCTTGGAGAGCTCGACGTACCAGTCGAAGACCTCGTCCCAGGCGAAGTGGTACAGCGCGTCCGAGACCTTGGCGAACTCGTAGTCGTCGTACAGCGCGTCCACCTCGGCGACGGTGGCGTTCAGCCGCGCCAGGATCCAGCGGTCGACCGCGGTCAGCTCCTCCGGCGCGGGCAGCGGGCCCTCGACGGTGGCGCCGTTCATCAGCGCGAAGCGGGTGGCGTTCCAGATCTTGTTGCAGAAGTTGCGCGAGCCCTTGACCCAGTCCTCGCCGATCGGCACGTCGGCGCCCGGGTTGGCGCCGCGGGCCAGGGTGAAGCGGACGGCGTCGGCGCCGTAGGCGTCCATCCAGTCCAGCGGGTCCACGGCGGTGCCGGAGGACTTCGACATCTTCTTGCCGAACTCGTCGCGCACCAGACCGGTCAGCGCGACGGTCTTGAACGGCGCCTCGCCGTCCATCGCGTACAGGCCGAACATCATCATCCGGGCGACCCAGAAGAAGATGATGTCGTGGCCCGTCACCAGGACGTCGGTCGGGTAGAACTTCTCCAGGTCGGCGGTCTTCTCCGGCCAGCCGAGCGTGGAGAACGGCCACAGGCCGGAGGAGAACCAGGTGTCCAGGACGTCCGGGTCCTGGACCCAGCCCTCGCCGGTCGGCGGCTGCTCGTCCGGTCCGACGCAGACGACCTCGCCGTCGGGGCCGTACCAGACCGGGATCCGGTGGCCCCACCAGAGCTGGCGCGAGATGCACCAGTCGTACATGTTGTCGACCCAGTCGAAGTAGCGGCGCTCCAGCTCCTTCGGGTGGATCTCCACCTTGCCGTCGCGGACGGCGTCGCCGGCAGCCTTGGCCAGCGGCTCGACCTTGACCCACCACTGCAGCGACAGCCGCGGCTCGACCACCGTGTGGCAGCGCGAGCAGTGGCCGACGGCGTGCATGTACGGGCGCTTCTCGGCGACGATCCGGCCCTGCTCGCGCAGTGCGCCGACGACGGCCGAGCGGGCCTCCATCCGGTCCAGGCCGAGGAAGGGGCCGTGCACGGTGATCGCGCCGCGCTCGTCCATCACGGTCAGGTTCGGCAGGCCGTGGCGCTGGCCGATGGCGAAGTCGTTGGGGTCGTGCGCGGGCGTCACCTTGACGGCGCCGGTGCCGAACTCCGGGTCGACGTGCTCGTCCGCGACGACCGGGATCTCCCGGTCGGTCAGCGGCAGCTTGATGGTCCGGCCGACCAGGTGCCGGTACCGCTCGTCGTCCGGGTGGACGGCCACGGCGGTGTCGCCCAGCATCGTCTCGGCCCGGGTGGTGGCGACGACGATCGAGTCCGCGCCCTCGCCGTAGCGGATCGAGACCAGCTCGCCCGGCGTCTCCTCGTGCTCCACCTCGATGTCGGACAGCGCGGTGAGGCAGCGCGGGCACCAGTTGATGATGCGCTCGGCGCGGTAGATCAGGCCGTCGTCGAACAGCCGCTTGAAGATGGTCTGGACGGCCTGGGACAGGCCCTCGTCCATGGTGAAGCGCTCGCGGGACCAGTCCACGCCGTCGCCGAGGCGGCGCATCTGGCCGAGGATGCGGCCGCCGTAGCTCTTCTTCCAGTCCCAGACCTTCTCGACGAAGGCCTCGCGGCCCAGGTCGTGGCGGGAGAGGCCGGACTCGGCGAGCTGCTGCTCGACCTTGTTCTGGGTCGCGATGCCGGCGTGGTCCATGCCGGGCAGCCAGAGCGTCTCGAAGCCCTGCATGCGCTTGCGGCGGGTCAGGGCGTCCATCAGCGTGTGCTGGAAGGCGTGCCCCAGGTGCAGGGCACCGGTGACGTTCGGCGGGGGGATGACGATCGTGTACGCGGGCTTGTCGCTCGTCGCGTCCGCGGTGAAGTACCCGCGGTCCACCCAGCGCTCGTACAGCTCGCCCTCTACGTCCGCGGGGGTGTAGGTCGTCGGGAGGGTTGCCGCATCGTCCCCGGCAAAGGTGCTCACGGGGTGCTGGTTCGTCGTGTCGGTCACGACGCACAGTTTACGTAACCGGGGGCGCTGGTCACGAACCGCTTTCGGTCCGCGGGCTCGGCCCGTCCGGACGCTCCCACGACGTGCGGCGTGCGGTAGCGTGCCCGGGCACTCGTCCGGGTGACCGGACGTGTACGGAGCCAGCCAAACCAAGATCGGCCGCGGGTGCGGCGGGGGAGCACGAGGACAGATGTACGGCCAGGGACAGCAGTATCCGCAGGGTCAGCCGTATCCGCAGGGACAGCCCTACGGGGGCCAGCCGCCCTACGGCGGGCAGCCGCCGCAGCAGCCCTACGGCGCGCCGCAGCCGCAGTACGGGTACCCGCCCCAGCAGCAGCCCTACGGAGCCCCGCAGCCCCAGTACGGCGCGCCGCCGCAGGGCCCGTACGGCCAGCCCGGCTACCCGGCCCCGCCGCGGAAGGGCAAGGGCGGACTGGTGATCGGCCTGGTCATCGGCGCCCTGGTGCTCGGCGGCGGCGGTTTCGCCGCCTGGAAGTTCCTCGGCGGCGGCAGCGACGCCGGCGGCCAGTACAAGCTCACCGCCCCGCAGACGCTGCTGGACGGCTACGTCCAGAAGTCGGCGAAGGACGAGGCCGCCGACATGAGCAAGCCCGACGTCGCGAAGCTCGGCAAGGACCTGCACGCGCTGGTGGCCAGCTACGGCAAGGGCACCGACGTCAAGAACATGGACTCGCTGTCGGTCATCGGCGTCTACGGGGACATCAACGACCCGGACCAGATCGTCTCGGACAGCAAGAAGGACAGCGGCGGGCTCACCTGGACCACGCCGATGACCGACTACCCGGCGAAGGACAGCCACGCCTCCGCGGGCAAGCTCAGCTGCGGCGTGGCCAGCGTCATCGCCGGCAAGCCCGGCCCGACGGTCTGCGTGTGGGCCGACAAGTCCACCTTCGGCCGGGTCACCTTCACCCACCTCAGCCTGAGCACCACCGGCGGCGACACCGGCCAGGGCGTCACCCCGGACCAGGCGGCGGAGAAGACCCGCGCCATCCGCGACGCCATGAAGGTCGCCAAGTAGTCCGGGCGCACGCCCGGGGCCTCCTGCCGCACCACCCCACCGCCGGAGCATCCGGCGGCATCCACGCGTGACGTCCCAGAAAGGGCCTCGCATGTCCGATCAGAACCCGTACGGGCAACCGCCGCAGCCCGGGTACCCGGCGACGCCGCCGCCGGCCGCCCCCGGCTACGACGGTGTCCCCCCGCAGACCCCGCCGCCCGGCTACCCCGCGCCCGCCGGACCGGAGGCCGCGGGCTACCCGGGCTACGGCGGGTACGCGCCGGTGCCGCCGCCGCGCAAGTCGCGCCGGACGCTGTGGATCGTGCTCGGGACCGTCGCCGCCGTCATCCTGCTGGGCGGCGGCACGCTGGCGTACTTCGTCTGGAACGCGACCAGCAACGCGGGCACCCAGAAGATCGTCCTGCCGGCCACCTTCAAGGACCTCAGTCGCAACGACGACAGCGAGGTCACCTCCGCCATGGAGAAGGCGATGACCGACAGCCTCGGTCAGGGTGACGGCAACTGGAAGCCGACCGGCGTGGCCGGGATGTACCAGAACGCCCAGTCGGACCCGCAGATACTCGTCGCCGGGGCCTACGGCAAGGTCCTGCTGCCCAAGCAGGAGCTGGACCAGGCCTTCAACGGGGTCGGCGGCAAGGGCGGCGCCACGGTCACCGACCGGCACACGGTGGACGCGGGCCCCAAGGGCGGCACCATGGAGTGCGGCGTGATGACCGAGAGCGACAGCAAGGTCGGCATGTGCGCCTGGGCCGACAGCAGCAGCCTGGTCATCGTGATGCAGATGCCGGGCGACGGCGGCGGCCAGCCCGACCTGGACAAGCTCGCCTCCGACACCCGCGACCTGCGCGCGGTGGCCGAGGTCGCCAAGTAGGTCGCGCGGCAGGGCCGTCCGGTCCGCCGACACGAAGGGGCCCCGCACCGATCCGGTGCGGGGCCCCTTTCGTACGTCCTCGGTAACCGCCGTCGGGTCAGGCGCTCTTCTCGCGACGCTCGCGCTTGATCATGTCGCGCGGGACGAGGGTCGGGATGGCGTGCTTGGAGACGACGTCCCCGGTGACCACCACGCGGGCGACGTCCTGACGCGAGGGCACCTCGTACATCACGGACATCAGCACCTCCTCCATGATGGCCCGCAGACCGCGCGCGCCGGTGCCGCGCAGGATCGCCTGGTCGGCGATCGCCTCCAGCGCGTCCCGGGAGAACTCCAGCTCCACGCCGTCCAGTTCGAAGAGCTTGCGGTACTGCTTCACCAGCGCGTTCTTCGGCTCGGTGAGGATCTGCAGCAGCGCCTCGCGGTCGAGGTTGTGCACGCTGGTGATCACCGGCAGGCGGCCGATGAACTCGGGGATCATGCCGAACTTCACCAGGTCCTCGGGCATCACCTGGCGGAAGTGGTCGCTGGCGTCCGACTCGCGCTTGGAGCGGATGTTGGCGCCGAAGCCGATGCCCTTGGCACCCGCGCGGCCCTCGATGATCCGCTCCAGGCCGGCGAACGCGCCGCCGACGATGAACAGCACGTTGGTGGTGTCGATCTGGATGAACTCCTGGTGCGGGTGCTTGCGCCCGCCCTGCGGCGGCACCGAGGCGGTGGTGCCCTCCAGGATCTTCAGCAGCGCCTGCTGCACGCCCTCGCCGGAGACGTCACGGGTGATCGACGGGTTCTCGCTCTTGCGCGCGACCTTGTCGATCTCGTCGATGTAGATGATCCCGGTCTCGGCCTTCTTGACGTCGTAGTCGGCCGCCTGGATCAGCTTGAGCAGGATGTTCTCGACGTCCTCGCCGACGTAGCCGGCCTCGGTCAGCGCGGTGGCGTCCGCGATCGCGAAGGGCACGTTCAGCATCCGGGCCAGGGTCTGCGCCAGCAGGGTCTTGCCGGAGCCGGTGGGGCCCAGCAGCAGGATGTTCGACTTGGCCAGCTCGATCGCGTCCTCGCGGCCGTTGCCGCCGCTACGACCGGCCTCGCCCGCCTGGACGCGCTTGTAGTGGTTGTAGACGGCCACCGACAGCGCCTTCTTGGCGAGGTCCTGGCCGACCACGTACTGGTCCAGGAACTCGTAGATCTCGCGCGGCTTCGGGAGCTCCTCGAAGCGGACCTCGGAGGTCTCGGCGAGTTCCTCCTCGATGATCTCGTTGCACAGGTCGATGCACTCGTCGCAGATGTACACGCCTGGGCCGGCGATCAGCTTCTTCACCTGCTTCTGCGACTTGCCGCAGAACGAGCACTTGAGCAGGTCGCCACCGTCTCCGATGCGTGCCACGAGGTGCTTCCCCTTCGCCAGGGGCCCCGCAGGGGTTCCGGGGCCTGGTGCTGTGGACCGTCCGCGCCGACGGCGCTCGGTCTCGCTATCCGACGGTACTCTGCCGGGCCCGTGATTCCGTCCTCTTCGCCGGGTCTGCCCTACGCCCTGGGCGAATTGATACCGAACAGATGCCGTGACAGCGCCCGCCGACGAGTCGGGGCGGGGCGCGCGACCGGGCGCGCGCCCCGCCCCGACGGTGCCGTCCTCAGGAGGTCAGCGAGGTCTTGCGGGTGGAGATGATCTGGTCGACCAGGCCGTACTCGGCGGCCTCCTCGGCGGTCAGGATCTTGTCGCGCTCGATGTCCTCGCGCACCTGCTCCACCGACTTGTTGGAGTGCTTGGAGAGCATCTGCTCCAGCTGCTCACGCATCCGGAAGATCTCCTTGGCCTGGATCTCCAGGTCGGACACCTGGCCGCGGCCGGTCTCGGTGTACGGCTGGTGGATCAGGATGCGGGCGTTCGGCAGCGCCATCCGCTTGCCGGGGGTGCCGGCGGCGAGCAGCACGGCCGCGGCGGAAGCCGCCTGGCCCATGCAGACCGTGGTGATGTCCGGCTTGACGTACTGCATGGTGTCGTAGATGGCCGTCAGGGCCGTGAACGAGCCGCCGGGCGAGTTGATGTACATCTGGATCTCGCGGTCCGGGTCCATCGACTCCAGGCACAGCAGCTGCGCCATGATGTCGTTCGCCGAGACGTCGTCGACCTGCGAGCCGAGGAAGATGATGCGCTCCTCGAACAGCTTGGCGTACGGGTCGTACTCACGGATGCCCTGCGTGGTGCGCTCGACGAAGCGCGGGACGATGTAGCGGCCCTCGGCGCGCATGTCCTCGACGCGGGCCTCGGCGGCCGACAGGCTGGGGATGTTCATGGGGGTTCTTGTCCTCCGGGGCGTTGTGGCTGTGGTCTCGTGGGCCGGGCCGAGGCTCAGGCGCCCGTGCCGCCGCCGCCGGGGACGTCCGCGGCGCTGTGCATGATCGCGTCGATGAGGCCGTACTCCAGGGCCTCCTCCGGGGTGAACCAGCGGTCGCGGTCGGAGTCCCGGGTGATCTGCTCGAAGGACTGGCCGCTGTGGAAGGCGATCAGCTCGGACATCCGCTTCTTGGTGCGGAGCAGCTGCTCGGCCTGGATGCGGATGTCGGTGGCGGAGCCGCCGAGGCCCGCGGAGGGCTGGTGCATCAGGATGTTGGCGTTCGGCAGCGAGAAGCGCTTGCCCTTGGCGCCGGCGGTCAGCAGGAACTGGCCCATCGAGGCGGCCATGCCCATCGCGATGGTGACGACGTCGTTCTTGATGTACTGCATGGTGTCGTAGATCGCCATGCCCGCCGAGATCGAGCCGCCCGGGGAGTTGATGTAGAGGAAGATGTCCTTGTCCGGGTCCGCGGCCAGCAGCAGCAGCTGCGCGGTGATCTTGTTGGCGATGTCATCGTCGACCTGCTGGCCGAGGAAGATGATCCGCTCGCCCAGCAGCCGGTTGTAGACCTGGTCGCCAAGGCCGCCGAGCACGTCACCAGCGGCGGCGTGCGGCGCCATCGGGCCAGGCATCTGCATCTGCGGGAACGTCACTTAGCCACCTGCTCAGTCGATTTGGAGGGCCGCTCGACGGCCTTCACGGTGTCGCACAGCTTCCGGGTATCACGTTGTGATTGTTGCTGTCCAAGGACCCTAACGCGCAGGCCCGGCCACAGAATCCCTCACGCAGAACTGTTCGCTGTGAGCGCAGGGTCGCGGGGCGCGTGCGGGGGGACGACAGCGGGCCCGGACACCGTACGGCGTCCGGGCCCGCTGCTGCGCCTCAGGGGGCTACCGGGGCACTCAGGCCTCGGTGCTCTCCTCGGCCTTGTCCTCGGCGGCGGCCTCGACGGTCTCGGCCGTCTCGTCCTCGTCGTCGAAGTTGATCTCGTTGCCCTCGGTGTCGACGACCTTGGCGGCCTCGACCACGGTGGCCAGCGCCTTGCCGCGGGCGACCTCGCCGACCAGCAGCGGAACCTGGCCGCCCTGGACGACCTGCTGGGCGAACTGGTCCGGGGTCAGGCCCGAACCGGCAGCGCGGCGGATGAGGTGCTCGGTGAGCTCCTCCTGGTTAACACCCAGCTCCTCGTTGGCGACGATCTGGTCCAGGACGAACTGGGTCTTGATGCCCTTCTTCGCCTGCTCCTCGATCTCCGCGTCCCACTCCTCGCGGGTCTTGCCCTGGGTCTCCAGGTAGGCGTCGAGGTCCAGGCCCATCGGCTCGAGCTGGTGGTGCTCGACGTTGTGCTTGCGGGTCTCGATCTCGTCCTTCAGGAGCTTCTCGGGGTACTCGATCTCAACCAGCGCGAGCAGGGCGTCGAGGACCTTCTCCTGGGCCTGGGTGGCCTGGTCGTACTCCTTCATGCGCTCCAGGCGCTTGCGGGAGTCGGCACGCAGGTCCTCCAGGGTGTCGAACTCGCTGGCCAGCTGGGCGAACTCGTCGTCCAGCTCCGGCAGCTCCTTCTCCTGGACGGCCGTGACGGTGACGGTGACCTCGGAGGTCTTGCCGGCCTGGGTGCCACCCTTGAGCTCGGTCTCGAAGGTCTTCTCGTCGCCGGCGGACAGGCCGGTCACGGCCTCGTCGATGCCGTCGATGAGGCGGCCCGAGCCGATCTCGTAGCTGACGCCGCTGGCGGTGCCGTCGTCCGGCACCTCACCGTCGACCTTGGCGATCAGGTCGACGACCACGATGTCGCCGGCGGCCGCGGCGCGCTCGACGTCCTTGACCGAGGAGAAGCGCTCGCGCAGCTGCTCCAGCGACTTCTCGATGTCCTCGTCGGAGACGGCGATCGGGTCGACGGTCACCTCGATGGAGCTGAACTCCGGCAGGGTGACCTCGGGACGGATGTCCACCTCGGCGGTGAACTTCAGGTCGCCACCATCGGCGATCGTCTCGACACCCTCGATGTTGGTGATGTCGGGCTGCCCGAGAACCTCGATCTTGCCCTCGTCGACGGCCTGCGTGTAGAAGCGCGGCAGGGCGTCGTTGACGGCCTCTTCCAGCACGGCACCACGGCCGAAACGCTGGTCGATGACGCGAGCCGGGATCTTGCCCTTACGGAAGCCCGGAACCGTGACCTGCTGGTTGATCTTCTTGTACGCCGCGTCGAGGCTGGGCTTGAGCTCCTCGAAGGGCACCTCGACGGTGAGTCGAACCCGGGTCGGGTTCAGAGTCTCGACGGCGCTCTTCACGGTTTGGTCTCCTATGGCTTGCGGTCAGGTTGTCTCCGCCCGCCCCGCACGCCCGGCCGGAGCCGGAACGAGTGGGTCGGACGAGACGGGCGATGGGCGGTTGGAGCTGCATCTCCCGTGTGGGTGGACGGTGAGCTTGACTCCTCGCCCTCGTGCGGTTGACCTGGGTTGACGCCACAGGGACTACCGCCAGCGCCCCATCCTACCGGTACCACGAAAGGCGGACGCCAGGCGCCACCGTACCGCCCGAACAGAACAGGGCCCCGCCCCGGTGGGCGAGACCCTGCCGCACTGTCGGGGTGGCCGGATTCGAACCGACGGCCTTCCGCTCCCAAAGCGGACGCGCTACCAAACTGCGCCACACCCCGTGGTGCCGAGAGGAAGCGTACACGCCGGGCCTGTACGGCTCGTCGACTTATTCGGGGCGCGACCGGAGCACGGCGGAAGGGGGTGCGCGGGGAACGCGGTGTGCACGGAAGGGGCCGGACCAGGTACGCTGTCTCCCGAACTTCCGGCCGGCAACGGCTGGCGGCTTCGCGCGGGTGTAGCTCAATGGTAGAGCCCTAGTCTTCCAAACTAGTCACGCGAGTTCGATTCTCGTCACCCGCTCTTCCGGCCCGGCCCCGGTGCGCCCAGCGCACCGGGGCCGTCGGCGTTCCCGGGCCCCGCGCGGCCGTTCAGAGGCCCAGCCGAGCCGCCCGGGCGGCGGCCCGGTCGAGCAGCTGGTGGACGTCGCCCTCCCGGGTGGCGGGGCGGTCGTTGAACTCGTCCGGGGAGCGCGCCGGGCGGCCGGTGGCGTGCAGCACCTCCATCAGCTGGACCCGGCCGGTGCGCACGGTCGCCGGGGTGCCGTAGCCGTACGCCAGGACGGCGGCCTGGGCGCCGAGCAGGCAGACCCGGCCGGCCCCGTCCCACATCGCGCCCTGCAGCCAGCCGTGGGCGCCGATGTAGCGGGAGGCCAGCCGCAGGTGGTCCGCGGCGGTGACCGGGACGGGCCGGGCGGGGCGGCGCAGGGCCCGGTCGAGCAGCGTGGCCCGGGGCTCCGGGTGGCCGGCGTGCCAGGGGCGCAGGGTGCTGCCGTACCGGCAGACGTACGGCCCGAGGGTGCGCGCGGGGGCGGGCAGCGAGGCGAGGTAGGCCTCGATCTCGGCGACCAGGCCGGAGCCGTCCGGGCCGGCCGGCAGCCCGGGGAGCAGGAGCGGGTACGGCGGCGGGGGCGTGTCGGTGCGGGGCATGCGGCTTCTCCGGGCGGTCGGCCTTCGGGTTCCGCTCCCCAAAGTGGGGCATTTCAGACATTTCCGCGACCGCAGGACCGGGGCGTCCGCGCGGTTTCCCGCACGGCGGTCGGGCCGATAGCCTCGGCGGCGTTCGAGCGCAGTTCGAGCGCGACCTCAGGCGCCGCGCTCCCGAGGTGGAGGAGTCCCGGTGCGTCCGCAGGAGCGACTGGCCGTCATACAGCGCTGTGTGGTCCTGGAGATGGCGCGGCTGGGCCAGGACTTCCATCCGGACGGCGAGGTGGTGCGCGGTCCGGGCAGCACGGCGGTGGCGGTGCGCGAGCACCCCGGGGACGACGGCGCCGGGCACGTGGACCTCGGCTTCGTGCTGCACCTGGGCCGGGCGGACGCACCGGTGGTGTGGGACTGCGCGGCCGGCCTCGGCAAGACCGAGGAGGAGAAGCTCGCGAACGCGGTGAAGATGTGGGCGACCACCACCGCCTCGGTGCTGGTCGAACTGGCGGACGGGCGCGGGATCCACGCCGACCGCCCGGACCTGCCCGAGCTCCCGGGCTGGCGGGCGGTGCAGGGGCCGGCGGCGGTGTTCGGCTTCGGCAACGAGCACCTGGCGGCCTGGCTCGCCGAGCACCGGGTGCTGTCGGCGCTGGCACCGGCGCTGCGCCGGGAGTTGACCGGAGCGGGACCGGTCGGGGTGAAGCTCTTCCTGGGCGGGAAGGCGGGCGACGACGTCGCCGAGGTCCGGGTGGGCGGCGAGGTGTCGGAGGCGGCCTCCGCGGCGCTGCGCGCGCTGGACTGGCCGCGCGGCGAACGGCTGTGCTGGGCGCGGCTGTTCGTGCTGCTGACGGCGGAGCGGGCAGCACCGGTCACGGCCGCGCCGACGGGTGCCGCGGCACCCGCACCGGTGCGTGCCCCGGCCCCGGCGGCGGCCCGCCCCCGGGGTCTGTTCGCTCGCTGGCGGGAAGCCAGACGGGCCGGCCGGTAGCCCCTGGCGGAGGGCACCCGTCGACCCGGCCGGTCAGCCGCCGGTGATGCTGGAGATGCTGTGCGCCAGGTTGGCCAGCAGGGAGTTGATCGAGGTCGCCATAGTGGTCTCGTGGAGCATGAAGCCGAACAGGGCGGCGACGATCGCGTGCGGGATCTTCAGCTGCTTGTTCCGGATGAAGATGATGCACAGGATCGCGAACAGGACCAGCGCGGAGACGGAGAGTGCCACCCGGACTCACTTCCTCGTTTCATAGCGTGGCGCCGCCGCCCGGCGGCACCTGCGAAGCCGGACCCCGGCCTGTCCGACGGTCCCGAGGCGGAATCGCGGACCGTCCGGCGCAGCGCCGGTGAGGGGGCCCGCGTCCAACCGCTGCCTGCCGTGCCGCACGTGTCGCCCCCAATCCCCCGAATCCTGAACAGTCCCGCCCGGACTCAGTGTGGTCGACCGTGCCGATTGCGTAAAGGTCTGACAGTCAGCCCAACGTCGACATCCTGCGATGCGAGACGAGTTTCCGCCGACCGGGACGATAGCGGAGCCGTTCTGACGAATCGTCGGCGGGGCGGTGCTGAGCGGCCGGGAAACGCCCGGGAGCGGGGAGCGGAAGCCGCTGATCCGGTCAGTCGACGGGGCGTCCGATATGGCTGAAGATCAGCTGCCAGGCTTGACAGAGGTGCCAGGGGCATGTGCTGACGAGCGCGGGGCGCGGGCGAGCCGCTGCGAGCAGCGGGCGACCACCCGCGAGCGGGCGAATGACCGCCCCGAGCCGAAGGGCCGCGCCGGTGCCGAAAGGGAGAAGGGCCCAGCCGCCGACGTAGGAGGTGGCGCAGCGCCCGCCGACCGTCGGCACCGGGTCAAAGCGCCCCGGAGGCGAGCGGGCGAATAACCGCCCCGAGCCGAAGGGCCGCGCCGGTGCCGAAAGCGAGAAGGGCCCAGCCGCCGACGAAGGAGGTGGCGCAGCGCCCGCCGACCGTCGGCACCGGGTCGGAGCGGCCCGGAGGCGAGCGGGCGAACAACAGTCAGTCCCGCCAGAGCAGCAGGACGGCGCGGTCGTCGTTGATGTCCCGGGCCACCGTCTCGATCAGCGCGCCCGCCGCGCCCGCGCCGTTGCCCGGGGCGCCGCCGGGGACCAGCCGGTCGGCCTCCCCCATCAGCCGGTCCATGCCCTCGGTGAGGTCCCGGCCGGGCGCCTCGACCATGCCGTCGGTGCACAGCATCAGCACGTCGCCCCGGTTGAGCCGGCCGCGCACGCCGTCGAACTTGGCGCCGTCGTAGATCCCGAGCAGCGGGCCCTCGGCCTCCTTGATCTCCCAGCGCCCCTCGCCGGCCAGCCGCTGCATGCCGGGCAGGTGCCCGGCCGAGAGCAGTTCGTACTCGCCGCTGTCCAGGTCCAGCACCAGGTGGACGGCGGTGGCGAAGCCCTCCTCCCAGGACTGGCGCAGCAGGTAGCCGTTGGCGGCGGGCAGGAAGTCGTGCGCGGGCAGCGAGCCGACCAGGCCGCCGAAGGCGCCGGACAGCAGCAGCGCCCGGGAGCCCGCGTCCATGCCCTTGCCGGAGACGTCCGCGAGGACCACCTCCAGCAGCCGCTGGCCGGGGCCGGTGCGGGCGGCCACCACGAAGTCGCCGGAGAAGGACTGGCCGCCGGCCGGGCGCAGCGCCATGTCCGCGTGCCAGCCGGCCGGCAGCTCGGGCACCCGGCTCTGCACCCGCAGCCGCTCACGCAGGTCGAACAGCATGGTGGAGCCGCCCCACCAGGGGACGCCGACCCGGGCCCGGAACTGGGCCAGCAGCAGGCCGCCCACCCCGGCGGCGCCGACCACCAGGGCCGCGCCCGGGGTCACGCCGTAGACGTAGGCCGCCGGGTTCTCGCTGGCGACCCGCTGGCCGGTGTGGATCACGGACTCGGCGGACAGCCCGAGTGCGGCCAGCGCGTACAGCACGACCAGGCTGCCGGGGCGCAGCAGCAGGGCGCCGGCCAGGATCGGCAGGACCAGGGCGGTGGGCGGGGCCCAGTCGGGGATCCAGATGTTGAGCAGGATCATCAGCGGGACGAGCAGGGCCAGCGCGCAGAGCACCGGCCAGTCGGCGGCGCCGCCGCGGAAGTAGTCGACACCGGCCGTGCGCAGCCTTCGGCGGACCCGGCGGAGCCTCTTGCGCAGCCGGGCCGTCACGGGCTCGGACGCCTGGGCGGCGCCGGGCCTCGTCGCAGTCGTCTGGGGCGGTGCGCCCGGCGGTCTGCCAGCCATGGGGACCGACCCTATCCACGGGTGCGGCCCGGCGTCGACGGCCCGGGGGCGGGTGGCGCCGACGGCGCGCGGGCCGCTCAGCCGGTTTCGGCCGATCGAGCCGGTGGTGGGCGCGGCGTCAGGAGGCGTGC
>NZ_MECK01000107.1 GCF_014596465.1 Streptomyces sp. CBMA123 | reverse complement strand
ATCAGCGCCGCGGCGACACCGGTGCCGACCGGGACGAACAGGAAGTCCCGGCTGCCGCGGCCGGCGCCGAGCCGGGCCTCGGCGAGACCGCCGGCCCGCACGTCGTGGCCGAGCGCCACCGGGAGGCCCAGCTCCTCGGTGAGCCGCTCGCGCAGGGGCAGCCCGCGCCAGCCGAGGTTGGCCGCGAGGAGCACGGTGCCCGAGGAGTCGTCGACGATGCCCGGCACCGCGATCCCGGCCGCGGCCGGACGGTGCCGGTGCACCAGTTCCCGGGCCGCCGTCAGCACCGCCGCCAGCACGGCGGCCGGGCCGCGCTCGGCGCCGGTGGGCCAGTGGGTGCTCTCCCGCAGGACGCCGTCCTCGCCCGTGGCGCCGCCCTTGATGAAGGTGCCGCCGACGTCGAGGGCGATGGCGGTCATCGTCCCGGTCACCGCGCGCCCCTCCGTGGGCAACTCGACGTCCTGGCGGGGCACATGGACACTCCTGGATTTGACCGGTCAATCAGAACGGGTCGAACGTAGGGCCGCCCCCTGCCCGAGTCAAGCCATCCCGCCACTGTTCGACCGGTCAAGAGCGGCCTGCGGTTCCCCCTCCGTGGCGAGCGCCCGGCCGGGCCACCGTAAAACGGCTGGCCCGGCCCGTCCCCCCGGCGTTACCCTCGGGGGCATGGACGTCATGGACCGAAGCACCACCGCAGCCGCGCGAGCGACCAGCTCGCCGGTTGCCGCCGCCTGACGTACCCCCCTCCCCCCGGCGACCGGAAACGGTCCGCCGGTGGTGGCTCCGAGGTGTTCCCTCCTCGGCCCGACGATCGCGCGGTCCCGTTCTCCGGCGCCTCCCTCCGGCCCTCGAGGAGCCACCGCCATGGACACCGACCAGCTCGTCCGCGTCTTCACCGAGTACTTCGAGGAGCGCGGCCACCGCCGGATCACCGGCTCCACCCTGCTGCCCCCGCCCGGGGACCAGGTGCTGTTCACCACCTCCGGCATGCACCCCCTCACCCCCTACCTGGAGGGGCGCCCGCACCCGCTCGGCCGGCGGCTGGTCAACCTCCAGCGCTGCCTGCGCACCACCGACCTGGACGAGGTCGGCGACCGCACCCACCTCACCGTCTTCGAGATGCTCGGCAGCTGGTCCCTCGGCGACTACGAGGGCCCGCAGAGCCTCGACTGGGGCTACGGGCTGCTCACCGACGGCTTCGGCGTCGATCCGGGCCGGCTGCACGTCACCGTGTTCGGCGGCGACGACCGGGTCGGCCCGGACACCGGCTCGCTGGAGCTGTGGCAGGACCGCGGGGTCCCGGTCGAGCTCACCGTCGAGGACAACTGGTGGTCCAACGGGCCGACCGGCCCGTGCGGCCCCGACTCGGAGATCTTCCTGTGGACCGGCGACACCCCGCCGGAGTCGACCCCCACCCGGGACGACCGCTGGGTCGAGGTGTGGAACCACGTGATGATGCGTCATCGGCGGCTCGACGACGGCTCGCTCGTCCCGCTCCCCCAGCGCAACGTCGACACCGGGCTCGGCCTGGAACGGCTCTCCTCACTGCTCCAGGGCCGGTCCTCGGTCTTCGAGTGCGACGTCTTCGACCCCTGGCGCCGCCTGCTGCCGCCCCTGTGGCGGCTGGACGAGCCGTCCCTGCGCCTGGTCGGCGACCACCTGCGCTCGTCCGTGGTCGTCATCGGCGACGGCGTCCGCCCGTCCACCACCGGCCGCGGCTACGTGCTCCGCCGCCTGGTGCGCCGGGTGCTCACCGTGCTGCGCCGCGACGACCCCCGGCGCGGCCTCGGCGACCTGCCGGACGAACTGGTCCGGCACACCCTGGACCGCTTCCGCCAGGACGTGCCCACGGAGACGGTCCGTCAGGTCCTGCTGGACGAGGAGCGCCGCTTCGACCGCCTCCTGGACCGCGGCCGGCGGCTCCTCTCCCGCCCCCGCTTCCGCGGCCCGCTCGGCGAGGATGACCTCCACTACCTCCACGACACCCACGGGCTGCCGCGCGACCTCGTCCTCGACCTGCGCTCCCGGTGACGGCCGCGGCGGCGCCCGCCCCGACTCACCCGTTCGGCTGATCCCGGCCGGAACCGGCACGGCCCGCCCGGGCTTCACGGACACTGCCCTTCGACGCGTCCGTGACGTCCGGCCGGCCCGCGCCGGCGCCGGACACCGCCCCCGACGGCAGGAGCCCCATGACCCCACCCCGCACCAGGACGAGGACGGACGGCCCCCCGGCCCGGGCGGTCTCCGAGAGCGAGCGACTCCTCTTCGGCGGCCCGATGCGCTACGACTTCGGCTGGGCCAGGCACGAGTTCGCCGGCACCAAGGTGACGTTCTGGACGGTCGCCCGCCAGATGCCCCACTTCCTGCGCCTGGCCGGGCGGATGGCCTGGGCCACCGACCGCACCGCGCTGGTGACCCTGGTGACGGCCGAGCTGCTGCGCGGCGTCGCCGCGGCCGTGGCCCTGATCGCCACCAACCAGGCCCTCGGGCGTCTGCTCACCCCGGGCGAGGTGACGACCGTCCTGCACGCGGCCCTCCCGGCGATCGCGACCGTCGGCGCCGTCTACGCACTGTCGGCCGTGCTCGCCGCCGGGTCCGAACGCGCCTCCGGCCGGCTGGAACCGGCCGTGTTCCGCCAGGCCACCGTGGACTTCCTGGAGATCGTCTCGCGCTCCGAGCTGGCCGCGATCGAGGACCCGGAGTTCCTCGCCGAGGTCGACTCCGCCCGCTGGGGCGCCGCCTCGCTCCAGCGCATCATCGGCCAGGCCACCGCCGTCCTCACCGCCGGCTTCGCGCTGGTCTCGGCCGCCGGGGTGCTCTCCGTCCTGCACCCCGCGCTGCTGCCGATGCTGCTGCTCATCACCGCCCCGCGCGGCTGGGGCGCGGTCCGCACCGCCCGCCGCCGTTACCTGTCCACCCAGGCGATGCTCCAGCACAACCGGGCCAGCGGGCTGCTCGCGGACATGCTGATCCGGCCGTGGTCGGCCGCCGAGGTGCGGGTGCACGCCTGCGGGCCGTTCCTGCTGGCGCACTACGAGCAGATGGCCCGCGCCGCCGAACGCGAACAGGTCAGGCTCGCCGGGGCGAAGGCCCGCACCGACCTGTTGGCCTCCGCGCTGGCCGGCCTCGCCACCACCGGGGCGTTCGCCGTCCTGGGCTGGCTGGTCGACTCCGGCTCGATGCCGCTGGCCGTGGCCGGCACCGCCGTGGTCGCCATCCGGACCGGCTCGGCGTCGATCGGCGGCCTGGTCTCACAGGTCAACAGCCTGTACGAGGAGAGCCTGTTCGTCGCCGACCTGGACCGGCTGCGCCGCGACGGGCACCGCCACAGCATCCCGGTCGGCGGCACACCGCTGCCCAAACACCCCGAGGAGATCAGCGTCGAGGACGTCTCCTTCACCTACCCCGGCCGGGACGCGCCCGCGCTCGACAAGGTCAGCCTGACCATCCGCCGCGGCGAGGTCATCGCCCTGGTCGGCGAGAACGGCTCCGGCAAGTCCACCCTCGCCCACCTGCTGTGCGGCGTCTACCGGCCCGACCAGGGCCGCATCCGCTGGGACGGCGTCGACACCGCGGGCGCCGACCGGGTCCAGCTGTTCGCCGGCATCGCCCTGCTGGCCCAGAACTTCCAGCGCTGGGCCTTCACCCTGCGCGCCAACCTGCTCCTCGGCCGCCCCGAAGTCCCGGCCGGGCAGGCCACGTTGGAGGCCGCCGCCGACTACGCCGAACTGGACCCGGTGCTCGCCGAACTCGACCGCGGCTGGGACACCCTGCTCGCCAAGGGCTTCGAGGGCGGCGTCGGCATCTCCGGCGGCCAGTGGCAGCGGGTCGCCCTCGCCCGGCTCCGCCACCGCGTCACCACCCCCGGGCCGGACGGCCGGCTGCCGCACCTGGTCGTGGTCGACGAGCCGACCAGCGCGATGGACGCCAAGGCCGAGATCCAGGCCTTCGAGAAGATCCGCGGCCTCACCGAACTCGGCGTCAGCATCGTCCTGATCACCCACCGCCTCGCGGCCACCGCCCGGGCCGACCGGATCTACGTCCTGCACCACGGCCGCCTCACCGAACAGGGCACCCACGCCGAACTGATGGCCCGGCCCACCGACTACCGCGAGGCCTACCGGCTGCAGGCCGCCCAGTACGGCATCGGCCCCCACCTCCCCCACCAGGCCACCGCCACCCCCGACCACGAGGAGACGAGATGAAGGCCTTCCACCCCACCTTCGGCCGCACCCCCTGGCCCGACGGCCTGCGCGTCCTCCAGGTCTACGCCCTGCCCGACCTGCCGGCCGGCTCGGCCCTGCACACCCTGCTCACCGACCTCCGCAAGGCCCTGACCGGCTACCCCGTGCTGCCCGTGCCCGACGACCGCACCCACATCACCCTCGACATGATCACCTCCACCCCGGCGGACACCATCGGCCCGGCCGAGCACCGCCGCCTCGCCGACCGGCTGCGCACCGCCGTCGCCGGCACCGGACCGATCCGGCTCCAGGCCGGCTCACCGATCGCCTACCGCACCGGCGTCCGGCTCGACCTCCACCCCGACCACGCCCTCGCCGCCCTCCAACGGCGCGTCCGCACCGCCGTCCACCACGTCTTCGGCCCCGACTCCACCGACTACCCGCTCGGCGTCCTCCACACCACCGCCGGCTACGCGACCGCCGACGCCGACACCGACGAACTCGCCCAGACCATCCACCGCGTCCGCCCCGGCCACGCCCCGTTCACCGTGCGCCGCATCATCCTCAACGAGGTCCACTGGCGGCGCGCTCCCGCCCCCGGCACCGAGCTCCCCGTCTGGCAGCTCGACTGGGACACCCTCGCCACCATTCGCCTCGACGCGTGAGCGCCCCGGACCGTCGGGGACGCGTCGCCGGCCCGTGCCGCCGAGGGGTGGGCGCGGGGCCTGCTCGCGGGCCTGCACCTGGGACAACCAGCTGCCACATAGATAAGTTGACGATGCGTCAGATCGATGGATCCGTTCGACCGCCCCCGCCCGGTCGAGCTTCCGCAGGAGGCCGGCGCGCTTCCATGCGTCGGAAGACGTTGACATGTCGGAAGTCTCCGACGCATGGTGGGGGCATGGCGGATGTCGATGTGTTCAGCGCGCTGGCCAATCCCGTACGGCGGAGGCTGCTGGAAAGCCTGCGGGCGGGGCCCCGGGCGGCCGGGGAGCTGGCCGGGGAGTTCGAGCTCAGCCGGCCGGCCGTGTCCGAGCACCTGGCGGTGCTGCGGAACGCCCGGCTGGTGCGCGAGGAGCCGAGGGGGCGGCACCGCTACTACCACCTGGAAGCCGCGCCGCTGGCCGAGGTCGGGCAGTGGCTGCACCCCTTCGAGCACTACTGGCGGGCGCGGATGCGTTCGTTGCGCGAGCTCCTGGACGAGGAGAGTTCATGACCGAGAAGGCCGCGATCCACTGCGACGAGTTCCTGCCGCACCCGCCCGCGCGGGTGTGGGCGGCGCTGACCGATCCGGAGCTGCACGCCCGGTGGTGGGCCGCCGGGGACGTGAGGGCGGTGGTGGGGCACCGGTTCACCCTGGACATGGGGCCGTGGGGGCAGCAGCCCTGCGAGGTGGTCGAGGTGGAGGTCGAACGGCTGCTGCGGTACGCCTTCGGCGCGGGCTCGCTGGACACCACCGTCACCTGGCGGCTGGTGCCCGAGGGGCACGGCACACGGCTGCTGCTGGAGCACGCGGGGTTCGACCTGGACACCCCGATGGGCCGGCAGGCCCACCAGGGCATGGGGCGCGGATGGCCGTCGGTGCTGCGCCGGATCGCCCCCGCGCTGGCGGAGTGACTGGCGGAGCTACTGGCGACGAGAGCGGCCCGACGGCGCTCAGGCCCGGCCGAGGACCTGCTCGACGGTGATCTCGATGACCACCCGGTCCGGGTTCTCCCGGGGCGGGCGGTAGCGCTCGGCGTAGCGCCGCTCGGCGTCGGCGACCTGCTCGGGCGCGTCCCGCAGCACCGCGACGCCCTCCAGGGTGGACCAGCGGGCCCGGTCGACCTGGCAGACCGCGACCCGCAGTCCCTGCGGTCCGGCCGCCGCCACGTTGCGGGCCTTGCGGCTGGTGCGGCTGGTGATCACCCGGGCGAGGCCCGTCACCGGATCGAAGGTCACACCGACCGGCACCACGTGCGGCGTGCCGTCGGGGCGGGTGGTGGTCAGGGTGGAGATGTGCCGCTCGCGCCAGAAGGCGAGGAAGGCGTCGTCGAGATCGCGCGGGTCATGGGCCATGATCGCGATCGTACGGCCCCCGGAGATCGTTCGACTCCCGGGGGCCGTACTGCCACCGCCTCAGCAGACGTCACGGCCTCAGTGGCCGCGGGCGATCCACTCCGGCAGGGCCGGGGCCTCGGCGCCGATGGTGGTCGGGTCGCCGTGACCGGTGCGCACCACGGTGTCGGCCGGGAGGGAGAGCAGCCGCTCGCGGATCGACTCGATGATGGTCGGGAAGTGCGAGAAGGAGCGTCCGGTCGCGCCCGGGCCGCCGTGGAACAGGGTGTCGCCGGTGAAGACGGTGCCGAGTCCGGGCGCGTACAGGCAGACCGCGCCGGGCGCGTGGCCCGGGGTGTGCAGCACCGTCAGTTCGGTGCCGGCCACCACGATCCGCTGCCCGTCGGCGAGTTCGCCGTCCGGAAGCCGCTCGGGGTGGGTGAGCTTCCACAGCGGGAGGTCGTCCGGGTGCAGCAGGATCGGCGCGCCGGTGCGCTCGGCCAGGGCCGGGGCGGCGTCGATGTGGTCGTTGTGCGCGTGGGTGGAGACGATCGCCAGCAGCCGGCGCCCGCCGAGCGCGGCCTCGATGGCCTCGGCGTCGTGGGCGGCGTCGATCACCACCGCCTCCTCGTCGTCGCCGACGATCCAGACGTTGTTCTCCACCTCCCAGCTGCCGCCGTCGAGTTCGAACGTCCCGGCGGTGACCAGCCGGTCGATGCGCGCGGTCACAGGATCACCACCGAGCGGAGGACGTCGCCGTGGTGCATGCGCTCGAAGGCCTGCTCGACGGCGTCGAGCTCGATCGTCTCGGTGACGAAGGCCCGCAGGTCCAGGCGGTTCTGGAGGTAGAGGTCGATCAGCATCGGGAAGTCCCGGGAGGGCAGGCAGTCGCCGTACCAGGAGGACTTCAGGGCGCCGCCGCGGCCGAAGACGTCCAGCAGCGGCAGTTCCAGGGTCATCTCCGGGGTCGGCACGCCGACCAGGACGACGGTGCCCGCGAGGTCCCGGGCGTAGAAGGCCTGCTTGTACGTCTCGGGGCGGCCGACGGCCTCCACCACGACGTCCGCGCCGTTGCCGCCGGTCAGCTCGCGGATCGCCTCGACCGGGTCGGTGGTGCGGGAGTTGACGGTGTGGGTGGCGCCGAGGGTACGGGCCGTCTCCAGCTTGCGGTCGTCGATGTCCACCGCGATGATCTTCGACGCGCCCGCCAGCCGGGAGCCCATCACGGCCGCCCCGCCGACACCGCCGCAGCCGATCACCGCGACGGTGTCACCGCGGCCGACGTTGCCGGTGTTGATCGCCGCACCGAGGCCCGCCATCACCCCGCAGCCCAGCAGGCCGGCGACGGCCGGCTCGGCCGCCGGGTCGACCTTGGTGCACTGGCCGGCCGCGACCAGGGTCTTCTCGGCGAAGGCGCCGATGCCCAGGGCCGGGGACAGCTCGGTGCCGTCCAGCAGCGTCATCTTCTGCTCGGCGTTGTGGGTGTTGAAGCAGTACTGCGCGCGGCCGCGCTTGCAGGCGCGGCACTGACCGCACACCGCGCGCCAGTTGAGGACGACGAAGTCGCCCGGCTCGACCTCGGTGACACCCTCGCCGACCGACTCCACGATGCCCGCGGCCTCGTGGCCGAGCAGGAACGGGAACTCGTCGTTGATACCGCCCTCGCGGTAGTGGAGGTCGGTGTGGCAGACGCCGCACGCCTGGATCCGGACCACCGCCTCGCCCGGCCCCGGGTCCGGCACCACGATCGTGGTCACCTCCACGGGCGCGCCCTTGGCACGCGCGATGACTGCCTTGACCTGCTGGGCCATCCGATCCACCTCCGTCGGCCGGTGCGCCTTCGCACCGGCGTGACCTGCGACAAACGACTGCGGGAGAACTCTAGGGCCTGTCTCGTGGATCCTTGCCGGGGCCGCGGCGCCAGGGCACGGGAGGCACGACCGAAGGAGTGCCTACGAAGGGTAACGCCCGCCCGGTCGAGCGGCGGCGCGGGCCGGGTGGGGCGGGGCGGCCCCGGACAGGATCGGGTCTGGCCCGGCGCGGTCCCGTACGGGGGGCGCTCGGGTGGTGTTGAGCGCCCGTCAGCGTGCAACGAACTGCCCGGAAAGCGCCACCGTTGGCTGGAAGTGCCGCAGACGGGCACCCCGCCGTCCACGTACGGTCGTAGCAGAGACGGTCCACGCGACCACGCTCAGCACACCCGCCCCACCTGACGGCAAGCCACCGCGCGCCGCCCGTGCCGGGCGCGTACCGACCGTGCGCTCCCGCACGTTTCGCGCCGTCCCGCGCACGGGCCCGCGCCCCGCACGGGCGGCGTCCCCGGTCCCACCCGCACCCCCGGCCCACCCACGCACCCGGAACCACCGCACCGCCGGCCCCGAGTCGAGCCGCCCCGGCCGAACCGCCCGTCCCCGCACCAACCCCGGATCCACCCCCCGTCGGGCCGCACCACGCGGTCCCCGCCCTGGAGTCTGGAGTACGGATGTCCACCGAGAACAGTGCGACCGGTGCCGGCACCGGCACCGCCCCGCTCCCCCCGATGCACTGCCTGCGCCACCTCGAACCCGGCCCGCCCCGGCTCGCCGCGCTGCCCACCGGCACCCCCGTCTGGCTGGTCAGCCGGCACGCCGACGTCCGGCAGGTCCTGACCGACCCGCGCCTGGGCCGTGCCCCGCTCTACGCGCCGGACGCGCCGCCGCTGATGGTCACGCCGAATATCCTGGACGACCCGCAGAGCATGCTGAACATCGACGGCACCGAACACCAGCGGCTGCGCCGCACGGTACAGCGGGCGTTCACCCCGCGCGCGATCGCCCGCTGGAAGCCCTGGGTGGCCTCGGTGATCGAGTCGCTGATCGACGAGCTGATCGACCGGGGCTCCCCCGTCGACATCGTCGCCGGCTACACCCGGCCGCTGCCGGTCGCGGTGATCAGCCGTCTGATGGGCCTGGACAACCTGGACGGCAAGCGGCTCGCGCACTGGAGCGACCACGCGCTCTCCACCACCGCCTACAGCGCCGAGGCGATCGTCACCGCGATGACCGAGTTCGCCGCCTTCGGCGCCGAGGTGATCGCCGAGCGCCGCGCCGAACCGGGCGAGGACCTGGTCAGCAGCCTGCTCGCGGCCGCCGACGAGGACGGCTCGATCACCGAGGGGCAGCTGATCGCCCTGGTCATCGGCCTGGTGGTGGCCGGCCACGAGACCACCATGACCAGCCTCGGCAACGCCCTGGTCTACCTGCTCCAGGACGGCCAGGACGCCTGGCAGCGGCTCGCCTCCGACGAGGCCAGCGCCGCCGCCGCGACCGAGCAGATCCTGCGCGCGGTACCGCTCGGCGACGCCGCCGACCACATGCCCGGACTGCTGCGCCGCACGGTGGAGGACGTGGAGATCGGCGGGGTGGTCATCCCGGCCGGCAGCGTCGTCGCCGCCGACACCGGCTCCGCCAACCATGACCCGGAGGTCTTCACCGGGGACCTGCGCACCGAGCTGTTCTCCCCGCTGGCCGCGCCGATGCTCACCTTCGGCGCCGGACCGCACCACTGCCTGGGCGCCTGGCTGGCCCGGATGGAGCTGGAGCTCGCCCTGCACCGGCTGGCCCGGCGGCTGCCCTCGCTGCGGATGGCCGAACCGGTCGCGGACATCGACTGGCGGCGCGGGCTGCTGACCCGCAGCCCCGACACGCTGCGGGTCAGCTGGTGACGGGCTCCTCGAAGGCCACCGGCTCGCCCGGCCCCGCCGGTCTCACGGGCTCCGCCGAGGCGGGGACCGACACCGCCGGGGCGGGCGCCGACACCGCCGATGCGGTGGTGGTCCGGGTCGACCGGGACCGCTGCATCGGCTCCGGGATGTGCGCCCTCAGCGCCCCCGAATCGCTGACCCTCGGCGCCGACGGGCTGGCCCAGCCGGTGGCCGAATACGCGGACGGCGGCGCGGAGTTGACGGACGGACTGGCCGAGGCCGTGGAGTTCTGCCCGGTCGAGGCGCTGGTCCTCCACTCGGCGCGCGGCGGGTACCGGATCGCTCCGGCGGAGTGACGGTCCGCCCCGGTGCCGTCCACCCCCGCAGTCGCGGGGGGGACGACACCGGGGCGGTCTCGACGAACCACACCGATCAATGAGCCGGGCTAATCGGTCGATGAGCTATTCGATCTTGTCGGGCCCTTCCGCCGACTGGTGAGCTGACCGTATGACGAACGCGGAAGCCCTCGCACCCCCGACGCCCGCCCCACCCACCGCCCACCGCTGGACACCGGTCCTCGCCGTCGCCCTGGCCACCTTCACCGTGGTGTCCTCGGAGATGATGCCGGTCGGCCTGCTCACCCCGATGTCCCGCAGCCTCGGCGTCTCCGACGGCACCACCGGCCTCTCCCTCACCGTCACCGGCCTGATCGCCGCCGCCCTCTCCCCCTTCACCCCGGTACTCGTCGGGCGCCGCGACCGCAGGACCGTCCTGATCGCCTTCATGCTGCTGCTCGGCCTGGCCAACGCGATCAGCGCCCTCGCACCGGACTTCCTCGTCCTGGCCCTCGGCCGGGTCCTGCTCGGCGCCGCCATGGGCATCGTCTGGGGCCTCGCCGCGAGCCTCGGACCGCGCCTCGCCGACGGGCCACGCCTTGCGCTCGCCATGACGCTGATCTTCTCCGGCGTCTCGATCGCCTCGGTGCTCGGCGTCCCGCTCGGCACCTACCTCGCCGCGCTGCTCGACTGGCGCGCCGCGTTCTGGGCGCTCGCCCTGCTCGGAGCCCTCTCCGCCGCCGTGCTCGCCGCCGCCCTCCCCGCTCTGCCGGTCGCCGAACGCGGCCGGCTGGGCGGCCTCACCGACGCCCTGCGCAACCGGGGCGTCGCCGCCGGCACCGCCATCACCGCGTTCGTCGTCCTCGGCCACTTCGCCGGCTACACCTACGTCCGCCCGGTCCTCGAAACCGACGCCGGCCTCAGCAGCGGCGTCCTCGCGAGCTGCCTGCTGGTGTACGGACTGGCGGGCGTCGCCGGGAACTTCACCCTCGGCCCGCTGGCCGGCCGCCGCCCCAGGGCCGCCGTCACCCTCGCCCTCTCCGGCGTCTCCCTGGCCGCCGCCCTGCTGCCGTCCGCCACCGGCCGCGTCACCACCGTGCTGCTCGCCCTGGTCGTCTGGGGCGCCTCGTACGGCGGGGTGTCGGTCTCCACCCAGACCTGGTTCCGCACCGCCGACCCGGACCGGATCGAGGCCTCGGCGGCCGTCTGGGCGGGCGTGTTCAACGCGAGCATCGCGCTCGGGTCGCTGGCCGGCGGGGTGGTGGTCGACCGGGCCGGGAACCACGCCGTGCTGTACACCGCGGCCGCACTGACCGCCGCCGGACTGCTGACCGCCGTCCTCACCCGCCCGCGCGGCGACGCCGTCAGCTGACCTCCGCCCGCAGCAGCTCCACCAGCCGGCCGGCCAGCCGGTGCGGCCGCTGCCCGTGCTGCACCACCTGCAGCGTGCTCGGTGCCAGCTCCGGCACCGGCAGGTAGCGGATGTCCGGCCGGGGGACGTAGCGGGTGCTGGCCTCGCACAACAGCATCCCCCGGCGGGTGCTGGCCACCATCGAGAGCCCCTCCTGCATGGTGGCGGCGCCCGCTGGGTAGGCCAGCTCCCGGCCGCTCGGCGTCCGGCGCGGGGCATTGGCCGACCGCCAGTACTCGGGTGCCGGGCCGCGCGGCTCGATCAGCGGCAGCGCGGCCAGCTCCTCCGCCGAGACGGCGTCCGCCCCGGCCGGCCGCGCCGCGGCGGCCACCGCCACGAACACCGGCTGCCGGGAGAACTCCAGCAGCACCTCCAACTCCGGCTCCCGGCACGGCCCCAGCACGATCGCCAGGTCGACCCCGCCCCCGGTGAGCTGCGAGAACGGATCCCCCCAGGGCAGTTCCACCAACTGCGTCGCGCCCTCCGGCAGCCCCCCGACGGCCCGCGCCACCGGCTCGTACACCGCGCACTGGAACCCGAGCCGCAGCGACCGGCCGGCGGCCGCTGCCCGCGCCCGGGCGTCCTCGTACCCCTCCCGCAGCCGGGCGAAGGCGGGCACAACCCGCTCGGCCAGCGTGCGGCCCAGGTCGGTCAACTCCACCCGTCGGCTGGTCCGTTCGAACACCGGCGCACCGACCCGGCCCTCCAGCCGCTTGATCAGCTGCGACACCCGCCCCTGCGAGACACCGAGCAGCTCCGCCGTCCGCCCGAAGTGCAACTGGTGCACCAGCACGGCGAAGCACTCCAGCTCCTGCAACGGCAACTCCGGCAGCACCGAGGGCGCCGGGTTCGGGGGCGTACGTTCCACCAGGGCAGTCTAGGGCCCGACGGGGGCGGCGGCCGGTACGCCTCCGGGCCCTTCGGCCGGACGGCCGCAGCCGAGGGCGGCGCGCAGTTCGGCGGCCGGATCGCCCTCGTGGTAGGGACGTTCGCTGGGTTCGATGTGGTCCAGGAACTCCTGGTAGCGCAGCGCGTAGAACAGGTGGTGGAGCGGTTCGGCGAGTTCGAGGGCGCGCTGCGGGTCCGAGCCGGGGGCGTGCCGGCGCCAGGCGGCCGTCCAGACCTCGGTGTAGTGCTGCCAGGCCGCCGGGGTGAGGTAGGCGCGAGGGCGCAGGCCGTCCTGGGCGGGGTGGCCGAGGCAGGCGTCGGCGTAGTCGACGACGACCGGGCTGCCGTCACCGGTGCGCCAGTTGCCGGGGTGGAAGTCGCCGTGCAGCAGTGTCGTGGGGAGTCCGCAGGCGGCCAGTTCGTGCAGCAGCGTGGGCAGGCCGGCGGCGAACTCCCGTAGCCGGTCGCGTTCCTCCACCGTCAGGTCGGTCTCGGCGGGGAGCCGGTCCAGCAGGGCCGACAGCCGGCTGCGCAGGGCGGCGGGTGTGCGGTCGCGCAGGCCGGCGAGGGCGCCGGGGTGCTGGGCGAGGGCGGCCTGGGCGGCGACGAAGCGCGGGACGACGTCGGCGACGGTCTCCTCGCTCGGGCTCCAGCAGTCCTCGCCGGGGATGTGGTCGAGCAGCAGCCGCCCGGCGGCCGGGTCGGCGGCGAGGACGGTCGGTACGAGCGAGGGGTCGACGCCGCCGAGCAGCGCGATGACCTCCCCCTCGGGGGCGTTGAAGCGCGGGCTGGTGGTCTTCAGCCAGGCGTCGGGGCCGGTGGCGGTGGGGAGGCGGAATAGACCCGAGAGGTTCCAGGTCCGGATCTGCCGCGCGGCGGCGCCGACGGGACGGCCGAGAGCGGTGAGCTCTTCCTCGGCCCAGGTCAGCGCCGCGCGCAGGCCCTCGGGGGTGGCCCAGGCGGCGCGCCGGGCGTCGTCGGTACCCAGCTCGCCCTCCAGCGGGCGGGATGGGAGGGCGGTCGGCCGGCGGAGCGCCTCGGCGTGGTAGCGGACCCGGCCGCCGTGGCCGGGGTCGTCGCTGTGGCCGTCCATCAGCCGGACCACCAGCACCGGCACGCCGGCCAGTTCGGTCGCCCGGGCGACGACCCCGTCCACCGAGGACCACCACCCGACGGCGGCCTCGAACGGGCCCAACTGCCCGAAGTACTCGTCCCCGTGGGTGAGGTCGACGGTCACGGTCCGGCTGTTCGCTCGCTGCATCCGGGCAGCTTCGCCGACCAACCCCCGGTCACGCGAACGGATTTCCGCGCGGGACCGGCCATGTGCCGGGGCCCGGGCGGACCGGCCCCGGCGCCTGCTGCCCACCCGCTTCCGGCCCACCCGCTTCCGGCCCGGCGGTGACCGCGGCGGGCCGACCGCCGAGGCCGGGAGCGGGTTCGCGGGCGGTGCGGTGATCCGCGGCGCAGGAGGGCATGGCGCTCCCCCGCTGACGGGTCCTCTCCGGTGCCCGCACGGCGGGGCTGCGCGCTGCCCGAAGCCTTCGACCGGGAGCACCTGTTGAGCCCAGCGGCCGTCAGAGGTCGTCGAGCGGCTCGTCCAGCACGCCCTCGCGCGCGATGATGTAGCCGAGGTGGCCGCGGCTGCGGCTGCCGAGGAGTTCGCTGGCCTTCTGGATGTGGCTGGAGACGGTACGGGTGCTCATGCCGAGGCGGGAGGCGATGGCCTCGTCGGTGAAGCCGTTGACCATCAGCCGCAGGACGTTCTGCCGGGTGCGGTCGGTGAGCAGCTGGGGCCGGTGGTGGCCCTCCAGGTAGGTGACGGGCTCGGCGCGTTCCCACATCAGTTGGTAGATCTTGAGCAGGTACTCGACCAGCGGCGGGAACTGGATGAGCATCGCGGCGGCTTCCCGGTCGGCGCCGGCCGGGACGAAGGCGGTGGAGCGGTCGCAGATGATGACCCGGTCGAAGACCTCGTTGAGGGTGCGCACCTGGGCGCCCCGGGCGCTGACCTGTTCGATGTAGGCGAGCGTCGGGCCGTGCGAGCGCACGGTGTGCTGGTAGAGGGTGCGTTGGCGGACGCCGCGTTCGGCGAGGGCGAGGTCGCGCGGGAGGGCGTCGGCGAGCTGGTCGGCGCCGCGGCCGCCGCCGGGCTGGGCGGTGCGCAGTTCCTCGGTGCAGGCGGCGACGGCCTTCTCCAGGGCGGGGTTGATCTCCTCGCCGGCCAGCAGGCGGATCGGGAGCTGGGCCTGTCTCATCACGTCCTGGTAGGCGTGTTCGGCGGCGGTGAAGGCGGTGCGCAGCTCGGCGAGCTGTTCCTGGTGGGCGAGCACGGCGAGTTCGAGCGGCCTGGTCAGGCCGGTGACCGCGAGGTCGGGCGGGACGGGGGCCAGCCGCTGCCCGACGCCGGGCAGGGCGCGCAGCAGACCCATGCTGAGCAGGCATTCGGGGGCCTGTCCGGCGGTGGCGCCGCCCTCGGCGAGGGCGGTGCGGTAGAACTCCACACCGCGGTCGCACAGTTGGGGTGTCCCCTTTTCCGTGCTGGTGTCCTGGGATACGCACATCTGGGCATCCTTCCGGCTTCGGCATTGCGCTTTCACGAATGCCCGCACCGGCAACAGCCAGGCACCCGAAGGGGCAGGATGGTGCTCGCCTGCCGTTCGGACGCATCCCCCCCGGGCCACGACAGCCGCGAGTGTACGCGCTGAAGACGCGGAAATCAGCGGTTCACGGTGAAACCGGGCATGCCCGACAACGGCGTCCGGCGGTGCTGACGGCGAGGACGACCGTACCCGGCGGCGGTAACGGGCGGATGGCCGCCGCATTGCGCGTGTCGCCGCGTCCGGGCGGCCGGAGCGAACGGTCGGCGGAGGGCCGGCCGACGGACGGAGGGCACCCTTGTTGCGAGCTGATCCCGATCCGCCTCCGCCCGTGGACCCGGCCGGGCTGGTGGACCAGCGGCTGGTGCGGCAGCTCGCGGAGGCCGCGGCCGCGCAGGTCGGCTCCGGCGCCGTGCACCTGCTCGGTGACGGCGGGCTGCTGCAGGCACTGGCCAAGCAGTTGATCGAGCGCGCGCTGGAGATCGAGCTGCAGGAGCACCTGCGCGGCGCGGGGCCCGGCGGCACCAACCCGGCCGGCGTCAACGGTCGCGGCGGCCCTGGGAGCCCTGGGAGCCCCGGTGGCTCTGGGAGCCCCGGCAGCCCTGGTGGCCCTGGCAGCCCCGGCAGCCCCGGCAGCCCCAACGGCCCCAACGGCGCCCGGGCCAGACGGATCCTCACCGAGATCGGCCCGGTCGAGGTGCGGGTGCCGCGGGACCGGGACGGCAGCTTCGCCCCCCGGACGGTCCGCCCCCGGGCACGGCGGCTGCCCGGCCTCGACCGGCTGGTGGTCTCGCTGACCGCGCGCGGCCTCAGCTCGGGCGAGTTGGTGGCGCACCTGTCCGAGGTGTACGGGGTGGAACTCAGCCGGGAGACCGTCTCGGTGATCACCGACCAGGTGCTGGACGAACTCGCCGACCGGCGCGGGCGCCCGCTGGACCCGGTCTATCCGGTGGTGTTCCTCGACTCGGTGCGCAGCGGGCGTTCCGGCGGCCCGCTGGTGCACCTGGCACTGGGGGTGTCCACCGACGGGCTGCGCGAGGTGCTGGGCCTGTGGCCGGCCACGGACGGGGAGCACTGGCCGCAGGTGCTGGCCGGACTCGCCGAGCGCGGGGTGCACGAGGTCTGGGTGCTGGTCGGTGACGCCGGCGCGGGCCTGGCCGAGGCGGCGGCCGCGCGGTGGCCGCGCACCGTGGTGCACACCTCGGTGGCCCATCTGCTGCCCGCCGCGCTGCGGCACGCGCCGGGCGAGGACTGGGGCGCGCTGGCCCGGGCCCTGCACGAGACCTGTACGGCGCCCACCGAGTCCGCGGCGCTGGAGCGGCTGGGCCGGGCCGAGCGGGAGTGGGGGCCGAGCCACCGGGAGGTG
>NZ_MECK01000106.1 GCF_014596465.1 Streptomyces sp. CBMA123 | reverse complement strand
CCTTCGGCCGGGGCGCCACCGCGCGGCGCGCGCGGGCGGCGCGGGCCATCGCCCGCGGCCGGGAGAAGGCCGTCATCACCGAGGCGAAGGTGCCGCCCGAGACGGTGCCGCCGGCCCGGACGAAGCCCTTGACCTCGACCCGGGCCGGCGGGCCGCCGCGGCGCAGCAGCTCCTCGACGGTGAACAGCACGCCGAGGTCGTGCGGCACCGAGTCGAAGCCGCAGGCGTGCACCAGCCGCGCGCCGGTGGCCACCGCCCGCTCGTGGTGCCGGAGGTACATCCGGTCGACGAACTCCGGCTCGCCGGTGAGGTCCACGTAGTCGGTGCCGCTCTCCGCGCAGGCCGCCACCAGCGGCTCGCCGTACCGCAGGTACGGGCCGACCGTGGAGATCACCACCCGGGCCCCGGCGGCCACGGCGCGCAGCGCCTCGCGGTCGGCGGCGTCCGCGATCAGCAGCGGGAGGCCGGCGCACCGGGGGTCGATCCGCGCCAGCTTCGCCCGGACGGCGGCGAGCCTGCCCTCGTCGCGTCCGGCGAGCGCCCAGCGGCAGTCCTCGGGCGCGGTCCGGGCCAGGTACTCGGCGGTGAGGCCGCCGGTGAACCCGGTGGCACCGAACAGGACGAGGTCGTACGGGCGCGGCTCGGCCATCACAGTCCCTACTCGCGGGTCATCGACTGCGCCACGCTAGGAGTCCGCCCTGGGACTGTCAACGGGTCCGGACCGGGCGCCCGCCGTTTCGAAGCAGGTGGCGGCGAGGGCGGGCCGACCCCGATGGCACGTCCGACAGTGCCGCGTTCGTCCTGCCGCCCGACCTCGCCCCCCTCGCCCACGAGCACGGGCCGGAACTCTCCAGGCTCATCTCCCGCCACCTGCGCCCGGAGGAGGACGAGGGCCTGCGCTGACCGGAGCCTACGCGCGTTGATCGGTTGTCTACCTGGGACTTCTACGGTCGGGCCATCGGCAAGTTCCGCACCGTTCAGAAGGATTCCCATGATCGACCCGGCCGCGCCGTCGCGCGGTGAGACACCCTGGATCGGCGACGATCCGAGATTCGGCGAACTGCGCGCCGCCTACCGCAGGTTCGTGTTCCCGGTGACGGTGGCGTTCCTGCTCTGGTTCCTGGCGTACGTGCTCTGCTCGGCCTACGCCCGCGGGTTCATGGCGACCAAGGTCGCCGGGCACGTCAACGTGGCCCTGGTGTTCGGGCTGCTGCAGTTCGTCTCGACCTTCGGCATCGCCCTGGCCTACGGCCGGTTCGCCGCCCGGCGGCTGGACCCGCTGGCGGCGGAGCTGCGGAGCGTGGCGGCGTCCCGCCGCCACGACGGGGACCAGGAACCGACGGAGAGCCAGGCATGACACAGCACCATTCCCAGGCCGCCGCGGTGGCGCAGGCGGCGTCGGCGTCGGCGTCGAACAAGGGCCTGACCATCGGGCTGTTCGTGGCCCTGGTGGCGGTGACCCTGGTCATCACCCTGTGGGCCCGGCGGAGCACCCGGGGCACCGGTGGCTTCTACACCGGCGGCGGGGAGTTCTCCGCGCTGCAGAACGGCATCGCGATCTCCGGCGACTACCTGTCCGCGGCGTCCTTCCTGGGGATCGCCGGGATCATCGCGCTGGCCGGGTACGACGGCTTCCTGTACTCGATCGGCTTCCTGGTGGCCTGGCTGGTCGCGCTGCTGCTGGTCGCCGAACTGCTGCGCAACACCGGGCGGTTCACCATGGCCGACGTGCTGGCCGCGCGGCTGCGCAGCGGGCCGATGCGCACCGCCGCGGGTGTGTCGACCATCGTGGTGTCGATCTTCTACCTGATCGCGCAGATGGTCGGCGCGGCGACGATCGTGGGGCAGCTGCTCGACGTCAAGGGTGCCTCCGCGCAGGTCTGGACGATCGTCGGGGTCGGCGCCCTGATGATCGTCTACGTGGTGGTCGGCGGGATGAAGGGCACCACCTGGGTGCAGATCGTCAAGGCGGTGCTGCTGATCGCCGGCGCGGCCACCATGACGGTGTGGGTGCTGGCGAAGTACGGCTTCAACGTCAGCCATCTGCTCGGGGACGCCGCCGCGGCCTCCAAGAAGGGCGACGCCTTCCTCCAGCCCGGCCTGAAGTACGGGGCTACGGACGGCTGGTCGAAGCTCGACCTGGTCAGCCTGGGCACCGCCCTGGTGCTGGGCACCGCGGCGCTGCCGCACGTGCTGGTGCGCTTCTACACGGTTCCTACCGGCCGCGACGCCCGCAAGTCGGTGAACTGGTCGATCGGCATCATCGGGGTCTTCTACCTGATGACCCTGGTGCTCGGCTTCGGGGCGGCCGCGCTGGTCGGCACGGCGACGATCAAGGAGAAGGACCCGTCCGGCAACACCGCCGCCACCCTGCTGGCGGAGCACCTCGGCGGCGGCGCGGGCACCACCGGCGGCTCGTTGATGCTGGCCTTCATCGCGGCGGTCGCGTTCGCCACCATCCTGGCGGTGGTCGCCGGGCTCACCCTGACCTCCTCCTCGTCGTTCGCCCATGACCTGTACGCCAGCGTCATCCGCAAGGGCCGGGCCACCGAGCGGCAGGAGCTGATCACGGCGAAGATCGCCGCCGTGGTGATCGGCGCGGTCGCGGTCGCGCTGTCGATCTTCGCCCGGGACCTCAACGTGGCGTTCCTGGTGGCGCTGGCCTTCGCCATCGCCGCTTCGGCCAACCTGCCGGCGATCCTGCTGACCCTGTTCTGGAAGCGCTTCACCACCTTCGGCGCCAAGTGCGGCATCTACGCGGGCCTGGTCAGCGCGATCGGCCTGGTGCTGCTCTCCCCGATCTGCTGGGGCGGTGCCAGCGGCACCGTCCCGGCCGTGAAGCTGACGGCCACCCAGGCGAAGGACTGCGGGGTGCCGGCGGCCGGCCAGGAGGTCGGCAACGCCACGGCGCTGATCTCCTGCACCACCACCGCGCCGATCCCGCTGCAGAACCCGGGCGTCATCTCGATCCCGATCGGGTTCGCGGCCGCGGTCATCGGCTCGCTGGCCGGCGGTCGCCGCCGCCGGCACGAGGACGCGGACGGGCGCGGCTTCGCGGAGCTCGAAGTCCGGGCGCTCACCGGGGTGGGGCGGTAGACCGTGACGACGGGTTCCAACCTGGACGAGTTCCTCTGCGACCTGGAGCGCTACGCCGCCGCCGACGTCCTGACCGCCCAACTCACCGCGGACACCCTGCGCAAGTACCTGCGGGCCGGGCTGATCGTCCCCGACGACCTGTGCGCCGGTGACACCGACGGCTACGCGCAGCGGCTGCTGCACGCAGGACGGACCCACTCCGTGGTGGCCCTGACCTGGCTGCCCGGGCAGTCCACCCCGATCCACGACCACATCGCCTGGTGTGTCTCCGGCGTGGTGGAGGGCGTGGAGGTGGACGAGGCGTACCGGCTGTGGCGGCTGCCCCGCTCCGGCCGCCGGGTGCTGGTGCCGTCCGGCCGGACCACCTGCTCGCCCGGCCGGGTGCAGCTCCTGGTGCCGCCCGACGAGGACATCCACCGGGTGTCCAACGGCGGCACCGGCCGCGCGGTCTCCCTGCACGTCTACGGCGCCGACATCTCGCCGAACGGGGGCAGTTCGATCAACCGGGTCTTCGGGCAGGACGTCGTGGACGCCCCGCCGGACGGCGCCCGCCTGGTGAGCTGGCGGCACCCGGACGGCCTGGCTCCCTGGCCGACGCACCGCTGACCGACCCCCGCCGTGCCCCGACGGGCCGTCCTCCCCGGACGGCCCGTCGGCCGTTTCCCGCCGGTGGTGCATGATGGCCGCCATGGCGCTGTTCGCACCGAAGTGCCCGGTCGGGCCGGCGGAGCGGGTCTGGATCGAGGAGTCCATGGCCTGGCTGGCCGCCGAGTTCGGCCGCGAGGTGCTGGACCGCGCACCCGTCCTGCCGACCGCCGAGTTCTTCCCGGGGCCCTACGAGGGCTCCGAGGAGGACATCCGGCGGGTGATCGCCCGACTCTGCGGGTACCTGGAGGTGGCGCCCGAGCGCCTGACGGTCGAGATCGAGCCGGACGACGGCGAGCGGGCCATGGCCGCCGGTCTCGGACTCGGCTACCGGTCCCGCTCCGCCGCCGGGCACTACCGGCGGGAGAACGGGCGCCCGGTGATCGCCGTCGACCAGCGCCAGGCCGCCCGGCCGGTCGCCCTGGTCGCCACCATCGCCCATGAGCTGGGCCACGTCCGGCTGCTGGACGAGCGGCGGATCACCACGGCCCGGCGCGACCACGAGCCGCTCACCGACCTTCTGACGGTCCACTTCGGCCTCGGCGTCTTCACCGCGAACTCCGCCTTCGACTTCCGCCGCAGCGACCGGGGTCGGTCGTCCGCCCGACTCGGCTACCTGAGCGAGCCGATGCTCGGGTACGCCCTGGCCTGCTACGCCCACCGGCGGGGCGAAGCCAAGCCCGGCTGGGCGCGCCACCTGACCACCAACCCGCGGGCCTACCTCCGGCGGAGCCTGCGCCATCTGGACCGGAACCCGCCGAGCACGTGATCGGGGACCGGGAGCGGAGAGCGTGGCTGGATCCGAACATCATTGCGCGAAAACGACTCTGACGATCAGTCAATCGATCTCTCCGGCCGATCGGTCCGGGTGGCCTCCCAACTCGCCTCCGTACAGGTCACGGTGTGTGCCCGCGCTCCCAACGCGCTTACCGGAAGCCGCTGTTCGATCATCCGAAGTTCAGATTCCGAGTGCGCGTTTCACACATCCCCCTCATCGGGCGGCCCGGATGCTCTACATTGATTTTCGCCCCGCACGGACGGAAGCGGGGCGACGACGGACTGTGATCTTCCTGGCCCGGGACGGGGCCGCGAGGGTGGGGCGCAGCCGCCGACGTTTCCCGCGCACCCAGGGGCACTGGCAGGACGAGCGAGTCCGCTGCCGCCCGGGTGGGATGTTTCACGCAGCGCCGCAACAAGCCGATTCGCCATTCGCCGGGGGAGGGGTCCCCTCGGAGGCCAGGAACAGCGCGGCACACGGGGGGCGGGGCCTCCCGAGGGGAGGAACAGGGCGGGGGGCGTGAGCCTCCTGGGGGGAGGAACCGTGTGGAGCGAACACGTCGAACCCAGCGGTGAGTTGAAGGGGGACGTGGAGCAGGGGGAGGGAGAGTTAGCCGGCCCGTTTCCCTCGGCGCGCAGGCGCCCGGTGGCGAACGGGACGATCAGCCGGTCCGAGAGCGACTGGGAGCAGCAGTACCGCCGTACCGTCATCATCAGCGACACCGTGGCCACCGCCTTCGTGGTGGCGGCCATCGGCGGCTTCTTCGGGGTCCGGGACGCGGCCAACTGGCACGAGAAGTGGGGCATCCTCGCCTTCGGCACCGAACTGCTGGTGCTGGGGGCGCTGGCGACGAGCCGGGCGTGGGCTCCGGCCGTGCTGGGGCAGGGCGCCGAGGAGTTCCGCCGGCTCGGGCGCTCGCTGTTCACGGCGGCCGTCGTCCTGGCGCTCGGCGGGATCGCCCTCGGCTCGCACAACATCAGGCTCTGGATCTTCGCCGCGATCCCGGCGGTCACGGCCGTCACCATGACCGAGCGGTACCTGCTGCGGCTGTGGCTGCACAAACAGCGCAACCAGGGACGGTGCCTGCGCCCGGTGCTCGCCGCCGGGAGCCCGGCCACCGTGCGCGACCTGATCAGCCGGACCCGCAAGTTCCCGCACCTGGGCTGGCGGGTGGAGGCGGTGTGCACGCCGTACACCCTCGGCCGGGGCGCCGACCGACTGGACGGGGTGCCGGTCGTCGGCCGGCTGGCGGACGTCGCCAACCACGTCCGCCGCGACGGCTACCGGGTCGTCGCGGTCACCCCGGACCCGTACTGGACACCGGACCGGCTGCAGCGGCTGGCCTGGAACCTGGAGGGCGGCGACGCCGAGATGGTGGTCGCCCCGGTGCTGATGGAGGTGGCCGGCCCGCGGCTGCACGTCGACGCGGTGCTCGGGATCCCGATGCTGCGGGTCAGCATGCCGACCTTCACCGGCGGCCCCCGGGCCGTCAAGGAGGTCGTCGACCGGCTGGGCGCCGCCGTCCTGCTGGTGCTGTTCGCCCCGCTGATGCTGCTGGTCGGGCTGCTGGTGCTGGCGGACAGCCGGGGCGGGGTGTTCTACCGGCAGCACCGGGTCGGCAAGGACGGCCGCCAGTTCACCCTGGTCAAGTTCCGCACCATGGTCGCCGGGGCGGACCGGGCCCGGGCGGCGCTGGCCGACCGCAACGAGGGCGCCGGCCTGCTGTTCAAGCTCCGCCGGGATCCACGGGTGACCAGGGTGGGGGGAGTGCTGCGCCGGTACTCGCTGGACGAGCTGCCGCAGCTCGTCAACGTGCTCACCGGCTCGATGTCGCTGGTCGGCCCGCGGCCCCCGCTGCCGGAGGAGTCCGCGGCGTACGGCCCGGACATCCGGCGGCGGCTGCTCGTCAAGCCCGGGCTGACCGGCCTGTGGCAGATCAGCGGGCGCAGCGACCTGCCGTGGGAGGAGGCCGTCCGGCTGGACCTGCGGTACGTGGAGGACTGGTCGCTCGCCCTGGACGCGGTGATCCTCTGGAAGACGCTGCGGGCCGTGCTCCAGGGGCAGGGGGCCTACTGATGGGTGGGGGCGCCGTCCGGACGGACGGCGTGCGGACGGCCGGCCACAAGGGCCTGCCCGAGGGGAGGAACGGGTCATGAGGGTCAGCGTCCTGGGGCTCGGTTACGTGGGCTGCGTGTCGGCCGCGTGCCTGGCCAGCCTGGGCCACGAGGTCATCGGGGTCGACGTCAACCAGGTGAAGGTCGACCTGGTGAACGACGGCAAGGCCCCGGTGGTCGAGGAGCGGATCGGCGAACTCATCGCCGAGATGGTGGCGAGCGGGGCGCTGCGCGCCACCGGCGACGTCCGCGAGGCGGTCATGGGAAGCGAGGTGTCGCTGGTCTGCGTGGGCACGCCCTCGGAGCCCAACGGCAGCCTGTGCACCAGCTACCTGGAGCGGGTCACCGAGCAGATCGGTGCCGCGGTGGCCGAGCGGGGCGGGCGGCAGACCGTCGTGTTCCGCAGCACCATGCTCCCGGGCACCTGCCTGAACCTGCTGGTGCCGATCCTGGAGAAGTACGCCGGCGGCACGGCCGGGGTCGACTTCGGGGTCGCGGTCAACCCCGAGTTCCTGCGCGAGGGCACCAGCGTGCGGGACTTCTTCGACCCGCCGAAGACCGTCATCGGCGAACTCGACCGGGCGAGCGGCGACGTGGTCGAGGAGTTGTACGAGGGACTGCCCGGCGCGGTGTTCCGGGTGCCCGTCCCGACGGCCGAGGCGATCAAGTACGCGGACAACGCCTTCCACGGCCTCAAGATCGGCTTCGCCAACGAGCTGGGCGCGGTCTGCCAGGCGCTCGGGGTGGACTCGCACCAGGTGATCGACGTCTTCCTGGCCGACCGCAAGCTGAACATCAGCCCGGCCTACCTGCGGCCCGGCTTCGCCTTCGGCGGCTCCTGCCTGCCCAAGGACCTGCGCAGCCTGGTCCACGCGGCGCGCCGGGCCGACGTCGCGGTGCCGATCCTCTCCCATGTGCTGCCCTCCAACGCCGAACACCTGCGGCGTGCGGTCACGCTGGTCGAGCGCACCGGCGGGCGCCGGGTGGGCCTGTTCGGCCTGTCCTTCAAGCCGGGCACCGACGACCTGCGCGAGAGCCCGCTCGTCGAGCTGGCCGAGCAGCTCTTCGGCAAGGGCTACGACCTGCGGATCTACGACCCCAACGTGAACCTCTCCCGGCTGCTCGGCGCCAACCGCGAGTACATCGAGACCCGGCTGCCGCACCTCGCCCAGCTGCTCACGGACTCCGTCCACGAGGTGCTGGAACACGCCGAGGTGTGCGTGGTCGGGACGAAGGACCCGGCCGTCCTGGCGGCCCTGCCGCACGGCGACGGCCCGGCGATCGTCGACCTCATCCGCCTCCCCGACGCCGAGACGCGCCGGGCCGAACCGGGGTACGTGGGCCTTGCCTGGTGACACATCGTTCAGTGACGAACCGCTCAGTGACACGTCGTCCAGTGACACACCGTCCAGTGACACGTCGTCCAGTGCCGTGGCCGGCGGGGACGGGCGTGGCCGGCGCGCGCTCATCCTGGTGGAGAACCTGTCGGTGCCCTTCGACCGGCGGGTCTGGCAGGAGTGCACCACGCTGCGCGACGCGGGCTGGACGGTCCACGTCATCTGCCCCCGGGGCAGCAAACGGGACACCGAACCCGAGGCGCTGATCGACGGGGTGCGGATCCACCGCTACCCCCTGCGCGCGGCCACCGGCGGCCCGGCCGGGTACCTCCAGGAGTACGGATCGGCGCTCTGGCACACGGCCCGGCTGGCCCGCAAGGTCGGCCCGGTCGACGTGGTCCACGCCTGCAACCCGCCCGACCTGCTGTTCCTGCCCGCCCTGTGGCTCAAGCGGCGCGGCGCGCGCTTCGTCTTCGACCAGCACGACCTGGTGCCCGAGCTGTACCTCTCCCGCTTCGACCGCGGCGAGGACCTGCTCTACCGCGCCGTCTGCGCGCTGGAACGCCGGACGTACCGGGCCGCGGACATCGTGCTCGCCACCAACGAGAGCTACCGGGACACCGCGGTGCGCCGCGGCGGCCGGCGGCCCGAGGACGTCTTCGTGGTGCGCAGCGCGCCCGACACCGAGCGGTTCCGGCCGGTGCCGCCCGAGCCGGAGCTCAAGCGCGGCAAGCCCCATCTGCTGTGCTACCTGGGCGTCATGGGCCCCCAGGACGGCGTCGACTACGCCCTGCGGGCGCTCGCCAAGCTGCGCGACGAACTCGGGCGGACCGACTGGCACGCGGTGTTCGTCGGCGGCGGCGACACCTTCGACGCCATGGTGGAGCTGTCCCGGCGGCTCGGGCTCTCGGAGCAGGTGCAGTTCACCGGGCGCGTCCCGGACGCCGACCTGGTGCGCTACCTGTCCACCGCGGACGTGTGCCTGTCCCCGGACCCGCGCAACCCGCTCAACGACGTGTCGACCATGAACAAGGTGCTGGAGTACATGGTGATGGGCCGGCCGATCGTCTCCTTCGACCTCCGGGAAGCCCGGGTCTCCGCCGGTGACGCCGCCCTCTACGCGCCCGCCAACGACGAGTCCGAGTTCGCGAGGCTCGTCGCGCAGTTGATGGACGACCCGGAGAAGCGGGCCTGGATGGGCAAGCTCGGCCAGGAGCGGATCAACGGGCCGCTCGCCTGGCGGAACTCCCAGCGCGCGCTGCTCGCCGCCTACGCCGCCGCCTGCCGGGACCGCACCCCGGAGGACCGGGCACGGAGAAGGCCGTCCCGTTGAGCGACGACACGATACGCCTGGTCACGGTCGGCCGGATCCTGCGTCGGCGCTGGCGGCTGCTCGCCGTCTTCGCCCTGGTGGGTGCGCTCGTCGGCTACGGCGCCTCGCTGCTGTTCCCGCCGAGTTACACCACGTCCGCGTCGGTGCTGCTGCCGGGCGTGTGGCAGGACCGCGAGTTGCTGACCCAGGCGGAGATCGCGACCAGTTCGGTGGTGCTCGACCGGGCGGCCGCCTCGCTCGGCTGGCCCGGGGTCAGCGGCGCGAAGCTGCAGGACCGGGTGAGCGCCACGGCCGCGGACGGCAACATCATCAAGATCTCCGGCACGGCCGACACCCCGGAGCGCGCCCAGCAGCTCTCCGATCAGGTGGCCCACCAGTTCGTCACGTTCGCGGCGCGGATCGCGGGCGACAGCACCGACCCCGAGGCGGCGCAGCCCGAGGCCCTGCGGCAGCTGGTGCTGCAGGCCAGCCGCCGGATCACCGACCTGGCCGCCTCGACCGATCCGGGGCGGACGGTGGAGAGCGTGCAGACCCGTACCGAGCTGGAGAAGCTGCGCACCGCGCTCCAGGACGCCATCAAGAAGCTGGACCAGGTCGACCCGGGGGCCAACAAGGCCAACATGGTCGTCATGGGCTCGGCGGCCCGGCCGTCCGCCCAGGCACCGCCGACCAGGACGGAACTCATCGCCGCCGGGGCGCTGTTGGCCTTGCTGCTCGCCGTCATCGGTCATCTCGCCGCGGCCCGGATGAGCCGCCGGCTACGCACCGAAGGGGAGATCGCCGCGGCGCTGGGCTCGGTGGTCCTCGGCACCGTCGACGTCCCCGCCGAACGGTCCGCGCGGCGGCCGGGGGGCCGTGGGCCGCGGGCGCTGGTCCGCCGGCTGCTGGGCCTCGACACCCGCTGGGACCTGCCCGTCCCGCACGCCTCCGGCGACGAGGCCGGCCGACGGCTCCGCTACCGGCGGGTGTGCGCCCGCCTCCGGGACCGACTGCCCGCCCCCCGACGCCTGCTGGTCGTCGTCCCGGACGGCGACGAGCCGGCCCACCGGGCCGCCGGGCAGCTGGTCGCCGAGGCGGGGGGCGATCCGCTGCTGCGGGTGGTGGGGGTGTCGGCGCACCGGCCGCTGTTGCCGGACGGCGAGGACGGGTCCGGTGCGCTGGTGGTGCTCAGCACGGGCAACTGGACGGCGGGGGAGCTGGCGGGCATCGGCGGGGCGTGCCTGGACGCCGGGCACGAGCTGGTCGGCGTCGTCGTCGCCGGCACCGTCCGGGCCCGGTCGACGCGCGGTTCGGGCCGCGCTCGGGGCCGCGCTTCGAGTCGTGCCGCGGACGGCGATCCGGACGGCGCCACGCCGGACCGCGACCCGGACGGAGACCAGGTCCGCGAACCCGATGGAGAGCAGGTCCGCGACCAGGACGACGCCACGCCGGCCCTCGCGGTCGGCGACGACTCGGGGAGAGGGTCGGGGTGACGACGAGTACGACTCCGGAGCCGCCGCCCGCCCCGCCACTGCTGGACCTCCAGTCCCTGGTGGTCGCGGTGCGCCGCCGGCGCCGCCTCTGGTGCGCCCTGGCGCTGGTCGGGCTGCTGCTCGGCGCGGCCGTGGCCGTCCTGAAGCCGCCGCCGCCGACCGCGGTGACCAAGGTGCTGGTCGCCCACCAGGCGGACCAGCCCAACGACCCCGGCACGCTGATCCGCACCGACGTCGCCCTGCTGCAGACCACCGCCATCGCCGGCAAGGCCCTCCAGGCCCTCGGGTCCGCGCAGAAGCCGGAGGACTTCATGCGGGACTACACGGGCCTCGGCCTGACCAACAACCTGCTGCAGATCACCGTGACCGGCGGCAGCGACGCCGAGGCGCGGGCCCGGGCCGAGGCGCTGGCGGAGGCCTTCGTCGCGGACCACGTGAAGCGGATCCAGGACGCCGCGGACGCCCAGGCCAAGGCCCTGCTCGGCGAGCGCGACCGGATGCGCGACCAACTCGCCCAGGTCAACAAGGAGATCGGGGACGGCGCGCAGCAGAGCGGGCCGACCGCCTCGGCGAACCTGGAGTCGCTCTACGCCAGCCGGGCCGAACTCACCTCCCGGATAACCGACTTCGGCCAGCGCGCGGCGGAGGCGCAGGTCGGCACGCCCCAACTGGTGGCCGGCACCCAGATCGTGGACGCCCCGCGCGCGGTGCGGCAGTCCCTGCCCACGGCCGCCGCCACCGACGGCGGGATCGGGGCCGTCCTCGGACTGGTGCTCGGCATCGCGGCGGCCGCGGTCGGCGCGGTGGTGGCGGACCGGCCGGTGCTGCGCCGGGAGATCGCGGCGAACCTCGGCGCCTCGGTCATCGCCGAGCTGCACCGGGTGCCCCGCCGCCCCGCCGGACGCTGGCAGTCGCGCCGCACCAGGGCGGCCCGGGCCAGGCTCACCGCGACCCTGGCCCGCACCGTGCGCGGCTCCGCGGAGACGGTGTCGCTGCTGGAACTGGGCTGCGCGCGCAGCACGGTGGCGATCGCCCTGGACCTCGCCGGGGAACTGTCGGGCGAGGGGCCGGTGGTGATCATGGACGGCCTGCCGGGCCCCCAGCTCGCCCACCGCCGCGCCAAGCCGGGGGAGCCGACCGTGATCGGCGGCGAGCAGGCCTCGGCCGTGGCACTGGGGGAACGCCGGCTCGGCGTCGGCTCGGTGGCCCCCGGCACGGCGTGGACCGACCTCCAGTACCTCGGCACCCGCACCGTGCTCGTGGTCCGGGCCGGGCACGGCAGCGCCGCCTGGCTGCACACCGTGGCCCGCCAGCTCGCGGACCAGCACATCCCGGTCCTCGGCGTGGTGCTGATCGACCCCGATCCGCGCGACCGGACCGACGGCACCCTGTGGGACGGGCCGCACACCGCGCTGCGCGGCCGGGGCGAGCGGCCGGCCCGGAACGGGCTGGGCCGGCGGCGGACGGCACGACTTCCGATGTGGACCTCGAGGGTCCCCGACAGCGACCAGGAGGCGAGGTAGCACATGTGCGGCATCGCGGGCACGTACCGATGGCCGGACGGCAAAGCCGTGACCGACCAGCTCACCGAGACCCTCGCCCACCGCGGCCCGGACGGGGCGGGCCGCTACAGCCACCCGCTCGGCGACGGCGAGGTGCAGCTGGGGCACCGCCGGCTGGCCATCGTCGACCTGTCCGAGACCGGCGCCCAGCCGATGGCCTCGGACGGCCTCGTCCTGACGTACAACGGCGAGCTGTACAACGCGCCCGAGCTGCGCGCCGAACTGACCGCCGCCGGGGCGCGCTTCCGCGGCACCTCCGACACCGAGGTGCTGCTGGAGGCCTGGCGGCGCTGGGGCACCGACTGCCTGCCCCGGTTGCGCGGGATGTTCGCGTTCGGGATCTTCGACGAGCGCACCGGTGAGCTGGTGCTCGCCCGCGACCAGCTCGGCATCAAGCCGCTGTTCCTGGTGCGGCGCGGCGGGGGCCTGGTGTTCGCCTCCGAGCTCAAGGCGCTGGCCGCCGTCACCGGCGGCTCGCTGGAGGTGGACCACGCCGCGCTGGTCGCCTCGCTGCTCTACTACTGGGTGCCGGACTCGCGCTGCGCGTTCCGCGAGGCGGAGAAGCTGCCGCCGGGCAGCTGGCTGCGGTGCCGGCCCGACGGCCGGGTCGAGCGCGGCCGGTTCTGGCACCTGCGGGAGGTCGCCGCCGAGGGCCGGGACCGGGCCCGGGCCGGCGAGCGGCCGGACCTCGCCGCCGTCGTCGAGGAGTCGACCAGGCGTCATCTGCTCTCCGACGTCCCGGTGGCGACCTTCCTCTCCGGCGGACTGGACTCCAGCTACCTGACCGCGCTGGCCGCCCGCGACCGCCCCGGGATCTCCGCCTACACGATCGGCTTCCGCGCCGAGGACGCCAGGTTCGAGGCGATGCCGGACGACCTGCGCTACGCCCGGCGGGTGGCCGAGCGGTTCGGCGTCGACCTGCACGAGATCGAGATCGCCCCGGACGTGCTCGACCTGCTGCCGCGGATGACGTACCACCTGGACGAGCCGATCGGCGACCCGGCCGCGATCAACACCTTCCTGATCTGTTCGGCCGCGCGGGAGGCCGGGGTCAAGGTGCTGCTCTCGGGGATGGGCGCCGACGAGCTGTTCGCCGGCTACCGCAAGCACCTGGCCAACCAGCTCGCGCTGCGCTACCAGCGCGTCCCCCGGCCGCTGCGGCGCGGCCTGTCCGCGGCCGTGGACCGGCTGCCGGTCGCCACCGCCCGCCGGGGGTACCGCTCGGTGCGCTTCGCCAAGCGCTTCCTCTCCTTCGCCGACCTGCCGGAGGAGACGGCGTTCCGGCGCAGCTACACCATGTACGACCGGGCGGAGCTGCTCGCCCTGGTCAACCCGGACCTGGCCGGGACGGTCGACGACGTGCTGACCGAGCACGCGGACGTCTACCAGGACAACGACCTGGACGACTTCGTCAACCGGATGTGCCTGGGCGACGCCCGGATGTTCCTGCCGGGCCTGAACCTCGCCTACACCGACCGCTCCAGCATGGCCGCGTCGACCGAGGTGCGGGTGCCGTACGTGGACGTCGAGGTGGTGAAGGCGGCCTTCGCGGTGCCCGGCGACCGCAAGATCGTCGGCCGGCAGGGCAAGGCCGTCCTCAAGGAGGCGGCCCTGTCCGTCCTGCCCCGGGAGATCGTGTACCGGCCCAAGGGCCTGTTCAGCGCCCCGCTGCGGGCCTGGATGAGCCGGGACCTGGCGCCGCTGGTGCGCGAGGTGGTGAACGACGGAGTGCTCGTCAACTCCGGCTTCCTGCGCCGCGAGGCGCTGGCCCGGCTGGTCGCCGAGGACGCCGCCGGGCAGCGGGACCACTCCAAACATCTGTGGCACGTGCTGACCCTCGAGTACTGGTACCGGGGCGCGACCTCCGGCTGAGGTCAGTGCGCTCGCTCGACGACGAACAGGCTGAGGAACACGAGGAACAAGGGGACTTGCGGTGAAACAGGTTGTGCAGAACTACAAGAGCGGCGAACTGTCGGTGCTCGACGTACCGGTGCCGGCGTGCAAGCCGGGCGGGGTGCTGGTCCGCACCGCCTTCTCGCTGATCTCCACCGGGACGGAGCTGATGAAGGTCTCCGAGGCCGGCATGTCGATGCTGGGCAAGGCCCGCTCCCGGCCGGACCAGGTGGCCAAGGTGATGCAGAGCGTCGCCGTCAACGGAGTGCCCGCCACCTACCGCAAGGTGATGGGCAAGCTGGACTCCTACACGCCGCTGGGCTACTCGCTGTGCGGGGTGGTCGAACAGGTCGGCGCCGGGGTCGACGACGTGAAGGCCGGCGACCTGGTGGCCTGCGCGGGCAACGAGCACGCGCTGCACGCCGAGCTGAACTGGGTGCCCAGGAACCTCTACACCCCGGTGCCGGACGGCCTCGTCCCGCGGCACGCCGCCTTCGGCACCGTCGGGTCGATCGCCCTGCAGGGCGTGCGCCAGGGCGAGCCGCAGCTCGGCGAGGTGGCGCTGGTGATCGGCCTCGGGCTGATCGGGCAGTTGGTGGCGCAGCTGCTCACCGCCGCGGGGGTGCGGGTGGTCGGGGCCGACCCCGACCCGGTGCGCTGCGCACTCGCCGAGCGGCTGGGCGCGGTGGCCTGCGGCGACCCCGGGTCCGCGGCCGTGGAGACCGCCGTCGCCGAGCTGACCGACGGTCACGGCGTGGACCAGGTGTACCTGGCCGCCGGCGGCGGCAGCAACCAGCCCGTCGAACTGGCCGCCCGGTTGAGCCGGGACCGCGGCCGGGTGATCGACATCGGCAAGTGCCGGCTGGACCTGCCGTGGAACGCGTACTACGAGAAGGAGTTGGACGTCCGGTTCTCCCGCTCGTACGGCCCCGGGCGCTACGACCCGGCGTACGAGCTGGAGGGGCGGGACTACCCGATCGGGTACGTGCGCTGGACCGAGCGCCGCAACCTGGCCTGCTTCCTCGACCTCGCCGCCCGCGGCCGGGTCGACGTGGAGCCGCTGATCTCCCACCTCGCCGACTTCGACGACGCCGTGGAGACCTACCGGCGCCTGAAGGACGGCGAGTTGAAGGCCGTGGCGGTGCTGTTCCGGTACCCCGGGGCCGCGGCCGAGCAGCAGGCGCCGGCCCCGGTGGTGGCGGTGCCCGCGGTGCCCCGCCCCACCAGGACCGCCGCCCGGCCCTCCGGGTCGCCGGTGCGGCTGGCCTTCGTCGGCGCCGGGAACTACGCGACGTCGATGCTGCTGCCGCACCTGGCCCGGCGCGAGGGCGTCGCGCTGTCCGCCGTCGTCACCACGACGGCGCTGTCCGCCGCCAACGCCCAGCGCACGTTCGGCTTCGCCCGGTCCACCACCGACCTCGACGCCGTCCTCGGGGACGACGCCGTCGACGCGGTGTTCGTGGTCACCCGGCACAGTTCGCACGCCGAACTGACCAGGCGGGCCCTGCTGGCCGGCAAGGCGGTGTTCGTGGAGAAGCCGCTGGCCCTCACCGAGGAGGAACTGGCCGGGGTGCTCGCGGCGGTGGCGGAGTCCGGCAACGACCGCCTCCAGGTGGGCTTCAACCGCCGCTTCGCGCCGCTGCTGCGGGAGGCCAGGAGCCGCTTCGGCGTCCGGACCGGCCCGGCCAGCCTGCGCTACCTGGTCAACGCGGGCCGGCTGCAGCACGGCAGCTGGTACCTCCGGCAGGGCACCGAGGGCTCGCGGTTCGCCGGCGAGGGCGGGCACTTCATCGACACCGCGAGCTGGCTGCTGGACGCCGACCCGGTCTCGGTCTACGCCGTCGCCCCGGCCGGCAACGACGACCTCCAGATCGTGCTGCGCTACCCGGACGGCTCCACCGCCACCCTCAGCTACGTCACCACCGGCGCGCCCGGCTTCCCCAAGGAGACGCTGGACCTGGTCGCGGACGGCAAGGTGCTGAAGCTGGACGACTTCGTCCGCGCCTCGGTGTACTTCGACAGCACGGCCGGCCGCAAGCGGTGGGTCAGCTCCCGGCTGCCCACGGCCCGGGACAAGGGCCAGTCCGCCGAACTGGCGGCGTTCGTCAGGGCGGTGCGGACCGGCGGGCCGATGCCGGTGCCGCTGGAGTCGCTGGCGGCCACCACGGCGGCCACCCTCGCCGTCCAGGCCGGCCTGGCGGGCGGCGCGCCGGTGACGCTGGCGGGGACGCGATGACCATGAGCGCGGGCTGGTACCTGCGGCGGCTGTCCCGGATGGGGCCGCGGGGGGTCGGCGGCCGGGTCGGCGAC
>NZ_MECK01000105.1 GCF_014596465.1 Streptomyces sp. CBMA123 | reverse complement strand
GCACCGTCCGCGCCCAGTCCGGCAGCTCGCCGCCCGCGACCGGGCGCAGCGAGCCGGGGCACTGCATCAGCAGCAGGTCGTGGGTGCCGGGCAGCCGCCCGTCCAGCGCGGCCAGCGGGCCGACCCGCCGGCGCGGTCCGTCGTGCAGTTCCTCGGTCGAGTTCCTCACACCGCCACCCTCCGCCCGTCCCGCGCCGCCCGACTACGGCCCTTCGACGCGTTCACCAGGGACCAAAGGCTCAAGGTGCACCCCTCGGTCCCCGGTGTGAGAGTGGGGGCAGCCCGGAGTTCCACAGTTCCGTCCGCAGCAGGAGGAGTCATGGGCATCTTGGACAGGCTGTTCCACCGGCCGCCGCAGCACGAGTCCACCGGGCAGGAGGCCGCTCAGCGCGCCGCCCTCGCCCACGACGAGGCCGCCGACGCGTACGGCGAGGAGGTCGAGCGCACCCGGGACTCCCAGGAGAAGCTCGCCCAGGAGAGGGTCGCCCAGGAGGAGGCCGACCGGCGTGCCGCCGAGAACATGACGGCCGAGGGCGACCCCTGGGGCTGAGCCCCTCGGTCATCCGTCTCTCCGCCGCGGTCGTCCGGCCCCTCCAGGTCAGCCGGCCCGCGGCGGTCAACCGGCCCGCGGCGGCAGTGGCGGTCGCCGCAGGTCCGGCCGGGGCGTGGATTCCGGCGGGGGCGCCGCCGCCGGCGCGTCCTCCAGTAGTTCCAGGGCGAGTTGGACGGCGGCGACCAGCTCCGGATGGCGCCCCCGGGCCCAGTCCTGGGGGGTGCGCAGCACGTGCACGTCCGGTTCCACGCCCCGGTTCTCCACCGACCAGCCGAGCCCGCCGCCGAACCAGGAGGCGTTCTTCGGCACCGAGATCTGGGTGCCGTCGCCCAGGGTGTGCCGCCCGGTCATCCCGACCACCCCGCCCCAGGTGCGGTTGCCGATCACCGGGCCGAGGCCGAGCAGTTTGATCGCCGCGATGATCACGTCCCCGTCCGAGCTGGTCGCCTCGTCGGCGAGCGCCACCAGCGGGCCGCGCAGCGCGTGCCGGGGCCAGCGGACGGGCTGGCGGTCCCGGCTGAAGTCCCAGGCGAGGACGTGCCGGGTGAGCTTCTCCAGGACGAGTTCGGAGACGTTGCCGCCGGCGTTGCCGCGTACGTCCAGCACCAGCGCGGGCTTGTCCAGTTCGCGCCGCAGGTCCCGGTTGAACTGGGCCCAGCCGGAGCCGCCGAGGTCCGGGATGTGCAGGTAGCCGCACCGGCCGTCGCTGAACTCCCGTACCAGGGAACGCCGTTTGGTCACCCAGTCCTGGTAGCGGACGGCCCGTTCGTCGGTCAGCGGGGTGACGGTGATCCGCCGCACCGGGCCGTCCGGGCCGCTGCGCAGGGCGAGTTCGACGGTGGTGCCGCCGGTGCCGGCCAGCAGCGGCAGCGGTCCGCGCACCGGGTCCACCGGGCGGCCACCGATCTCCAGCAGCTCGTCGCCGTCCCGGACGCCCCGGGCCGCCAGCGGGGCGCGGGCGCGCGGGTCGGAGGACTCGCCGGGCAGCACCCGGTCGACCAGCCAGCGGCCGTCGGGGGCGCGGTGGGCGTTGGCGCCGAGCAGGCCGAGCGGCTGCTGGGCGAGGGTGGGGCCCTCGGCGCGCCGGGAGGGGGTGACGTAGGCGTGCGAGGTGCCGAGTTCGCCGAGGAGCTCGCGCAGCAGGTCGGCGAAGTCGTCGGGTGAGCAGATCCGTTCCAGCAGCGGCTCGTACTGGGCGACCAGGGCGGGCCAGTCCAGCCCGGACATCCGCTCGTCCCAGAACTGGTCCCGGACGATCCGGGCCGCCTCGTGGTACGCCTGGCGCCACTCGGCGGCGGGGTGCACGGTGTGGGTGATCCGGCGCAGGTCGACGCTGGTCCCGGCGGAGGGGGCGCCGACCGGGACCACCCGCAGCGTCCCGGCCGAGTAGACCGCGATCGAGCCGCCGTCCCCGGAGACCGCGTAGCCGTCCAGCTTGTCGACCAGCGTGCTGCGGGTGCCCCGGGCCAGGTCGAAGTGCTCCAGGGAGGGGCGGCCGGAGGTGTCGTCGGGGCTGGCGAAGGTCTGCCCGAGGGTGCCGGAGATCGGCCAGCGCAGCCAGACCAGGCCGCCGCGCACCGCGTCGGTGGCCGAGTACTTGGAGGCGATCACCGGGAACTGCAGCAGCCGCTCGCCGATGCCCTGGGGGTCGACCCGGACGGTGCCGTCGCCGCCGCCGTCCCCGCGCGGGGCGCCGTCCTCGGTGGGCGCGGCGAACGGGGAGGGCGTGTCGGCGGTGAGCGGGACGAGGTAGGGGCGGCAGCCGACCGGGAAGGAGAGGTCGCCGGTGTGCACGTCGTGGACGGGGTCGAAGCCGCGCCAGGACAGGAAGGCCAGGTAGCGGCCGTCCCGGGTGAACACCGGCTGCTCGTCCTCGAACCGGCCGTCGGTGACGTCGGTGATCGGCGCGGGGGCGTCGGTGCGGGTGAGCCGGATCCGGCGCAGTGAGCGCCCGGCGGCCGGCTGGGACCAGGCGATCCAGTGCGAGTCGGGGGAGAACCGGGCGCTGGAGACGGGCCCGTAGTCGGAGGCGGCCAGTTCGCGGACCTCACCGTCGGCGGCGGTCACCAGCAGCAGCCGCCCGTCGGAGGTGGTGACGGCGAGCCGGGCGCCGTCGGGGGCGGCGGTGAGCTCCAGGGCCCGGCCGAGCCGGCCGGCGGCGAGCACCCGGTGGTGGTGGTGCGCGGCCTCCTCGTGTCCGGGCAGCGGCACCACCTCGATCGCGTCGGCGCCCTCGGCGTCGGTGATCCAGGCGGCCTCGCCGGTGTGGCCGAGCACCACGGGCAGCCGGGTGCGGACCCCGGGGGTGTCGGCGAGGGCCCGGGCCGGGCCGTCCTTGTGGGTGAGCCAGTACTGGCTGCCGCGCACGGTGATCACCCCGGCCCGCCCGGTCTGGTCGCAGGCGAGGTCCTTGACCTGGGAGGCGGCGCCGACCTGGTACGGGCGGCGGCCGGCCCGGGCGCCGCCGAGCGGCACGTCCAGCCGGCGCGGGGCGGGGGCGTCCAGGCCGTCGAGCAGCCAGAGGTCGCCGGCGTGCTGGTAGACGATCCGGGTGCCGTCGGTGGCGGCCTCGCGGGCGTAGTAGGAGGCGTGGTCGGTGTGCCGGCGCAGGTCGGTGCCGTCGGGGCGGCAGGAGTAGAGGTTGCCGATGCCCTCGTGGTCGGAGAGGAAGGCGATCCGGTCGTCGACCGGCATGGGGGAGGCGAGGTGGCCGGTGTGCTCGGGCAGGATCCGTTCGCCGTCCACCCAGAGCCGGCCGACGGCGCCGCCGCGGTAGCGCTTCCAGGCGGCGGGTTCGTGCGGGGCGGAGCCGGTGAGCAGGACGGTCCGCCGCCGGCTCAGCTGGGCGTCGCCGACCGGGCCCCAGGGCATCCGGCGGCCGGGGGAGCCGTCGGGCGGCAGGGCGTGCGCCCAGGTGTAGTGGCCGAAGGGCTCGTGGTAGGAGGTGACGGCCAGGACCTCGCCGTCCGGCAGCCAGCCGCGCACCCGGGTGTCCTGGCTGCCCCAGTAGCTGAGCCGGCGGGCCTCGCCGCCCTCGGTCGGGGCGGTCCACACCTCGGGGGTCAGGCCGAGCCAGCTGGTCCAGGCGAGGGTGCGGCCGTCGGGGGAGAAGCGGGGGTGGCTGACCCGGGTGCGGTCGCAGCCGACCCGCCAGGCCCGGCCGGTGGTGGCGGCGCCGGCGTCCAGCGGCGCGATCCAGACGTCGTCCTCGGCGGTGAAGGCGAGCAGGTCGCCGTGCAGGTGGGGGTGGCGGAGGTAGCCGGGCGGGGTCACTCCTCCATCCTTCGACGGGGTGTCACCCCCGGCAACCGGGGCGGTCCCGCCGGGCTCCCGGACCGGTCTGGACCATTGACAGCGCACTGTCGGATCCACTTCAGTGGTCTAGTCCAACTTGGGTGCCAGGCCGGGCCGTTCCCCCCACTGGCGCGTGCTCCGGCGTGCCCTCGGACGTCCCCCACGACCGCGCCACCGCAGGGAGCACCCGCCATGCGCAGAAGTCGTTACTCGCCCGCTCGCCTCCGGGTGCTCCGGATCCGGCGCCGACACTCGTCGCTCGGTCGCTCCTCCGTCGCTCCCTCACTCCTCCCTCTCGGCGCCGGCGCGCCCTTTGGCTCGGGGCGGCGGCCCGGACACCGCCGTGCCGCACTCGCCGCCGGCACCGCCTCCGCCGTCGCCGCCGCCACCCTGGTCGGCGTCACCCTGGGTCCGGCGCCCGCCGCCTCGGCCGGAGAGTTCCTGGTCAACGGCGGCTTCGAGTCCGGCTCGCTCGGCCCCTGGAGCTGCACCGGCAACTCCGGCAGCGTCGTCACGACCCCCGTGCACAGCGGCGGCCACGCGCTCGCCGCCGCCGCCACCGCCGGCGACACCGCCCAGTGCTCCCAGACCGTCGCCGTCGCGCCCAGCACCACCTACACGCTCAGCGCCTACGTCAACGGCTCCTACGTCTACCTGGGCGTCGACGGCGGCGGCCCCAGCACCTGGACCCCCGGCACCGGCGGCGGCTACCAGAAGCTCAGCGTCAGCTTCACCACCGGCGCCAACCAGACCACCGCCACCGTGTACACCCACGGCTGGTACGGCCAGGGCACCTACTACGCGGACGACGTCTCGCTGGACGGCCCGGGCGCCCCCAGCCCGACGCCCACCCCGACGCCCACCCCGACGCCGACGTCCACGCCGACGTCCACGCCCACCGGCACCCCGACCGGAACCCCCACCGGCACCCCGACGTCCACCCCCACCGGAACGCCCACGGGCACCCCCTCCGGCGGCCACACCCTGGTCGGCTACCTGCACGCCAGCTTCGCCAACGGCGCCGGCTACACCCGGCTGGCCGACGTCCCCGGCTCCTGGGACGTCATCGACCTCTCCTTCGGCGAGCCGACCGCCCCGACCTCCGGCGACATCCGCTTCAACCGCTGCTCGACCACCGACTGCCCGACCGCCGAGTCCGACGCCGACTTCAAGGCCGCCATCGCCGCCAAGCGCGCCCAGGGCAAGAAGGTGCTGATCTCGATCGGCGGCCAGAACGGCCAGGTCCAGCTGACCACCGCCGCCGCCCGGGACACCTTCGTCAGCTCGGTCTCGGCGATCATCGACACGTGGGGCCTGGACGGCCTGGACATCGACTTCGAGGGCCACTCGCTCTCCCTCGACACCGGCGACACCGACTTCAAGAACCCGAAGAGCGCGGTCATCGTCAACCTGATCTCGGCACTGAAGACCCTCAAGGCCAAGTACGGTCCGGGCTTCGTGCTGACCATGGCGCCGGAGACGTTCTTCGTCCAACTCGGCTACCAGTACTACGGATCCGGCCCCTGGGGCGGCCAGGACCCGCGCGCCGGGGCGTACCTGCCGGTCATCTACGCGCTGCGCGACGACCTCACCCTGCTGCACGTCCAGGACTACAACTCCGGCTCCGTCATGGGCCTGGACAACCAGTACCACTCCATGGGCGGCGCCGACTTCCACGTCGCGATGACCGACCTGCTGCTCAAGGGCTTCCCGGTCGCGGGCAACGCCGCCAACGTGTTCCCGCCGCTGCCCGCCTCGAAGGTCGCCATCGGCATGCCGGCCACCACCAACGCGGGCAACGGCTACATCGCCCCGGCCGAGGTGGACAAGGCGCTGGACTGCCTCACCAGGCTGGTCAACTGCGGTACGTACGTGCCGCGTTCGGGGGCCCAGCCGAACCTGGCCGGGCTGATGACCTGGTCGGTCAACTGGGACCAGTTCGGCGGCCGGGAGTTCTCCAGGAACTTCGACGGCTACTTCGGCCGCTGACCGGAGGCCGGGTCCGTGCCCCGGAGCCCGTGTCGCGGGGTCCGCGCCCGGTCGGGTGCGGCCCCCGCGACCCCGCTGGGCCGTCAGCCCAGCAGCAGCCGCCTCGCCCCCTCGACCGCCGCCGGGGAGGCCGTCGCGAGCGAGCCTGCAGAGTACGGCGGCTGCGGGTCGTACTCGATGAGCAGCTGGATCGCCTCCGCGGTGGCGTCCCCGGCGATCAGGCCGGTCAGCCGCAGCGCGAGGTCGATCCCGGCCGAGACCCCGGCCGCGGTCGCGTACTTGCCGTCGACCACGATCCGCTCGGTGCCGGTCGGCTCCGCCCCGAAGCCGGGCAGGCGGTCCAGGACGCCCCAGTGGGTGGTGGCCCGGCGGCCCCGGAGCAGCCCGGCGGCGCCCAGGATCAGCGAGCCGGAGCAGACCGAGGTGGTCCAGGTGGTGGTCGCGTCCACCCGGCGCACCCAGTCGAGCACCGCCTCGTCGGTCAGCTGCGCCTCCGTCCCGGGGCCGCCGGGGACGAGCAGCAGGTCGGCCGAGTCCACCTCGTCCAGCGTGGCGTCCGCGGTGATCGCCAGGCTGGTCCGGTCGTTGCGGACCGGCCCGCGCTGCGCGGCGGTGAACACCACCTCGGCCCCGGGGATCCGGGACAGCACCTCGTACGGGCCGACCGCGTCGAGGGTGGTGAAGTCGGGGTAGAGCAGGACGGCGATGCGCATCAGTGACCTCCAAGGGGCTGCGAACCATCGGGCGGGGAACCACCGGGCCGCGAACCATCGGGTGGGGAACCACCGGGCTGGGACCGGAAGCGGCGTCGGTACTCGGCGGGCGGGGCGGCCAGGGACCGGACGAAGGCGCGCCGCATCGCCTCCGGGGTGCCGTAGCCGCAGGAGCGGGCGATCTCCTCAATGCCGTCGTCGGTGTCCTCCAGCTGCCGCCGGGCGGCCTCCAGCCGGACCGAGTCCACGTACCGGCCCGGGGTCACCCCCACCTCGGCGGCGAAGGCCCGGGCGAAGTGCCGCGGCGACAGCGCCGACCGGTGGGCCAGCGCCTCGACCGACAGGTCGGCCTCGGGGTGCTCGGCGATCCACCGCTGGACCTCGCGCAGCGGCTGCCGGGCCGCCACCTGGGCGGCCAGCTGGGTGCTGAACTGGGCCTGGTTGCCCGGCCGGCGCAGGAAGACCACCAGGTAACGGGCGATCAGCAGCGCGGCGTCCCGGCCGTGGTCCTCCTCGACCAGGGCCAGCGCCAGGTCGATCCCGGCGGTGACCCCGGCCGAGGTGGCGATGTGGCCGTCCCGGACGTGGATCGGATCCGGGTCGACCGTGACGTCCGGGAACCGCCGGGCCAGTTCCCCGCAGTAGGCCCAGTGGGTGGTCACCCGGCGTCCGGAGAGCAGTCCGGCCTCGGCGAGCAGGAAGGCGCCGGTGCACACCGAAACCACCCGCTCGGCCCGGCCGGCCAGCTCCCGGATCCGTGCCACCAGCAGGCCGTCCGGCGGCTCGCCGCCCTGCCCGCCGGGGACCAGCAGGGTGTGCACCGGCCCGGCCTCGGCCAGGTCGGTGTCCGGCAGCAGCCGCAGCCCGCTGGTGCTGGCCACCGGCCCGCCGCCGAGCGAGGCGGTGGTCACCCGGTACGCGCCCGGCTGCCCGGCGGCCGCGCCCGCTCCCGCGAACACCTCCATGGGCCCGGTCACGTCCAGGCTCTGCACGCCCTCGTAGAGGACGACGACCACGCTGCGCGCTCTCATGCGGCCAGCCTGTCAGCGGGCCGCGGTGGCAGCAATGACCGGTTTCCCACCTTTCCTGCCATCCGGGATGCCGTTCCTCCGGTGCCCAGGACGGAAAACGCCGAGAGGCCCCTCGCTTTCGCAAGGGGCCTCTCGGCTGTCTGTGCGCCGCCAGGGACTCGAACCCCGGACCCGCTGATTAAGAGTCAGCTGCTCTAACCAACTGAGCTAGCGGCGCCTGCTGACCTGGAGAACATTACCTGGTCAGCGGCCGAAACACCCAATCGGCCCCGGAGCGCCCGGCCTGCTCAGGCGGTGAGCACCACCTTGCCGCGGACGTGCCCGGTGCCGACCAGCCGGTGCGCCTGTTCGGCCCGCTCCAGCGGCAGCGTCTCGGCGATCTCGATCCGCAGCCCGCCGGTCTCCCAGAGCCGGACCAGCTCGGTCAGCCGCTCGGCGGTGCGCGGCGCCCGCAGCCCCCGGACGCCCAGCCGCTCGGCCTCCGGGTAGTCGACCACGGTGCCGATCCGGTCCCGGTCGGCGACCAGCTCGACGGAGGCCGCCAGGGCGCCCCGGCCGGCCGCGTCGAAGGCCGCGTCCACCCCCTGCGGGGCGACCGCCCGGACCCGCTCGACCAGCCCCTCGCCGTACGCGACCGGGATCGCGCCCAGCTCGCGCAGGTAGTCGTGGTTGCGCTCGCTCGCGGTGCCGATCACGGTGGCGCCCAGGGCCCGGGCGAGCTGGACGGCGACGGTGCCGACCCCGCCGCTGGCGCCGTGCACCAGGACGGTGTCGCCGGCGGCGACACCGAGCAGGTCCAGCGCGACGTGGGCGGTCTGGCCGGAGGCGGAGAGCGAGCCGGCCTGCTCCCAGGGCATCCCGGCGGGCTTGGCCACCAGCTGGGCGGCGTCCACCGTGACCAGCTCGGCCTGGCAGCCCAGCATGCGGAAGCCCAGCACCTCGTCGCCGACCCGCCAGGCGTCGACGCCCGGCCCGAGCCGGTCCACCACCCCGGCGAACTCGTTGCCGAGGACGATCGGCGGCTCGGCCACCAGCCCCGGCGGGCGGAAGCCCTCCCGGATCGCGAGGTCCACCGGCTGCACCGCGGCGGTGTACACCCGTACCCGGACCTCGCCCGCTGCGGGCTCGGGGTCGGCCACCTGGGTGACCCGCAGGACCTCCGGACCGCCGGACGTCGGTACCGTGACCGCCTTCATGGGGGCTCCTCTCGCCGGTTCCATCACGCGAACACCCCGATCCTCGGTGCTGAAGTGCGCTTCAGGTCAAGCGCCTGTTCGGCGTGTCTTCACCTATGGGCGCATTGTCAGATTTATCCTGGGCGGCGCTCAGCCGTCCGTCGCCGACCGGCCGGCCGTCCCGATCGGCCGCCGGCCGTCGATCCGCCGTCGAGAGGAACCTCCCCGTGGGCCAGCTGCCCCTGTTCTTCCTGGTGCTGCTCGCCTCCGTGGTGACCATGCCACTCGCCCGCAGGACGGGCGTGCCGCAACCGGTCCTGATGACCCTGCTCGGCATCGTCATGGCCCTCGTCCCGCAGATCCCGGACGTCAAGATCGAGCCCGAGCTGATCCTCCCGCTGGTCCTGCCGCCACTGATCTTCGCCGTCGCCCGGCGCTCCTCGGTCCGCTACTTCAAGGCCAACGCCCGCTCGATCCTGCTGCTGGCGATCGCCCTGGTGGTGGTCACCACGATCGCCGTGGCCGGCGCCGTGCACTGGCTGCTGCCCGCCGTGCCGCTGGCCGCCGCGATCGCGGTCGGCGCGCTGGTCTCCCCGCCCGACCCGGTGGCCGCCGTCGCGGTGGCCGGCAGCATCGGGCTGCCCCGGCGCCTGGTGGCGATCCTGGAGAGCGAGGGCCTGTTCAACGACGTCACCGCGATCGTCATCTACTCGCTGGCCATCGAGGCCATGGTCAGCGGCGACTTCTCGGTCGGCCACGCGGTGCTGCGCTTCGTGCTGTCGGCGGTGCTCGCCGTGATCGTCGGCGTGGTGCTCGGCTGGGTGAACGCCAAGCTCGCCGACCGCCTGGACGACCCGACCCAGCAGGTCGCGCTCAACCTCCTGGTGCCCTTCGCCGCCTACACCATCGCTGAGGAGATCCACGGCTCCGGCGTGCTCGCCGTGGTGATCTGCGCGCTCTACCTCGCCGAGCGGGCCGCCGACGCCGACGCCGTCGCCTACCGGCTGGTCGGCAACGCCTTCTGGGAGGTGGTCGAGATCCTGATCACCGGCGTCGCCTTCGGCCTGATCGGCCTGGAGCTGGCCACTGTGCTCAAGGAGGCCGGCCGCGGCTGGACCGGTTTCCTCGGCGACGCCGCCGTGGTCATCGCGGTCGTGGTGCTGGTCCGGCTGTTCTGGCTGCTGCCGGCCGGCTGGCTGTCGAAGAAGCTGCGCAAGGGGGACGAGGAGGACACCCCGTTCAGCTGGAAGGAGAGCGTGGTCCTCTGGTGGTCCGGCATGCGCGGGGTGGCCACCGTCGCCCTGGCCCTCGCCATCCCGCTCGTCCTGCACTCCGGCGCGGACTTCCCGGAGCGCGGCCGGCTGGTCTTCATCGCCTTCAGCGTGGTGCTGTTCACCCTGCTGGTCCAGGGTCTGACGTTGCCCTGGCTGGCCAAGCGGCTCGAACTGGACATCGACCAGGACAAGCACGAGCAGGCCGTGCGCCAGCTCTGGTGGCGGGCCGCCAAGGCCGGACTCCAGCGGCTCGGCGAACTCGAGGAGCAGGACAAGCTGCCCGCCGAGGTCGCCGACCGGCTGCGGGACCGTCAGCACGACCGGCTGGCCCGGCTCTGCCCGGAGAACTACGCCGAGGAGGAGGCCGCCGAGGCCAAGCAGCGGATCGCCCAGTGGCGGGCCGCCGCCGAGGTCGAGCAGGAGATGATCGCCGCCTCCCGGCGCGAGATGCTCGTCGCCCGCAGCGAACCGGGCGCCGACCCGGAACTGGTCGACCACGTGCTGCGCGGACTGGACCTGCGCTCCGAACGGAAGTAGCGGGCGCGACGGAAGCGCTGTGCCCGACGGATGTGGCGGACGCAACGGAAGTGACGGGCAGTCCGCGCCCGGCCACCGGAATGTGCGCGACCCCCGCCGAGGTTGCATAGGCTGAACCCGGGCAGGCCGTCAACGGAGTCGGCGCACCACCAGTACCGCCACGACCTCGCGAGCAGGCCCTCACCGCCTGACCCTCACGCCTGGCCCTGCCGGTTTCTGCACCCAGATGAATCGAGGACCCACCGATGTCGGAGACCCGCGCCGACGCCCGCACCCCGCTCGACCGCACCCCGCAGTGGGCCGCCCTGGCCAAGCACCGGTCCGAGCTGGGCGAGACCCACCTGCGCGAGCTGTTCGCCGCCGACCCCGAGCGCGGCCGCACCCACACCCTGCGGGTCGGCGACCTGTACGTGGACTACGCCAAGCACCTGGTCACCGACGAGACGCTGGAGCTGCTGCGCGAACTCGCCGCCGCCACCGGCGTCGCCGAGCTGCGGGACGCCATGTTCCGCGGCGAGAAGATCAACCTCACCGAGCAGCGCGCCGTCCTGCACACCGCGCTGCGGGCCCCGCGCGACGCCGTCGTCGAGGTCGACGGCGTCAACGTCGTCCCCGGGGTGCACGCCGTCCTGGACAAGATGGCCGGCTTCGCCGACCGGGTCCGCAGCGGCGAGTGGAAGGGCCACACCGGCAAGCCGATCCGCGCCGTGGTCAACATCGGCATCGGCGGCTCCGACCTCGGCCCGGCGATGGCCTACGAGGTGCTCCGCTCGTTCGGCGAACGCGACCTGGCGGTGCGTTTCGTCTCCAACGTGGACGGCGCCGACCTGCACGAGGCGGTCCGCGACCTCGACCCGGCCGAGACGCTGTTCATCGTCGCCTCGAAGACCTTCACCACCATCGAGACCATCACCAACGCCGTCTCCGCCCGGGGCTGGCTGCTCGACGGCCTGGGCGCCGGCACCGAGGCGGTGGCCAAGCACTTCGTCGCGTTGTCCACCAACGCCCAGGGCGTGCAGGACTTCGGCATCGACACCGCCAACATGTTCGAGTTCTGGGACTGGGTCGGCGGCCGCTACTCCTACGACTCGGCGATCGGCCTCTCGCTGATGATCGCCATCGGCCCGGACGCCTTCCGCGAGATGCTGGACGGCTTCCACCTGGTCGACGAGCACTTCCGCACCGCCCCGCCGGAGCAGAACGTCCCGCTGCTGCTCGGCCTGCTGGGCGTCTGGTACGGCGCGTTCTTCGACGCCCAGGCGCACGCGGTGCTGCCGTACTCGCACTACCTGTCCAAGTTCACCGCCTACCTCCAGCAGCTGGACATGGAGTCCAACGGCAAGTCGGTGACCCGCGACGGCACCCCGGTCGGCTGGCAGACCGGCCCGGTGGTCTGGGGCACCCCCGGCACCAACGGCCAGCACGCCTACTACCAGCTGCTGCACCAGGGCACCAAGGTGATCCCGGCCGACTTCATCGGCTTCGCCCGCCCGGTCGCCGACCTGCCCGACCGCCTGGTCGCCCAGCACGACCTGCTGCTGGCCAACTTCTTCGCCCAGACCCAGGCGCTGGCCTTCGGCAAGACCCCGGAGGAGGTCGCCGCCGAGGGCGTGCCGGCCGAACTCGTCCCGCACAAGACCTTCAAGGGCAACCACCCGACCACCACCATCCTGGCCGCCGAGCTGACCCCGTCGGTGCTCGGCCAGCTGGTCGCGCTGTACGAGCACAAGGTGTTCGTCCAGGGCGCGATCTGGAACATCGACTCCTTCGACCAGTGGGGCGTCGAGCTGGGCAAGGTGCTCGCCAAGCGGATCGAGCCGGTGCTGCTCACCGGTGAGGGCGGCGAGCAGCTGGACAGCTCCACCGCCGAGCTGGTCGCCCGCTACCGCGCGCTGCGCGGCCGCTGAGCCCCGGCCGGGCCGTCCCGTTCCGGCGGGCGGCCCGGCCGTTCCTCCGGCGGGACCGCCCGGGCGGTCCTCCGGTGCCCCGGACGGGAAACGCCGAGAGGCCCCTCGCTTTCGCAAGGGGCCTCTCGGCTGTCTGTGCGCCGCCAGGGACTCGAACCCCGGACCCGCTGATTAAGAGTCAGCTGCTCTAACCAACTGAGCTAGCGGCGCCTGCTGACAGAGAAGACTCTAGCAGCGGCCTGCGGTCGGGCCAAAATCGAATACCGGCCGCTCCCCGTTCACCCCCCGGTCACGACGACCGGCTCGGCCGGGACGGCCCCGCCGGGCTCGCGCGCCGCCCGTACGCAGGCCCAGAGCACCACCGAGGCCCCGGGCAGCCAGGGTTCCCGCTCGTCCGGGGCGACGATCCAGCGGCCCGACCCCCGGCCGGGGGAGTCCGGGCCGTGCACCATCCGCTGCAGCGGCGGCACCGTCACCGCGTCGCCCTTGCCGTGGCAGAGCAGCGGCGGCACGTCCCGGGCCCACTCCTCCCAGGCCAGCAGCCGGCGCAGCCGGGGGGCCGCGCCGGGCTGGACGAACAGCAGGGTGCGGCCCCGGTAGCCCGCGACCGGGCCGCAGCCGGGGCCGGAGGCCCACAGTTCGTCCAGCACCCGGCGGCCGAACAGCGACGGCATGCTGATCACGTCGAAGGCCCGCCCGCAGGGCAGCACGGAGGGCGCCCACGGGCGGGCCTCCCAGAGGGCGCGCATGCTGCGCGGGTACTCGCTGGCGGAGGCCAGCCAGGCCTCCCCGGCCACGGTGACGTACTCCACCGACTGGTGCGTCCAGATGTCCACGCCCAGCAGCCTGCGCCGTGCGCGCCCCCGGTGTGGCGGAAAGCGCCGTTCGCCGGACAGGGTGGCGGGCGATCGCGTACCCTCCGCCGCTGGCATATGCCAGCGGCTGCCCGGACGGGCTTCAGTCCTCGTGGCGGCGCGGCTGGAGCAGGCCGCGGCCGTACTCGATCATCTTGGCCGCGTAGTCCGGGGTCCAGTCCGCGCGCTCGGCGACCTCGGTGTCCGACAGCGCGTCGAACCGGCGCGGGTCGGCGAGCTGGGCGGCGGCGACGGCCTGGAAGTCGGTGGCCCGCTCGGCGGCGGCCCGGAAGGCCAGGGCCAGTTCGGTGGAGCGGCGCAGCAGCTCCGCGGGGTCGTCGATGGACTCCAGGTCGAAGAATCGTTCCGGCTCCGGTTCGGCGGACTGCGGCTCGAACAGGAGCTGCACGGGGCGCAGTCGCCTGGTGGGCTCGGGCGTCTCGGCGGGGGAGTCGGGCATGGACGGACACCTCCGGGGTCTCGGTGAGGGAGGGCGGCGGGCTGCTCCGGGCCGCACCGCCCGATCGTGGCCGCCGTCCATTGTCTCGCGGCGGCGGCCGGTAGCGGAACGGTGCGCGTGCAGGCGCTATTCCCCGGCACGCGCCGGGGCGGTGCCCCGGGCGCCGCGCTTCCGGATCGCGTGCGAACCGGTTGTGCCGGGTACAGCAGTCCTCCACCGAACCGGGAGCACCCCATGCGCGCACCGTCCACCGGCCTCCTGCCGGCCGCCGCCGTCCTGACCGCCGCCGTCCTGACCGCGGTCGCGTCCGCCGGGCCTGCCTTCGCCGCCGAGACGGCCAAGGTCGTCACCGGGCCGCCGAGCGCCCCCGGCGGCGTCTCCACGGCGGCCTGCCCGGCCGGCACCCACCTGACCGGCGGCGGCTACCGGCTCCAGCCCGACGCGGACGGACCGGTGCGCGCCAGCGGGCCGACCGCCGACGCCACCGGCTGGAGCGCCCAGGCCGAGCGCGGGTCCGTGGTGGCCTTCGCCGTCTGCGAGACCGAGGACTGACCGGGCCCTCGCTGGGGCCTGGCTGTCGGACGGTGTCGGATCGGGCAGGGATCCGAGAGACAGGCCCTACCGCAGGTGCACCCGGTGGCCGGCCAGGTGCTGGAGGACCTGGTGGTTCGCCTCCCAGCCGTCCGGGAAGGCCACCGGGACGCCCAACTGCACCGGCTCGGTGGCGGGGTGCTCGTCCAGCAGCTCCGCGATCCCGGCCCGGCCGACCACGATGCAGGCGTGCCGGTGGCGGGAGGCCAGCACGCAGAGCCGGCCGGTCTCCAGGTGGAAGGCGGTCGCGTCGGGGCGCCCGGAGAGCGGGTGCAGCACCACGGTGACGTCGTACTCCCGGCCCTGCAGCCGGTTCGCGGTGTCCACCGTGACGGCCGGACCGACCGTGCCGTCCACCGGGACGCCCACCTTGACCAGGGCCGCCCGCACCGCCGCCGCCTGGTCCCGGTGCGCGGTGCCGACGGCGATCCGGTCCGCGGTGAGCGGGGCCTCGCCCTGCTCGGAGCGGGCGGTCAGCCCGCGCTCCAGCAGCCGCCGGACGGTGGCCGCGACCGCCGCCACCGCCTGGGGGTCCGTCCGCACGGTGTGCCGGGCGGGCAGCTCCAGCAGCGCCCAGCCGTGCTCGGCCGCCCGGTCGATCACCGCGTCCAGCGCGGAGCCGTCCGGCCGTACGGCGGCGGTCAGCGCGCGGTCGTCCGGGCCGGTGCCGGAGCGGAACGGCGTGTACGGGTAGAAGGCGCGCGAGATCAGCGGCGCCGCGCTGGCCGGCAGCCGCCAGGAGACCGGCAGCCGGTGCGGTTCGATCTGCGGGTTGTGCGCCAGCATGGTCACCACGGCGCTGCCGGACGGGTCGTAGGACAGGCCCGCCCACTGCTCGGTGCCGACCACGGTGAACGGGTCCAGCTGGCCCGGGTCCCCGACGAACAGCGCCCGCTCGAAGAGCCGGGCCACCGCGAGCAGGGCGTCCGAGCGCATCTGGTACGCCTCGTCGACGATCGCGTGCCGCCACGGCGCCTCGGCCCGCACCCACTGCCACTTGGCGGAGGTCGAGATCACCACGTCGTGCTCGACCAGGTCGGCGACCTTGTCGGACGGCGTGACACTGGCGTGCCGGAGCACCTCCGGCCCCGGCCGGGAGTCCGCCGCGTGCAGCCGGCCGATCGTCAACTCCGGTGCCTTCTCGGCCAGTCGGCCGACCAGGTCGTCCACCTGGCCGTTGGTCTGGGCGACGATCATCAATCGCTCGCCGGCCGCCACCAGCTCGCGGGCGGCCCGCACCACCAGGGTCGACTTCCCGGCGCCGGGCGGGGAGTCCACCACCACGCCGCGCGGCGCGCCGGCCGACGGGTGGACGGTGGCCGCCAGGATGCGGGCCACCGCGGCGTCGGCCGCCGCGCCCGGGGGCTGCTCGCTCATCATTCCCAATCCTCGGTGGCGGCGGTGGTGGCGGCGGTCGGGGCCGGTACGGGTGCGGTGCCGGGCGGGCCGCCGTGGGTCCACGGGGTGTCGTCCGGCTCGGGCAGCGGCGCGGACTGGCGGACCGTCAACTCGAACAGGGTGAAGGTGACCGGCTCGCCGGGCTCGGGCACACTGCCCGGCTCGGGTTCCTTCCTGCGGCCCATGCCGGACAGCATCCGCAGCGTGATGGTGCCCTCCTCCGGGTCCACCGCCACGATCCGCGCCTTCTGCGCGGCCGGCCCTCCGCCGGCCTCCGGCCGGGGGGACCCCCATACCCGGTGCGCCTCCCGGCCGAGGTCGGCGTGCGGGCGGTCGGCGGTGCGCAGGGTGACCAGCGGACGGGGCTTGGGGGAGCGCCCGGTGGTGTCGTAGTCCGGCACCACCTCGGTCACCACCCCGCTGAACGCCTCGCCGGACAGCCGGTGTTCGGCCATCGCCAGCGGGTCGTCCAGTGCCTCCTGGACGTCCAGCCGGGCCTGCTCGCGCTCGCGCTGGGCGAGTTTGCGGGCCGCGGTGACGGCGTCGTCCTGCCGGGGCTGCGGCGGCTCGCCGGCGGCCAGCCGGTCCCGGTGGCCGGTGTAGGACCAGCGGTCGCCGGTCCAGCGCTCCGCCAGGTGGCCGGCCGGCGGCAGGGCGCGCAACAGGTCCAGGCCCCGCCAGACGTCCCGCCAGGTGGGCAGCAGGACGGCGGACAGCACCCGCTCCAACTGCTCGACCGCCGAGCGGACGGCCGAGCGGGCGCGCTCGGCGGCGGCCTCGTCGCGCTGCCCGGTGCCGTTCTGCCCGGTGCCGTGCTGCAGG
>NZ_MECK01000104.1 GCF_014596465.1 Streptomyces sp. CBMA123 | reverse complement strand
GCCCGGGCCAGGGCGCGCCGCCCGCAGGCGGTGACCGCGGCGCCCGGGTCGTCGTCGATGTCGACCCTGGTCTCGATCGCCAGCACGGCGGCCAGCGGCGGGTGCTGGGCGGTGCCGGCCGGCTCGACCACCAGCAGGCCGCAGCCCTCGCCGAGCAGCGGGGCCGGGTCGCCGGGGGCGACGGCGGCGTGCTCGATCCAGGCGTGCGCGGCGGAGAACTCCTCGGCCGAGCCCACCAGGTACTTGGTCGCCCGGCCCTGGCCGAGCAGCCGGCGGGCGTAGTTGAGCGCCAGCAGTCCGCTGACCCGGCCGCCCGCGACGGTGGTGTTGGGGCCGGTGAGCCCGTGCCGGATCGCGGTGGCGCCGGCGGCGTGGTTGAGGCTGCCGAAGGGGATCCGGCCGGCGTCCACGTGGAAGGGCAGCGCGTTGGTGTACGACTGCTTCAGGAAGTTGGTGACGTTCTCCAGGCTGCCCATCGAGATGCCGAGGACCACGCCGGTGCGCTCGTCGGTCGCCACCACCCGGTTGCCCTCGGCGTCGTTCAGCAGGCCGTCGGAGGCGACCAGGGTGAGCGCGGTGAGCCGGTCCATCTTGGCGGTGCCGGTCGGGCCGAGCAGGCCCTTGATGTCGAAGCCGGGGACCAGGCAGACCTCGGGCGAGGGCAGCGGTCCGTAGGCCTCGGCCGGTTCGACGGCGGTCCGGGCGCCGGAGCGCAGGCCCTCCGTGAAGGCCCGGCGGGTCAGGCCGTACGGCGAGACGGCGGACCAGCCGGTGATCACCGGGGTCTCGGGGGCCACGCGGGTCTCGGCGGCCTCGGGGGCGCGGGTGGTGGTGGTCATCAGCGGACTCGCTCTCCGTACGTGCCCAGGATCAGGATGGCGTTGTTGCCGGCGAAGGCGCTGGAGTTGTTCTCCACGATCCGGACCTCGGCGTCGATCGCCCGGTTGGGGACGACGTCCAGCGGGCACTCCGGGTCGGTCTCCCGGTGGTTGATGGTCGGCGGGATGAACTGGTGCTCGATGGCGATGCTGCAGGCGATCGCGCCGAGCGCGCTGGCGGCGCCCATCGAGTGGCCGAGCATCGACTTCACGGCGACGGTGCGCGGCGGGGTGTCGCCGAACACGTCCAGGATCGCGGCCGACTCCGTGCGGTCGTTGGCCTTGGTGCCGGTGCCGTGGGCGGAGATGAAGTCGATCTCGTCGCGCTCGACGCCGGCGTCGTCCAGGGCGAGCCGGATGCCGCGGGCGATGCCGTCCCGGTTGGGGGCGGTGGCGTGGGCGGCGTCGCAGCTGAGGCCGTAGCCGAGCACCTCGGCGTAGATCCGGGCGCCGCGGGAGAGCGCGGACTCCAGGCTCTCCAGGACGAGGATGCCGGCGCCCTCGCCGGTCAGGATGCCCTGGCGGTCGCGGTCGAACGGCCGGACCACGTCCGGGGTGAGCGCGCCGAACCGCTTGAACAGGGCGAAGGCCTTGCGGCAGACGGCGTCGGCGCCGCCGCACAGCGCGAGGTCCACCTCGCCGGAGCGGATCGCGTCCAGGCCGTAGCCGATCGAGTAGTTGCCGGCCGCGCAGGCGGTGGTGATGGTGGTCGGCTCCACGTTCGGCATCCGCAGCTCGCGGGCGATCACCGTGGTCAGCCGGCCGGCGTTGATCCGGCGGGACAGCACCGGGTCGATCGCCTTCGGGTCGCCGGCGGCCAGTTCCTGCTCGACCAGCAGCCCGATGTCGTGGGACTCGCCGTCGGTGGTGCCGACGCTGATCACGGCCTGGCGCTCGCCGAGGTCCGCCTCGGTCAGCCCGGCGTCGTCCACCGCCATCCGGGCCGCGGCGACGGCGAACTGCCCGGCCCGGCCCATCTCCTCGAGCGGGACCCGGTGGATCCAGCGCTCCGGCTCGAAGTCCGGCACCTCGCAGGCGGTGTTCTGGCCGAAGCCCTCGGTGTCGAAGCGGGTGATCGGCCGGGCGCCGGAGCGGCCGGCCCGCAGCCCCTCGGTGTACTCCGCGACGCCCGTGCCGATGCTGGAGATCGCCCCGAGGCCGGTGAGGACGACCCGGCGGCGCCCGGCCGGGGTGCCGGACCGGGGGGCCGCTGGTGACTGTGCGGTGGAGTCCATGGGACCTCTCCTTGAGCGTGGGGTGACGGGAGGGAGGTGCGGGGTGGGCTACCAGCCGGCCGCGACCGCCGTCACCTGGTAGGTGGTCTCCACGTTCACCATCTTCGGCAGCTCGTTCATGTCGATGACGATGGAGTACTCCATCTCCAGCGCGCTCAGCACGTCGATCAGCTTGAGCGAGTCGGCGCCCAACTCGTCGACGAACAAGGCGGTGTCGGAGAACTCGGTGTGTACGTCGATGTTCTCGGCGATGATTTCTCGGATACGGGTGAGGCGCTCCGGCGCAACCGTCGTCATGCTCGTTTCCTCCGTTTTTCCAGACACCCGGAATGTGCTTCCGGCCAGAAAACTAATCAGCGCCGATGACGGGTCGATGACGTCCAACTGACTGTTCACTGACGGAGGTTGGCGGCGGCGAAAAGGCCTGGTGGCGGGGGTGGCCGGGGACGCAGAACGGCCGCCCGCCGCACCGCGTGGACGGGGGCTCCACGGGTGCGGCGGGCGGCGTCGGCGGGGCCGGTCCGCGGGGAATGCGAATTCCCGGCGGAGGCCTACGGGTTCAGTCCTGCCGTTGCAGGCTGAGCGGGCGCAGATCGGTCCAGTTGGCCTCGATGTGGGCGACGGCGGTGGCCCGGTCGGTGGCGTCCAGCGTCACCGACCAGCCGGACGGGACGGCGGCGAAGGACGGCCAGAGGGAGTGCTGGCCCTCCTCGTTGACGAGGACGAGGAAGGTGCCGTCTTCGCGGTCGAAGGGGTTCGCCATGCTGGTGCGCTCCTGTCGGTGGTTCGTGGGGTCACTGGTGGTCGGGGGCGGCGAGGGCCGCTTCGAGGACGGCCCCGATCGCGGCGGCCGGTCCGGGTCGCAACAACTGCTGGTGGCCGGCGTCCACGTCGTGCGCGTGGACGGCCGAACCGACGTACGGCGCCCAGCTCTTGAGCTTGAGGGCGCGCTCCTCCGGGGTGGGACGGCGGGGGCCGCCGGCGGCCACGAAGAGGGTCATCGGGCAGTCGTCGAGGCGGTTCGGGGTGAACCGCTGGAAGAGTTCGAGGTTGTTGCGCATGACGGCCAGCAGGCGTTCCAGCAGGCCGGGCCCGAGGCCGGCCAGCGGGCCGGGGGTGCGGGCGAGGTGGGCGGCCACGCTCCGGGGGGTGAGCGGGGCGGGGGCACCGGGGTCACCCGGGTCGACGGGGACGACGGGGGCACCGGGGATGACGGGGTCGACGCCGGCCTCGGTCAGGAAGTCGGCGAGGAACTCGGCGTCGCTCGGCCGGACGCCGTCGGCGTCGTCGGGGTAGGCGTCCAGGTTGGCCAGCAGGGCCACCGGTTCGCCGGCGGCGCGCAGCCGGACGGCCATCTCGTGGGCGACCATGCCTCCGTAGGACCAGCCGAGCAGGTGGTAGGGGCCGTGCGGCTGGATCGCCCGGACCCGGGCCAGGTACTCCTCGGCGACCCCGCCGAGGTCGGTGGGCAGCGGGCCGTCGTCGGACAGCCCGCGGGCCTGGAGGCCGTACACCGGGCGGTCGGGGTCGAGGTGCTCGGCGAGGGCGGCGAAGGGCAGGGCGAAGCCGAGGCCGCCGTGCACGCAGAACAGCGGGGGGAGGCTGCCGGTGGGCCGGATCGGCAGCACGGGGGCGAGCGGGTCCAGGCCGGTCGCGGAGCCGGCGGCGGGTTCGGCGCCGGCGGGTTCGGCGGTGGCGGCCAGGGCCTCCAGGGTGCGGTGCTCGAAGACCGCGCCGAGGGTGAGCGGCAGCCCGGCCCGGGTGGCCGCGTTGACCAGCCGGATGGCCTTGAGGCTGTCCCCGCCGAGGGCGAAGAAGGAGTCGTCCGGTCCGGCGGCCGGCAGCTCCAGCACCTCCTGGACGGCCGCGCAGAGCAGGCGTTCGGAGGCCGTCCGGGGCGGGCGGGTCGAGGCGGGGGCGGCGGCCGGCGCGGGCAGGGCGCGGACGTCCAGCTTGCCGTTGGCGTTCAGCGGCAGCTCGGGCAGCGCGGCGTAGGCCTCCGGGACGAGGTGGCCGGGCAGCGAGCGGGCCAGGTGGCGCCGCAGCTCGGCCGGTTCGGGCACCGGGCGGCCCTCGGCGGGCACCAGGTAGGCGACCAGCCGGCGCTGGCCGGCGGCGTCGGCGGGGGCCAGCACGGCGGCCCGGGCGACGGCCGGGTGGGCGGCCAGCAGGCGTTCCACCTCGCCGAGTTCGACCCGGTGGCCGCGGATCTTGACCTGCTGGTCGGCCCGGCCGACGTACTCGATCCGGCCGTGCCGGTCCCAGCGGACCAGGTCCCCGGTGCGGTACATCCGGGTGCCGGGCGGGCCGTACGGGTCGGCGGTGAAGCGCTCGGCGGTGGCCCCGGGCCGGTTGAGGTAGCCGCGGGCCAGGCCCGGGCCGGACAGGTACAGCTCGCCGACCACGCCGCGCGGCACCGGTTGGAGCGCCTCGTCCAGGACGTACGCGCCGGTGTCGCCGATCGGCAGGCCGATCGGGACGGTGCCGTCGGCGTGGGCGAGGTCCTGGCCGGTGGCGAATGTGGTGGCCTCGGTGGGGCCGTAGACGTGGAGGACGGTGGTGCCGGGCAGTGCGGCGCGCAGCCGGTCCAGGTGGTCCCGGGAGTGCGCCTCGCCGCCGGTGAGCAGGGCGCGCAGCGGGGCCAGGGCGCGCGGGCGGGTGTCGGCCAGGGTGTTGACCAGCTGGGTGGTGAGGAAGGCGACCGTCACCCCGGCCCGGGCCAGGAAGTCCGCCAGGGCCTCGGGGTCGGCGGGGCCGGGCGGCTGGACGGCCAGCCGGGCGCCGTGGGCGAGCGGGCCCCAGATCTCGAAGGTGGAGGCGTCGAAGGCCACCGGCGCGAAGTACAGGAAGGTGTCCTCGGCGGTGGGGGCGAGCTCCGGCAGGCCCCGCACCAGGCGGACGGCGGCGCGGTGGGTGACCGCGACGCCCTTGGGCCGGCCGGTGGAGCCCGAGGTGTGGATGACGTACAGCAGGTCGTCGGGGTGGACGGTGACCTCGGGGGCGGTGGCCGGCCGGGCGGCCAGGTCGACCTCCGTCGCCGGGTCGTCCAGGACCAGCGGGCGTACCTGCGGGGGCAGTTCGAGGCCGGTCAGGGAGCGCTGGGTGAGCAGCAGCCGGGCGCCGCTGTCGGCGAGCATGTGGTGGACCCGCTCGGCGGGGTACGAGGGGTCGATCGGCAGGTAGGCCGCGCCGGTGCGGGCGATGGCCAGCAGGGTGCGCACCACGGCGGGGCCGCGCTCCAGGCGCAGGGCGACCAGCTCGCCGCGGCGGGCGCCGTGGGCGGCGAGCAGCCGGGCGAGGCGGTTGGCCTGGGCGTCCAGTTCGGCGTAGCTGGTGCGCCGGAGCCCGTCCGGTCCGGCGTGGACCAGCGCGACGGCCTGCGGGGTGGCGGCGATCCGGCGGTCGACCAGGGCGGTGACGGTGTCGGGCGGCCCGGTCTCGCCGAGCCGGCCGGTGCCGAGGGCGAGCAGTTCGGCCCGCTCCTCGGGGGCGATCAGCGGCAGCCGGGAGAGCGGGGTGGCGGGGGCGGCGAGGGCGGCGGCGAGCAGCCGCAGGTAGCACTCGGTGATCCGCCGGGCGGTGGCGGCCTCGAAGAGGTCGGTGCGGTACTCCAGGGTGAGTCCGAAGGCCGGGTCGTCCGGCTCCTCGGTGACCTGGAGGAAGAGGTCCCACTTGGCGGTGCCGGTCGGGACGGGTTCCGCGCTGACGGTGAGTTCCGGATCCGGGGCGGGGGCCGGACCAGGGCGGTGGTGGCCGATCATCACCTGGAACAGCGGGTGCCGGGCCGTCGAGCGCTCCGGGTTGAGCACCTCGACCAGCTTCTCGAACGGCAGCTCCTGGTGCTGGTGCGCGGCCAGGTCGGACTCGCGGACCCGCTCGGCGAGTTCGCGGAAGGCCGGGTCGCCGGAGGTGTCGGTGCGCAGCACCAGGGTGTTGACGAACATGCCGACCAGGTCGTCGAGCTGCTCGTCGGTGCGGCCGGCGATCGGGCTGCCGAGCGGGATGTCGGTGCCCGCGCCGAGCCGGGTGAGCAGGGCGGCGAGGGCGGTGCGCAGCAGCATGAAGGGGCTGACCGACCAGTCGGCGGCGGTGCGGCGCAGCCGTTCGGCCAGCTCCGGGGGGACGGTGCTGCGGTGGGCCGCGCCGCGGTGGTCGGTCCGGGGGCCGCGCGGGTGGTCGAAGGGCAGTGCCAGCTCCGCCGGGAGGTCGCGCAACCGATCGGTCCAGTAGTGGAGTTGGCGGGAGGTCCGGCTGTCCGGGTCGTCCTCGGTGCCGAGCAGCGCCTGCTGCCAGAGGGTGTGGTCGGCGTACTGGACGGGCAGGGGCGGGAGTTCGGCGGGCCGGCCGTCGCGGCGGGCCAGGTAGCAGGCGGTGAGGTCCCGGGTGAGCGGGGCGAGCGACCAGCCGTCGGCGGCGATGTGGTGCAGCACCAGGGAGAGCACGTGCTGCTCCGGTCCGAGGGCGAAGAGCCGGGCGCGCAGCGGCAGTTCGCGGTCCAGCCGGAAGCCCCGGGCGGCCTCGGCGGCGAGCGCGGCGGGCAGTCCGGCCTCGGTGCTGCGGCTGACCGGGAGCGGCAGGGTGGCCTCGGCGGGGGTGAGCACCCGCTGCTCGGCGGTGGGTTCGGTGCCCCGTCGGGGGAAGACGGTGCGCAGCGCCTCGTGCCGGGTCACCACGTCCTGGAGGGCGGCGGCCAGGGCGAGGGTGTCGAGGCGGCCGGAGAGCCGGACGGCCAGCGGGATGTGGTACAGCCCGTCGGGGGCGCCCAGTTGTTCGACGAACCAGAGCCGCTGCTGGGCGGGGGAGAGCGGGAGGACGGCCGGGCGGGGGCCCGCGGTGAGCGGGGTGCGGCGCGGGCCGGCGGCGCCGGGCAGCCGCTGGGCGAGCCGGGCGGGGGTGGGGGCCTCGAAGAGGTCCCGGACCTGGAGTTCGGCGCCGAGTTCGGCCCGGACGCGGTTGACGATCCGGGCGGCGAGCAGCGAGTGGCCGCCGAGGGCGAAGAACTCGTCGTCGGCGCCGACCTCGGGCAGCCCGAGCACCTCGGCGAAGACCGCGCAGAGCAGTTGTTCCCCGGGGCCGTGCGGGGCGCGGGCGGAGGTGGCGTAGACGGGTGCGGGCAGGGCGCGCCGGTCGAGCTTGCCGTTGCCGGTCAGCGGCAGCGCGGGGAGGGTGACCACGGCGGCGGGCACCATGTGCTCGGGCAGCCGTTCGGCGGCGAACGCCCTCAGTTCGGCGGGGAGTTCGGTCTGGTCGACGGGGAGTCCGGCGCGGTCGGCGGCGGCCGGGACGACGTAGGCGACCAGCCGTTGGTCCCCCGGGCGGTCCTCGCGGGCCAGCACGGTGGCCTCGGCGACCAGCGGGTGCCGGCCGAGGACGCTCGCGATCTCGCCGGGCTCGATCCGGAAGCCGCGCAGTTGGACCTGCTCGTCGATCCGGCCCAGGTACTCCAGGGTGCCGTCCGGCCGCCACCGGCCGAGGTCGCCGGTGCGGTACATCCGGGCGCCGCCGCCTTCGAACGGGCAGGCGACGAAGCGTTCGGCGGTCAGCGCGGGGCGGCCGAGGTAGCCGCGGGCCAGGCCCGGGCCGGCCACGTACAGCTCGCCGGGCACCCCGGCCGGGACCGGCCGCAGGGCGCCGTCCAGCAGGTACGTCCGCAGGTCGGGGAGGGCGCGGCCGATCGCGCTGCCGCCCTCGGCCGGCTCCGCGGTCAGCTCGTGCGCGGTGACGTGCACGGTGGTCTCGGTGATGCCGTACATGTTGACCAGCCGCGGCGCGTCCTGGGGGTGCCGGGCGTACCAGTCGGCCAGCTTGCCGTGGTCCAGCGCCTCGCCGCCGAACACCACGGTGCGCAGGGCGAGTTCGCGCGGGCGTTCGGCGTCGGCGCGGATCAGCTGGTAGAAGGCGGACGGGGTCTGGTTGAGGACGGTCACCCGCTGGGCGGCGAGCAGTTCCAGGAAGGCCTCGGGGGAGCGCGAGACGTCGTACGGGACCACGACCAGCCGGCCGCCGTACAGCAGGGCGCCCCACAGCTCCCAGACCGTGAAGTCGAAGGCGATCGAGTGGAACAGCGTCCAGACGTCCCGCGGGCCGAAGCCGAAGCGCCGCTCGGTGGCGTCGAGCAGCCGGACCACGTTGCGGTGCGGGACCACCACGCCCTTGGGGCGGCCGGTGGAGCCGGAGGTGAAGATCACGTACGCCGGGTGGTCGGGGCCGACGGCGGTGGCGGGGGCGCCGGCCGGGGCGACGGCGAGGGCCGCGGTGGTCTGCGGGGCGTCGAGGTCGATCCTGGGGAGGCCGGGGGTGTCGGGCAGCAGGCCGGTGGCGGTGAGCAGCAGGGCGGGGCGGGCGTCGGCCAGGGCGTGGCCGGTCCGTTCGGCCGGGTGGGCGGGCTCCAGCGGCAGGTAGGCGGCGCCCGCCTTGAGGACGGCGAGGACGGCGACGACCAGGTCGGCGCCGCGCGGCAGGGCGACGGCGACGAAGGACTCGGGGCCGGCGCCGTGCGCGATCAGCAGGTGGGCCAGCCGGTTGGCGCGCTCGTCCAGTTCGCGGTAGCTGAGCTCGGCGTCCGGCGCGGTGACCGCGACGGCATCCGGGGTGCGGGCGGCCTGCTCGGCGAACAGGGCGGGGACGGTGGTGCGGCGGGCCGGCGGGGTGTGCTCGGCGGGGGCGTGCCGCGGGCCGGCCGGGGTGGCGGCGCCCTCGGGTGCGCCGAGGCGGGCGAGCAGGGTGTGCGGGTCCTCGGCGACCCGCGCCAGGACGTCCACCAGCCGGTCGAGCAGCCGTTCGGCCTCGTCCGTGCCGAACACCGAGACCCGGTGGCCGAGTTGGAGGTCAAGCCGGTCGCCGGGGAAGACCGTGAGGCTCAGCGGGTAGTGGGTGGCGGAGAGGATGCGGGCCGCGCTGACGGTGCCGCCGGACTCCCGGTACAGCGCCGCCTCGTCCATCGGGAAGCTCTGGAAGGCGAGCACGGTGTCGAACAGCTCGCCGCGTACCCCGGAGGCGGCCTGCACCTCGGCCAGCGGCAGGTGCTCGTGCGGCATCATCGCCAGCTGCTGCGCGGCCAGCGCCGCGAACAGTTCGCTCGCCCGGCGGTCCGGGCGCAGTTCGGCGCGCACCGGCAGGGTGTTGGCGAACAGCCCGATCATCGACTCGACCTCCGGCACCTCGGCCGGGCGGCCGGAGGTGACCGAGCCGAACACCACGTCCTGCCGGCCGGTGAGCCCGCCGAGCAGCAGCGCCCAGCAGCCCTGGACCACGGTGTTCAGGGTGAGGCCCTGGCCGCGGGCCCAGCCGGCCAGTGCGGCGGTGTGCCGCTCGCTGAGCAACCGTCGTGCGGTGGCGGGGAGTTCGTTCGACGGGCTGCTCGGCGGCAGGACCCGCACCGGCCCGTCCAGGTCGCCCAGCAGCTCCGCCCAGGCGGCCCGGGCGGCGGTGTGGTCGCGGCCGTTCAGCCAGGTCAGGAAGGACCGGTACGGCGCGGGCGCGGGCAGCGAGGCGGCGCCGGCCGGATCGCCCAGCAGGCCCAACTCCCTTACGGCGAGCGGGAAGGACCAACCGTCCAAGACGATGTGGTGCACCGACCAGAGGAAGCGGTGGCGCCCCTCGCCGAGCCGGATCAGGGTGAACCGCATCAGCGGCGGCCGGGCCAGGTCGAACCGGCGCAGCCGGTCCTCCTCGGTCAGCCGCCGGGCCTCGGCCTCCCGCTCGGCCTCGGGCAGGTGGGTGAGGTCCCGCAGCTCCCACTGCGGCTCGGTGTCCTTGAGCACGACCTGCACCGGTTCGCCGTTCTTGCGGTGGCGGAAGCAGGCCCGCAGGTTGGGGTGGCGGTGCAGCAGGGCGGTGCCGGCGGTGCGCAGCCGGGCGGCGAGCCGCTCGCCGTCGGCAGCGCCCGGGCCGTCCAGTTCGGCGACCAGCTGGAGGGTGTACAGGTCGGGCGCGGTCCGGTCGTAGGAGGAGAGGAACAGCAGGCCCTGCTGGAGCGGGGAGAGGGGCAGGACCTCGCTGATCTTCCCCCTGGTGGCGGGGGCGGCAGGGGCGGGGACGCCGGATGGGCTCTTTCTCGGGCCGGTCGTCACGACAGCTCCTCGTTCAACTCGATTTCCAGATCGGCCAGTTCGTCGTCCGACAGCTCGATCAGACTGCCCGCGGGCTCCGCCGGGGCGGATTCGGCGGCCTCCGCTCCGGCCTCCTCGGCGATCCGGGCGAGGGCGGCGGCGGTCTTGTGGGTGAAGACGTCCCGGGTGGTGAGGGTGAGGCCGGCCTTGCGGGCGCGGCTGACCACCTGGATGGAGCGGATGCTGTCCCCACCGAGGGTGAAGAAGTCCTCGTCGATGCCGACGGCGGCCGTTCCCAGCACCTCGGCGAGGATGGCGCAGAGGATCCGCTCCGGTTCGGTGCGCGGGGCCCGGCCGGCGGTCTGGTCGGCGGTCGCGTCGGGCAGGGGCAGGGCCTTGCGGTCGAGCTTGCCGTTCGGGGTGAGCGGCAGGGCGTCCAGGACCAGCCAGGAGGCCGGGATCATGTAGCCGGGCAGCAGTTCGGCCAGCCGGTCGCGGATCCGCTCGGGGTCGACGCCCGGGCCGGTGAGGTAGCCGACCAGCCGGGGGTTGCCGGAGGCGTCGGGGAGGACGGTGACGGCGGCGTCGGTGACCGGGTCGAGGGTGCGCAGGACGGCCTCGATCTCGCCGGTCTCCACCCGGCGGCCGCGGATCTTGACCTGGTGGTCCCGGCGCTCGATGAACTCCAGCTGCCCGTCGGGTCGTTGGACGACCCGGTCGCCGGTGCGGTACATCCGGCAGCCCTCGCCGGCGAAGGGGTCGGCGAGGAAGGTGGCGGCGGTGCGGGCCGGGTCGTGGAGGTAGCCGCGGCCGACGCCGGCGCCGCCGACGTACAGCTCGCCGGGCACGCCGACGGGGACCGGTTGGAGTTCGTCGCTGAGCACGTAGAGCCGGGTGTTGCGGACCGCGCCGCCGATCGGCACCCGGGCACCCGGCTGGTCGCCCTTGCGCAGCACGGCGTGGGTGACGTCGTCGGAGCACTCGGTCGGGCCGTAGGCGTTCATCAGCGGGATGTCCGGGTGCCGGTCGTGCCAGCGGCGGCAGAGGTCGGCGGGCAGCGCCTCGCCGGTGACCATCAGCCAGCGGAGCGAGGGCAGCCGGGGCGCGTCGCCGTCGAGGTCCCAGGCGTCCAGGGCGGCCCGCAGCAGCGAGGGGACGACCTCCAGCACGGCGACGCCCTCGTCCTGGACCAGCGCGAACAGCGCGTTGGGGTCGGCGGCCGTACCCGTCCCGGCGACCCGGACGCTGCCGCCGACGACCAGCGGCGCCAGCATCTGCCAGACCGAGACGTCGAAGGTCAGCGGGGCGTTCTGGACGACCGTCTCACCGGCGGCCAGGTCCAGGTCCCCGACCTTGGCCCAGAGGTGGTTCATCATCCCGGAGCGCTGGACCATCGCGCCCTTGGGGCGGCCGGTGGAGCCGGAGGTGAACATCACGTACGCGAGGTCCGCCCCGGTGCCGACCGGCTCGGGGAGGGCCGTCGCGGGAAGTGCCGTCGTGGTGAGGGCCGTCCCGGGGAGTGCCGTCGGGGTGAGCGCCCCCGCCAGGTCGAGGACGGTGGCCGAGGTGCCGTCCGGCGCGGTGCAGCCGGCGCCGAGCAGCAGGTGGGAGGCGCCGCTGTCGGCCAGCAGGGCGGCGTTGCGGGCGGTGGGCGCGGCCGGGTCGAGCGGCAGGTAGGCGGCGCCGGCGCCGAGGACGCCGAGCACCCCGGTGACGAAGGGCGCGCCGGGTTCGGCGAGCATCGCGACCACCGAGCCGGTGCCGGCCCCGGCCCCGGCCAGGGCCGCGGAGAGGCCGCCGGCCGCCGTGACCAGCTCCCGGTAGCTCAGTGGGCCGTGGTCGTCCGTGACGGCGACGGCCTCCGGGGTGCGCTCGGCCACCGCGCGGACCCGCTCGACCACGCCGAGGCTCTCCTCGGGGAGCGAAGGGTCCCAGTCGCCGAGCAGTCCGCCCAGCTCGCCGGGGGTGGCGGTGCCGGTGAGGTCGGTCGGGGCGGTGACGTCGATCCGGGCCAGCGGCAGGTCCGGCCGTTCGGCGACGGTGCGCAGCAGGTGCAGCAGCACGGTCGCGATCCGCTCGACCCCGGCCCGGTCGAACAGCTCCGGGTGGTGGTCCAGCCGCAGGCTGAGCGCCTCGCCGGGGTGCACCACCAGACTGAGCGGGTGGTGCCGGGCGTCCAGGGCCTCGGCGCGGACCACCCGGGGGCCTGCGTCGCCGGTGGCCAGGTGGCGTTCGTCCAGCGGGAAGTTCTCGAACAGCACCACGGTGTCGAAGGCCTCGCCGGTGAGCCCGGCGGCCTGGTGGATCGCGGCGAGTCCGAGGTGCTCGTGCGGGAGCAGCGCGCTCTGCTGCTCCTGGAGGGCGTGCAGCAGTTCGGCGAGGGTGGTGCCGGGGGCCAGCCGGGCCCGGACCGGCACGGTGGTGAGGAACATGCCGATCATCGACTCGACCTCGGGCACCTCGGCCGGGCGGCCGGAGGTGACGGCGCCGAACAGCACGTCCTGGCGGCCGGTGAGCCGGCCGAGCAGCAGCGCCCAGCAGCCCTGGACCACGGTGTTCAGGGTGAGGCCCCGGCCGCGGGCCCAGTCGGCCAGCGCGGCGGTGTGCTCGGGCGGCAGCTCGGTGCGGACGGACCGCGGCAGCGCGGGGACCCGGGACGGGTCGGCGGGGACCACCAGGGTCGGGCCGTCGAGCTCGGCCAGTGCCCCGCGCCAGGCGGTACGGGCGGCCTCGCGGTCCTGGGCGGTGAGCCAGGCGAGGTAGTCGCGGTAGGGGGCCGGGTCGGGCAGCGCGGCGGGGACCGGAGCGACGGGCGCGCCGTCCGGGCCGGGCGCGGCGGGCTCGGCAGGCGCGGTGGGAGCGCTGAGCGCGAACAGTTCGCGGACCAGCAGCGGCATCGACCAGCCGTCGACCAGGATGTGGTGGCTGGTCCAGACGAAGCGGTGCCGGTTCTCGCCGTGGGTGAGCAGGGCGAAGCGCAGCAGCGGCGGGTCGGTGAGGTCGAAGCGGCGGGTGCGTTCGGCCTCGGTGAGCCGGTCCAGCTCGGCGGCCCGGGCGGGCTCCGGGAGTTCGGTCAGGTCGGTGGCCAGCCAGGGGAGCCGGGCGTGCCGGGGGACGACCTGGACGGGTTCGCCACCGGCCCGGGCATGGAAGGCGGCGCGCAGGTTGGGGTGGCGGTCGAGCAGGGCCTGGCCGGCGGCGCGCAGCGCGGCCGGGTCGAGGTCGCCCTCGATGTCGGCGACGATCTGCAGGGTGTAGACGTCGACGTCCTGCTCGGTCGTGGCGTCGTGGTCGGCGTGGAAGAGCATGCCCTGCTGGAGCGGGGTGAGCGGCAGGATGTCGGCCAAGGCGTTGCCGGCGGCAGCGAGTCCGGCCTCGTACTCGTCGATCTCGGACTGGTCGAGCCGGACCAGCGGCAGGTCGGAGGGGGTGTGGCCGCCGGGGCCGGGGTGGCGGGCGAGCAGTTCCAGGGCGCGGAACCAGGTCTGGGCGATGTCCCGGGCGGTCTCCTCGGCGACGGTGCGGCCGGCCCAGGACCAGTTGGCGACCAGGTGCGGGCCGTCCGGCCGGTCCTCGGTGGCCGGGGTGACGTCCAGCAGGTGCGGCAGCGGCAGGTCCGGGTGGGCGCCGGTGCCGACCACGCCGTCCCCGCCGGCCGGCTCCCAGTGGGCGCTGCGCCGGGCGTCGAAGCGGCCCATGTAGTTGAAGCCGAGCTGCGGCCCGGTCCGGCCGGCCAGCAGCCGGGCGGAGTGCGGGTTGAGGTGGCGCAGCAGGCCGTAGCCGACGCCCCGGTCGGGCAGGGCGCGCAGCTGTTCCTTGATCCGCTTCAGGGCGGTGGCCAACGCGGGCCCGCCGGACCACAGTTCGTCCCAGTCGGGCGTGCCGGGATCGAGCCGGACGGGGAAGGCGGCGGTGAACCAGCCGACCGTGCGGGAGAGGTCCAGGTGGTCGCTGAGCTGCTCGCGGCCGTGGCCCTCCAGCTCGATCAGGGTGCCGGTGCGGTCGGGGTGGCCGTGGCGGCGGCGCCAGTCGGCGACGGCGATCGCGAGGCCGGTCAGCAGCACGTCGTTGACCTCGGCGTGGAAGGCCGCCGGGACGTCGGTGAGCAGCGGGCCGGTGACCTCGGGGCCGAGTTCCAGGCGCAGGGTGCGCCGGGTGCCGTACACGTCGGTGGCCGGGTCGAGCCGGTGGCTGCCGATCAGCGGGTCCGGGCCGTCCAGGATGCTCTGCCAGAGGGCGAGTTCGGCGCCGCGGTGCTGGGTGCGGGCCTGCTCGGCGAGCAGCCGGGACCAGGCCCGGTAGGAGGTGCCGACCGGGTCCGGGGCCGGGGCGCGGCCCTCGGCGAGCGCGGTGCAGGCGGCGGCCAGGTCGGGCAGCAGGATCCGCCAGGAGACGCCGTCGACGACCAGGTGGTGGGCGCCGAGCACCAGGTGGGCGCTGTCGGCGCCGGGCGCGGCGGGGATCAGGACGGCCTGGAGCATCACCGCGTCGGCGGGGGAGAGCCGGGCGAGGGCCGCGGTGGCCTGCCGCTCGGCGAAGGCGAGCACATCGGGCCGCTCGGACTGCTCGGACTGATTGGACTGCCCGGACTGGTTGGACTGGTCGGGCTCCGCGGTGGTCGCCAGCCGGGCGCCGGCCAGGGCGCCGGCCGGCAGCACCTCCAGCTGCCAGAGCCCGGGGGAGGGCTCGGTGGCCCGGGTGCGCAGCGCGTCGTGGTGGTCGACCAGGGCGTGCAGGGCGGTGTCCAGCCGCTCGACGTCCAGGTCGACGGGGACCTTGACCACCACGTACTGGCCGTACGAGGACACCGGGCCGTCCAGGCTGCCGGTGTCCTGGTTCAGCTGGGCGCTGATCGGGGTGAGGTCGTACGGGCCGGTGCCGTCCTCGCGGTCCTCGGCGACGGGCTGGTCGGCGGTGCCGCCGCCCGCGATCCGGGCCAGGGCGGCGACGGTCTTGTGGGTGAACATGTCCCGGGTGGTGAACAGCAGTCCGGCCTTGCGGGCGCGGCTGACCACCTGGATGGAGCGGATGCTGTCCCCGCCGAGGGCGAAGAAGTCCTCGTCGATGCCGACGGCGGTGGTGCCGAGCACCTCGGCGAGGACTTCGCACAGGATCCGCTCGCGTTCGGTGCGCGGTCCGCGGCGCTCGGCCTGCTGCGTGGGGTCGGGCTGGGGTAGGGCCTTGCGGTCGAGCTTGCCGTTCGGGGTGAGCGGCAGGGCGTCCAGGACCAGCCAGGAGGCCGGGATCATGTACGCGGGCAGCAGCTGGGCGAGTTCGGCCCGCACCTGGCTGGGCCGGACGCCCGGGCCGGTGAGGTAGCCGACCAGCCGGGGGTTGCCGGAGGCGTCGGGGAGGACGGCGACGGCGGCGTCGGTGACGGTGTCCAGGCCGCGGAGCACGGCCTCGATCTCGCCGGTCTCCACCCGGCGGCCGCGGATCTTGACCTGGTGGTCCCGGCGCTCGATGAACTCCAGCTGCCCGTCGGGGCGTTGGACGACCCGGTCGCCGGTGCGGTACATCCGGCAGCCCTCGCCGGCGAAGGGGTCGGCGAGGAAGGTGGCGGCGGTGCGGGCCGGGTCGTGGAGGTAGCCGCGGCCGACGCCCGCCCCGCCGACGTACAGCTCGCCGGGCACGCCGACGGGTACCGGCTGGAGTTCGTCGCTGAGCACGTAGAGCCGGGTGTTGCGGACCGCGCCGCCGATCGGGACCCGGGCGTCGAGTTCGTCGTCGACCGCGATGACGGCGTGGGTGACGTCGTCGGAGCACTCGGTCGGGCCGTAGGCGTTCATCATCGGGACGTCGGGGTAGCGGTCGTGCCAGCGGCGGCAGAGGTCGGCGGGCAGCGCCTCGCCGGTGACCACCAGCCATTGCAGTTCGGGGAGTCCGGGCGCGTCGCCGTCGAGGTCCCAGGCGTCCAGGGCGGCCCGCAGCAGCGAGGGGACGACCTCCAGGACGGCGACGCCCTCGTCCTGGACCAGCGCGAACAGCGCGTGCGGGTCGGCCGCGGTCTCCACGCCGGTGACCCGGACGCTGCCGCCGACGACCAGCGGCGCCAGCATCTGCCAGACCGAGACGTCGAAGGTCAGCGGGGCGTTCTGGACGACCGTCTCACCGGCGACCAGCTCCAGGTCGTGGACCTTGGCCCAGAGGTGGTTCATCATCCCGGAGCGCTGCACCATCGCGCCCTTGGGGCGGCCGGTCGAGCCGGAGGTGAACATCACGTACGCGAGGTCGGATCCGCAGCCCAGCGAAGGGAGTTCGGTGGTGCAGTCCGCGTCCGAGGGCTCGGCCAGCGGCAGGACGGTGGCCGAGGTGCCGTCCGGCGCGGTGCAGCCGGCGCCGAGCAGCAGGTGGGAGGCGCCGCTGTCGGCCAGCAGGGCGGCGTTGCGGGCGGCGGGGGCGGCCGGGTCGAGCGGCAGGTAGGCGGCGCCGACCGCCTGGACGGCCAGCACCCCGGTGAC
>NZ_MECK01000103.1 GCF_014596465.1 Streptomyces sp. CBMA123 | reverse complement strand
GCCGGCCGACCCGGGTGCGCACCAGCACCGGGGGCCCGCCCGCCGCGCCGCGCCAGTCACCCCCGCGCAGGGCCCACACCTCGGGGCCAAGCGCGCAGAGCACCAGCAGCGGGGCGGTGGTCACCGCGAGGCCCCGATCGCCGGGGTGCCGCCGGGCTTCACCATGCCGGGGCTGCCGTTGAGGTAGCGGCCGAGCGCGGTGACCGGGAAGACCAGCCGGTACAGGTGGTAGTTGATGGAGAAGTCCCACGGGAAGCCGGTGCCGGTGAACTGCGGTTCGTCCCAGGTGCCTTCGGGCAGCTGGGTGCGCACCAGCCACTCCACCCCGCGCTCCACCGCCGGGGTGGCCCGGCCGTCCGGGCCCTCGCCGGCCGCGAGCAGCGCCATCAGCGCCCAGGCGGTCTGCGAGGCGGTGGAGTCGCCGCGCCCGGCCCAGTGCGCCGGGTCGTCGTAGGAGCGCATGTCCTCGCCCCAGCCGCCGTCGGCGTTCTGCCGGTCCTCCAGCCAGCGCACCGCCCGGCGGATCGCCGGGTGCTCGTCCGGGACGCCTGCCGCGACCAGGGCGGGCAGCACCGAGCCGGTGCCGTAGATGTAGTTGGTGCCCCAGCGGCCGAACCAGGAGCCGTCCGCCTCCTGGTTGCGCAGCAGCCACTCGATGCCGCGCCGGGTGCGCGGGTCACGGGCCCGGCCGGTCTCGGCGAGCATCTCCACCACGTGGGCGGTGACGTCCGCGGACGGCGGGTCGACCACCTCGCCGAAGTCGCAGAACGGCAGCTTGTTCGGCAGCAGGCTGGTGTTGTCGACGTCGAAGGCGCCCCAGGCGCCGTTCTTGGACTGCATGCCGAGGTTCCACAGCACGCCGCGGTCCACCGCGGCGTCGACCTTGCCCTGGTCGGGGTGGGCGACCCGGCGCAGCGCCAGCACCACCTCGGCGGTGTCGTCGATGTCGGGGTAGGTGTCGTTCTCGAACTCGAAGGCCCAGCCGCCGGCCGGGAGGCCGGGCCGCTGGACGGACCAGTCGCCCGGCTTGCGGATCTCCTCGCCGAGCATCCAGTCGACGGCGGAGACCAGCGCCGGGTGGTCGGCCGGCAGGCCGGCGTCGACCAGCGCGATGGTGGCCAGGCAGGTGTCCCAGACCGGGGACTGGCAGGCCTCCATCCAGCGCATGCCGTCCTCGGTGTGCACGGTGAAGCGGTCGAAGGAGGAGAGCCCGGCCTTCATCACCGGGTGCTCCAGCTCGTAGCCCTCCAGGTGCAGGGCGATCAGCGAGTAGACGGCCGGCGGCTGGATGCCGCCCCAGCAGCCGTCGGCCTCCTGGCGCTCGACGATCCAGCGGCAGGCCTGGGCGACGGCGAGGCGGCGCAGCGGTCGGACGGCCCGGTGGTGGTAGGCGTGCAGCACCTTGTCCAGGCGCTCGAACAGGCCGTCCCAGCTGGTGGCGGGGGCGAGCGGCCGGTCGGGGTACGGGTGGTCCGGGTCGGTGTGCAGCTCGGTGAGCGCGAAGGGGGCCGGACGGACCGGGCGGTGGGCCGAGACGACGGTCAGCGGGACGATGGTCTGGCGGGCCCAGCAGCCGAAGGCGTAGATGTTCAGCGGCAGCCACTTGGGCAGGAAGATGATCTCGGGCGGCATCTCGGGCAGCCGCTCCCACGGCCACCAGCCGAAGAGCGCGAGCCAGATCCGGGTGAACACCCGGGCGGCCGCGATGCCCCCGGTGGAGCGGACGTAGCGCGCGGCGGCCAGCATGTGCGGGGCGTCGGGGTCGTCGCCGGCGAGCTTGAGGGCGACGTACGCCTCGACGGTGGTGGACAGTTCGGCCGGTCCGCCGTGGAAGGTGGCCCAGGTGCCGTCCTCCCGCTGCTGGGAGCGGATCCACTCGGCGGTGGCCCGGGTCTGCTCCTCCGTCCTGATGCCAAGGAACTGGCGGAGCAGTAAGTCCTCGGCGTCCATGGTGACGTTGGTCTCCAGGTCGCCCTTCCACCAGCCCTCGGAGGACTGCAGCGAGAGCAGGTGGGTGGTGGCGCGCGCGAGGGCCTCGCGCGCGTCGCCGGGCTGCCGGTCCGCCTCACCGACCGGCCGCGGCCGGTCCGTGTCCTCGGGCTGCCACGGCCCCGTGCCCAGCAGGGCCGGGGGGCGGTCGCCCACCGCGACCGGCTCGGAATCGTACTCAGGGTCGAGCCGGCCGTCCGCGGTTGCTGTCAACGTAACGTCACCTCTCTCGTACCACCACGAATTCGGCGAGTGCGACGAAGTGCTCCCGCACCCCGTCGGACATGGGCACCTCGTCCAGGGCGGCGAGGGCAGTCGTGTGCTGGCGGCGGGCCTCCTCCTGGGTCCAGGCTCGACCGCCGGCCTCCTCGATCAGCGCGGCCCGGGCTGCCAGCTCGGGCTCGCTCTCCTCGCCCCGGCCCTTCGGGTCCGCGAGCTGTCCGGCCAGCCGGCGCGAGGCGGCCCCGCCCTCGGCGAGGGCGGCGGCGACCGGCAGGGACTTCTTGCGCTGACGCAGGTCGCCCCAGTGCGGCTTGCCGGTGACCTCGGTCGCGCCCCAGATGCCCAGCAGGTCGTCCACCGCCTGGAAGGCCAGGCCCAGGTGGTGGCCGTAGCGCTGGAGCGCGTCGGAGACCTTGTCGTCGGCCCCGGCCAGGACGGCGCCGATCGCCGAGGCGGCGGCCAGCAGGGCCGCCGTCTTGCCGCCCTCCATCTCCAGGCATTCGGCGACGGTGACGCTGTCGCGCTGTTCGAAGGCGACGTCCATCGCCTGGCCGTCGATCAGCCGGCGGGTCGCCGTGGTGAGCAGCCGGACGGCGCGCGCGGCGTCGGCGGGGCTCGCGCCACCGGTCACCGCGGCGTCGAGCAGTACCTCCGTGCCGAGCGTCGCCAGGGCGTCGCCGACCAGGATCGCCTGGGCCGGTCCGAAGACCGTCCAGGCGGTGGCCCGGTGCCGACGGGTCTCGTCACCGTCCATCAGATCATCATGAAGGAGGGAGAAGTTGTGCACCAGCTCAACCGCCACCCCGCCGGGCACGCCCACCTCGGCCGCCGCACCGGCGGCCTGGGCGGACAGCAGCGCCAGCGCGGGCCGCACGGCCTTGCCGCCGTCGCCCTCCACCGGGGTGCCGTCCCGGTCGATCCAGCCGAAGTGGTACGCCGCGACGGTGTCCATCGGTGCGGCCAGACGGGCGACGGTGGCCCGGAGCGGCGGAGTGCAGAGCGTACGGCTGCGGGCGAGCAGCTCCGGCACCGAGACCGGTTCGGCGTGCGCCGTGCCTCCGACGGCGAAGCCGGTGCGTGACTCCACGTGCGTTCCCTCTCCCTCGTGGTGCCGGACCGCACGGGGCGGCCGGGTGCTGTCGGTGCGGCTGGTGCCAGTGCGAGTGGTGCCAGTGCGAGTGGTGCCGGAGCGAACGGTGTCGGTACGGCCGATGGGGCCGACGGTACGCCCGTCGGCTCTGGCGGGCTCCCCGGCGACGGGACCCGCCGTCACCTCGGCCACCGCCCGTCGGCCCGGTCCACGGGCACCCGGGTGCCGGCGGCGGCGAGCACGGCGTCGGCCGCGGCGTGGCCGCTGCGCACGGCGCCCTCCATGGTCGCGGGCCAGCCGGTGGCGGTCCACGCCCCGGCCAGCAGCACGCCGGGAACGCCGGTCGCGGCCGACGGCCGCAGTGCGGCGCTGCCGGGGGCCCCGTCGAAGGTGGCGGTGCGTTCCCGGGTGACGAAGAAGTCCAGCACCTCGGCGCCGGCGGCGGCCGGGAGCAGCCGGGCCAGCTCGGGCAGGTAGCGGTCGCGCAGTTCGGCGACCGGCAGGTCGATCTCGTCCTGGACGGCGGACTGCGAGAGCGCCAGGTACTGGGCGCCGGGGTGGGCGCGGCCGACCGAGGTGCCGGCCAGGCCGGAGTGGGTGGTGCGGTCGAACACCCACTGGACCGGGCTGCCGAGCGCGGCGAAGAACGGCCGGCGCAACACCTTGCGGTCGTAGACCACGTGCACGTTGAGGATCGGCGTGGTGCCGAGGTCCTCCAGCCGGTGCGGGACGGCCCCCGGCGGCAGCAGGGCGGCCGCGGTGTCCTGGGCGCCGGCCAGCACGACGGTGTCGGCGGTGAGCAGCGTCCCGTCCCCCAGCTGGCCGCCCTCCAGCCGGACGGCGTGCTGGGGTGTGGCCGGCTTGAGTTCCGCGACCCGGGCGCGCAGCAGCACCCGCACGCCGGCGCGTTCCAGCTCCGCGAGCGCCCGGTCGTGGTGGATCACGCCGAGCGGGACGGCGGCGATGCCGATGTCGGAGGCCCCCGGGTCGGAGAGCAGCCCGGTCTTGAACACCATCGCCGCCAGCGCCAGCGACACCTGGTCGGCCCGGGCGTTCAGGGTGGCGACGCCGACCAGGTCCCAGAGCGCGGCCGTGGTGGCGGCGTTCTGCCCGTTGCGGCGCAGCCACTCGCCGAAGGAGAGCCCGTCCAGCGCCGGATCGGCGAGGTCCAGGCCCTTCAGGGCGAGCGCCCCGCGGACCACCCGGGCGCGGTCGGCCGGGGACAGGTGCGGGTACCGGGCGAGGCTGCCGGCCAGGTGCAGCGGGACGGGCAGGCCGGCCCGGCGCAGTCGGCCGAGGGTGCGCACCGGGGCCTGGTCGGGCCCGGTGACGGAGAGCACCGGGACGTCCAGGCGGTCCTGGAGGTGGGTCATCCGGGTGGCGCCGAGGCGCTCCAGCAGACCGCGGTAGGCGGTGCAGCAGCGCAGGAAGACGTGCTGGCCGTTGTCGACGGTCAGCTCGCCGCGCTGGAAGGAGAACGCGAGGCCGCCCAGCCGGGGGCGCCCCTCGGCGAGGGTCACGTCATGGCCGGCCTCGGCCAGTCGCAGTGCCGTGGTGATCCCGGCCAGGCCGCCGCCGACCACGACGGCGGCCGGGCGCGCGGCATCGGCTCGCCCGGTCATCAACCCTCCCCCTCGCACTCGCTGGACCGCCCGGCGGCGATCGCTGTGGCCGGCACTCTCGTGCTCGGCGTCGTGGTCAACACGGCCCCACCCGGATGTGATTCCCCGCTGACACAGCGTGACAGAACCGTGGCGAGAATCAAGAACGCCCCCCGGCGAGCCCGGAAAGCGCGACGTACGCCTTCTCCCAGCCCGGGAGCGAGACCCGGCCGCGCAGCACCGACTCCGGGTCGGCGGCGATCCGGCCGAGCAGCCGGTGGTAGATCCCGGCCATCGCGGCGGTGCAGGCGCGGCTGCGGCGGTCGAGCATCGGCAGCAGCCGCAGGCCCTCCTCGAAGGCGGCCTGGGCGCGGGCGGCCTCGAAGGCCACCAGTCCGGTGAAGTCGGCGCCGACCGGCGGCTTGGGCAGTGCGAAGCCCTGCTCGCAGCCGAACCGGACCAGGTCCTCGGCGGGCAGGTAGGTGCGGCCGGTCAGGGCGTCCTCGCGCAGGTCGCGCAGGATGTTGGTGAGCTGCAGGGCCAGCCCCAGGGTGTCCGCGTACTGCGCCCCGCGCTCGGGGTCGTCGCAGCCGTAGACGCCCAGCGAGAGCCGGCCGATGGCACCGGCCACGCAGCGGCAGTAGACCTTGAGCTCCTCGTACGTCTGGTACTCGGCGCCCTTGAGGTCCATCTCCACGCCGTCGATCAGCTCGTCGAAGCCGCCGAGCGGGATCGGGAAGCGCCGGGCCGCGTCGGCCAGGGCGACCTTGATCGGGTCGGTGTCGTCCTCGGCGACCGCACCGGAGCGGACCTCGTCCACCAGCTCCCGGGTGCGCACCAGCGCCTCGGCCTTGCGGTCGGCCGGGAGGTCGCCGTCGCCGATGTCGTCCACCCGACGGGCCAGCGCGTACAGCGCCGACATGGCCAGCCGCTTGGGCTCGGGCAGCAGGCGGATGCCGTAGCTGAAGTTGCGGGCCTGCAGTCCGGTGACTGCCTCGCAGTACCGGTACGCCGCCATGACCGGGGCCGACGCCAGTGGTGATGCCGCCACTCGGGCGTTCACCTTCCCTTCGCGAAGATGGCCGCCGCCTTCATTGCCAGGCGGCGCTTGTCCGGCTTCGCCTGCCGGGCGAGTACGTCGTACCCGGCGTCCTCGACGGCCGCCAGGGCCGCGTAGCCGCCTGCGGTGAATCCCGCGAGGAGCAGTCGAAGCCTCCCCCGAACCGTACCTACCAATGGTGCGCCGCGGTCGAGCAGGGTGCGGGCCCGCTCGGTCTCGAAGGCGATCAGTTCCCGGACGGCTCCGGTCGCGCGGGGGGCGGCGAGCTCCTCCTCCGAGACGCCGAAGCGTTCGAGGTCCTCGGCGGGGAGGTAGATCCGGCCGCAGGAGAGGTCCTCGGCCACGTCCTGGAGGTGTTCGACCAACTGGAGGGCGGTGCAGATCGCGTCGGAGAGGGCGATCCGCTCGGGGGTGGAGACGCCCGCGATGGCGAGCACCAGGCGGCCGACCGGATCGGCGGAGAGCGTGCAGTAGCCGACCAGGTCCTCATAGGTGGCGTAGCGAGCGGTGGTCTGGTCCACCCGGTTGGCCTCGATCAGACGGCGGAACGACTCGGGGGGCAGGCCGTGCCGGTCGACCACCGGGACGAGGGCGCTCAGCAACGGGTGGCGGGGCTGCTCGGCACCGCCGGAGCGCAGGGCCGTTTCGAACACCCGGTCGAGGTCGCGCTCCAGTCCGTCGAGCAGGGCGAGCCGGAAGGAGACCTCCGCCGGGCTCGGCGGGCCGGACTGGGCCGAAGGGGTGGCGGGGGGCTGCCGATCGACCCCGAGCAGGGCGGCGGTGGCGGCCGGATCGGCCAGGTCACCGTCGCCGGCGTCGTCGACCAGCCGGGCGAAGCCGTAGACGGCCATCAGGTCGTCGCGCCAGGCCGCGGGCAGGAAGAAGGGGGCGACCGGGAAGTTCTCCGCACCCGCCTTCTCCAGGGTCTGTCCCGCGGAGGGGTTCACCGGCGTATCTCTGGGCTGGGCCGAAGCCGACACTGCAGTCACTCCCCCGTTCTACACCGCTCGGTACCACCGGTCCGACTCGGACACGCGTCCGAGCGCGGGCGTCACGCACGGCACACCGCCCCCGCGCCCCCCAGCGTGACACCACGCGCCGCGCGCGAGAAGAGCGCCCCGCCCGGCGCACGGCGGCGCTCACCCCCGCGGCGGCGGGCCACCCGGGGTACCGGCGGCGCGCCGAAGGGCCGGCTCCGGAGTGTTCCGGGGCCGGCCCTTCGGTGCCGGGGCGCTTCGGGGCCCTACGGGCGCTCGCCGCGCTCGTAGCGGCCGACGACCTCGTCGGTCGGGCCGTCCATGACCAGCTCGCCGGCCTCGATCCAGATGGTCCGCTCGCAAACCTCGCGGATCGAGTTGTTGTCGTGGCTGACCAGGAAGACCGTACCGGCGGAGCCGCGCAGCTCGTCGATCCGCTTCTTGCTGCGCTGCTGGAAGGCCTGGTCACCGGTGGCCAGCGCCTCGTCGATCAGCAGCACGTCGTGGGTCTTGGCGGCGGCGATCGAGAAGCGCAGCCGGGCGCCCATGCCGGAGGAGTAGGTGCGCATCGGCAGGGAGATGAAGTCGCCCTTGTCGTTGATCCCGGAGAACTCCACGATGTCCTGGTAGCGCTCCCGCACGTCGGCCGGGGACATCCCCATCGCCAGGCAGCCCAGGACGACGTTGCGCTCGCCGCTGAGCTCGTTCATCAGGGCCGCGTTGACGCCCAGCAGCGAGGGCTGGCCGTTGGTGTAGATGCCGCCCTTCTCGGTCGGCAGCAGGCCCGCGATGGCGGCCAGCATGGTCGACTTGCCGGAGCCGTTGGAGCCGATCAGGCCGACGGCCTCACCCTTGTACGCGGTGAAGCTGATGCCCTTGACCGCGTGCACCTCGCGCACGCCGGAGGCGCGCTTGCGGCTGATGATGCGGCTCAGCGCCGAGGTGGCGCTGCCCTTGCCGGAGCCGGCGCCGTGCACCCGGTAGACGATGTGCACGTCGTCGACGACGACGGTGGGCTCGCGGGCGACCTTGGTGTCCGCCACGGTGTCGCGCTTGCTCAGGTCGGTGTCAGCCACGGCCGTACTCCTCCTCGGCCTTCCAGAAGAAGACGTATCCGATGACGAAGATCCCGACCGCCCAGGCGATGCCGTAGGTCCACTGGTGCGGCGGCAGGGACTGGTGTGCGGGCAGGTGCTTGTTGTAGATGACCGGCGCGAAGGCGTGCCGCAGCAGGTCCATGTAGACCGAGGCCGGGTTGATGTTGCAGATCACCTGGATGTAGCCCGGCCAGTCGTGGACCCGGTCCTGGATGCTGAACATCACGCCGGACAGGAACATCCAGGCCCGCATCACGAACGGGATCAGCTGGGAGATGTCACTGGTCTTGGCACCGATCCGGGCGAAGATCAGCGAGACGCCGGTGTTGAACATCGTCTGCAGGATCAGCGCCGGGATGATCAGCAGCCAGGTCTTGCCCGGGGTGATGCCCGCGGCCAGCACGGTGACGACCAGCACCACCATCGAGATCAGCAGCTGCTGGAGCTGGATCACGGTGAACGCGATCGGCAGGCTGGCGCGCGGGAAGTGCAGCGCGCGGATCAGGCCGAGGTTGTCGGAGATCGCCCGGGTGCCGGCCTGCACCGCGTTCTGGGTGAACTGGAAGACGAAGACGCCGATGCACAGCCAGGCGATGTAGGTGTGCGGCGGGAATCCGTTCTTGCTCTTCAGGATCACGCCGAAGACCAGGTAGAACACGCCGCAGTTGAGCAGCGGGGTCACGACCTGCCAGAGCTGGCCCAGCTTGGCGTCGGTGTACTGGGCCACCAGGCGGGCGGTGGCGAAGGCCCAGATGAAGTGGCGCCGAGCCCAGAGCTGCTTGGTGTAGGCGAACAGTCCGGGCCGGGCACCGCTCACCGACAAGCCGTACTTGTCCGCGAGCTGCTTGGGGGTCAGGCCCGCGTCCGCCCCCCTCGGGGCTGAGAGGCTCACGGATTCACTCACTGTCGACACATTCGTCCTTCGCGCGGGATCGGTCGGGGCGGCCGGTCGGCGGGGGTCCGCCGGCCTTGCGCCGAGGGGGATCCACTGGGATCACGGGGGAGGTTCGGGCCGGTGTGTGGTCACCGGCCGCGGCGATCGATCGCTCGATCCAATCAGATGATCGGAGGTCGGCCCATCCTGGTCAGTCGCCAGACGGTCCGCCATCGCATGGGCCGCCGCGCACCGCAGGGTTCGCGGAAGCCCGCCCGGAATCCGCCCAGCCAGGCCTTCAGCCCCTCCGCGGAGGGGCGTCGGGCCACGGTCAGCAGAAACCAGGTTCCCAGATAGAGAGGCACCAACGGGGCCGGAAGGTTCCGCCTCGCGAGCCAGACCCGGTTACGGGCCACGTTGTGGAAGTAGGCGGCGTGCCGGGCCGGCGAGGTGGCGGGGTGGTGCAGCACCACGTCCGCCCGGTAGTCGATGGCCCAGCCCGCGTCCAGGGCGCGCCACGCGAGGTCGGTCTCCTCGTGGGCGTAGAAGAACTCGGCGGGCAGCTGCCCGGCCTGCTCGAACACCTTGCAGCGCACGGCGCTCGCGCCGCCCAGGAAGGTGGTCACCCGGGAGGAGCGCAGCGGGTCGCTGGCGCGCAGCCGGGGGACGTGCCGGCGCTGGGTGACACCGGTGTCCGGGTCCTCGATCCGGAAGGACACGATGCCCAGCTCCGGGTCGGCGGTGAAGGCCTCGCGCAGCAGACGGGCCGAGTCGGTGCGCGGCAGCAGCCCGTCGTCGTCCAGGAAGAGGACGGCGTCCACCTCCCGGCCGTCCGGCCCGAACAGCTCGATGCCGACATTGCGCCCGCCCGGGATGCCGAGGTTCTCCGGCAGCGCGACGGTGCGCACGCCCGCGGGCAGCGGGGGCAGCTCGACGCCCTGGCCGACCACGGCGAGCTCGACGGCCGGGCCCTCCTGGGCGCGGACCGACTCGATCAGGGCGTTGAGCTCGGCGGGCCGGTTGCCCATGGTGATGATGACGACGCCGAGGCGGAAGTTCTCCGCGATGGTCGAGGTGCTCACGCGCCCACCTCGCTGCGCTCGGCAGGTGCAGTCGCACACGCGCACCTCTTGATCATGGACTCGCTCCGCTCGTTCATCGCAGCCTGCTGGAGAGGACGATGCTCAGCAGGTGCAGCACGGTCTGCAGCATGGCGATCGCCGCCAGCACCACGACCGCGAGCCGGGTGAAGAACAGCCCGCCGTGCACGGCGTCGGCGATCCCGGCCGCCAGGATGAACAGCGAAGCCTCGACCGCGCCGACCAGGCGGTGGAACTTCAGCAGCGAGGCCGCCCGGCGGGCCCTGGCCACCGAGGCCGAGCGCGGCACCGAGGCGCTGTCCTCGACGGCCGTCATGCCGCTGCGGGCGCGGGCCACGTCCACCAGGTCGGTCTCGGACTTGATCAGGATCGCGCCGAGCGCGGCCAGCGTGCCCAGGAAGGCCCACTCCCAGTGGGAGCCGCCGCCCTCGCGGTGCAGCAGGTCGGTGGCGCGCAGCCCGAGGCCGGTCAGCAGGGCCGCCTCGGACATGTAGTGGCCGACCCGGTCCAGGTAGACGCCGGTCAGCGAGGTCTGCCGGCGCCAGCGGGCCACCTCGCCGTCCACGCAGTCCAGCAGCAGGTAGACCTGGATCAGCAGGGCGCCCAGGACCGCGCCGGTGATGCCCGGCACGACCAGCGCGGCGCCGGCCAGGATGCCGGTGAACATCATCAGGTAGGTCAGGCCGTTGGGCGTGATCGCCGTCACGGTCGACAGCACGCGGGTGATCCGCAGCGAGATCTTCCGCATGTACAGACGCCCGGCCCAGTGCTCGGCGCTGCGGCGCTGGAGCATGCCCTCCGGGTGGATCACCGCGCGCAGTTCCTCGATCGAGGGCCGGCGGGTCAGGTCCACCGGGGGCCGCTCGGCGCCCGCGGTGGAGGGGTCAGCTGTTGACGGCTTGGACATAGTCGGCGTACGCGTCCCTGATTGCGGAAGGGGAGAGGTCGAGGTGTTCCAGGATGGTGAAGCGCCCCGGGCGGGTGTTGGGAGCGTAGTGCACCGCTTCGGTGAACTCCGCCTCGGTGAAACCGATCTGAGCCGCGGTCACCGGCAGGCCGTGGCTCGCCAGGCGCTCCACGATCAGACCGGTCAGCTCGCGCTCGCCCCGCAGGAAGCTGGCGAACGCGGCGCCGAGGCCCACCTGTTCGCCGTGCTGGGCGGAACGCTTGGGGTACAGCACGTCCAGGGCGTGCGAGATCTCGTGGCAGGCGCCCGACGAGGGCCGGGTGCTGCCCGCGATGTTCATCGCGATGCCGGACAGTACCAGGGCCTCCGCGAGGGCCGTCAGGAGGTCCTGGTCCTGAGTGCTCCCCGGGTGCCGCAGCAGGTTCTCGCCCGCCGAGCGGGCCATCGCCACGGCCAGTCCGTCCACCGGCTCGCCGGTGACCGCGTGCGACAGCTCCCAGTCCGCGCAGGCCGAGATGTTGGAGATCACGTCGCCCACCCCGGCCGCCACGAAGCGCTGCGGGGCCTGCCGGATCACGTCCAGGTCGACGATGATGCCGATCGGGCTGGGCACCCCGTAGGAGCCCCGGCCGGCGTCGTTGTCGAGGGTGGAGACCGGCGAGCAGATGCCGTCGTGGGCCAGGTTGGTGGCGACCGCGACCACCGGCAGGCCGACCCGGGCGGCGGCGTACTTGGCGGCGTCGATGATCTTGCCGCCACCGAGGCCGACGACCGCGTCGTAGTGCTTGCCGCGCATCTCCTCGGCGAAGCGCACCGCGCTGTCGAGGCTGCCGTCGTCCACGTTGAACCAGTCGGCGCCGGGCAGGGCCGGCTCCAGGCGCTCGCGCATCGCGGCGCCGGAGCCGTTGCTGATCGCCACCGCGATCCGGCCCGAGGCCGACAGCCGCTGGTCCGCCAGGATGCCGCCGAGCGCGTCCAGCGCGCCCGGGCGGATCTCGGCGAACAGCGGCGACGGGACCAGCCGGGTCAGTACTGGCACGCGATCTCCCGCGCCTTCGCCAGGTCGTCGTGGTTGTCGACCTCGACCCAGGACACCTCGCCGATCGGCTGCACGTCGATCCGCAGGCCCCGGTCGACCATCTCCTGGTAGCCGTCCTCGTAGTACAGCTGCGGGTCGCGCTCGTAGGTGGCGCGCAGCGCGTCGGTCAGGTCGGCGGCGGCGGCCGGGTTGATCACGGTGACGCCGATGTACTCGCCGGTCGCCTCGACCGGGTCCATCAGCTTGGTGATGCGGCGCATGCCGGCGACCGGGTCGACGACGACCTTCATCTCCTCGTCGGCGAGCTTCTTCACCGTGTCGAGGGCGAGCAGGATGCCGGGGGCCGTGCCGGACTCGGTGAGGCGCCGGTTGCCCTCCAGCATGGTGCGCTGCACCGAGGCCGGGTGGACGGTGTCGCCGTTGGCCAGCAGCAGGCCCTCGGCGAACAGGTCACGGGCGCACCAGAGCGAGTACGCGTTGTTCCACTCCTCGGCCTTGTCGTTCTCGACCAGGTGGAGCTTGACGCCGTACTTGCTCTCCAGGGCGTCCTTGCGGTCGTACACCGCCTCCTTGCGGTAGCCGACGACGATCGCCGCCTCGCGCAGTCCGACCTCGGCGAAGTTGCCGAGGGTGAGGTCCAGGACGGTCCGCTCCCCGTCGACCGGCACCAGTGCCTTGGGCAGGGTGTCGGTGTACGGGCGCAGCCGGCGGCCGGCGCCGGCTGCCAGAACGAGGCCGATCATGCGGGGTCTCCTGATCCGTCGTGCGTCGTGCGATGCGCGCGGGGATGTGCCGACGGGCCCGACGGCGCTGTCGCCCGCCGGACCGGCGTTCGGCCGGGCCCGGCGGCGGCGCGCCGGACCGGCACAGATCCGGGCAGCGTGTCCTAAGTGATGGTAGGCGACCCGGACGACCCACCCGAACGCGGCCGGAGACGGTGAGGTGACGGCGGAGTGGAGGTGCCGTGATCGAACAGGATGGGAACGGAACCCGAACTGGCCTTCGGGACGAATGACCCTTCCGGGGGCGTCCCGGACCGTTCCCTGCACGGATCGGAACTCCCCCCGGCCATGATCCGCCCGGTTGTGCGTGGGACCCGTCCGGACCGCCACCCATACGGCAGACTGGAGCCCGACGCCGGCGCCGGTGCCCCCGCTGCGTCCCGTGCACCCCACCAGGTGCCCCCCGACGCACCCGATGCTCCCGTTGCTCCCGCTCCCGAAAGAGGCCCCATGCCCCAGAGTCCGCCGACCGACCCGACCCACTTCGCCGCCGAGATCGACACCGGTCTGGACGTGGAGACAGACGTGACGGTCGACCCCCGGGCCTCCGCCGCCGCCCCCGCGGGCGCCGAGATCCTGCTGGAACTGGTCGACGACGAGGGCGTCACCGTCGGCACCGCCGAGAAGCACTGGGCCCACCAGCAGCCGGGCCGGCTGCACCGGGCCTTCTCGGTGTTCCTCTTCGACCGCCAGGGCCGGCTGCTGCTGCAGCGCCGGGCGCTCGGCAAGTACCACTCCCCCGGCGTCTGGTCGAACACCTGCTGCGGGCACCCCTACCCGGACGAGCCGCCGTTCGTCGCCGCCGCCCGGCGCACCGGCGAGGAGCTGGGTGTCGCACCGGCGCTGCTCTGCGAGGCCGGGACGGTCCGCTACGACCTGCCGGACGAGGCCTCCGGGATGATCGAGCGGGAGTGGAACCACCTCTTCGTCGGGCTGGTCACCGCGCCGGTCGAGCCGAACCCGGAGGAGGTCGACGACTTCGCCTTCGTCACCGCCCAGGAACTGCGCGAGCTGCGGGACGAGCGGCCGTTCTCGGTCTGGTTCGAGACCGTCTTCGAGGCGGCGCTGCCGGGGATCCGGGAGATCGCCGGCCGGGACTGGTAGCGGCCGCACCTCCGTGGGGGCCGTCGTCAGCGCCCGGGCTCCGGGGGGACGGGCAGCGAGGCCCAGATGACCTTGCCGCCCTCCCCCGTGTGCTCGACGTCGCACACCCCGCCGGCCTGCAGGGTGACGCTCTTCACCAGCAGCAGGCCGCGCCCGCCGGTCCGGCCGGTGTCGCTCTCCAGGGCCTTCGGCCGGTACGGGTCACCGTCCTCGACCGAGACCCGCACCCAGCCCCGGCGCACCGACAGCTCGGTGGTCACCTCGGGTGACAGCTCGGCCGCGTGCTTCACCGCGTTGCCGACCAGCTCCGAGACGATCAGCAGCACGTCGTCCACCAGCTCCTGGTAGCGCACCCCGGTCATCCCCTGGGCCAGCAGGCGGTCGCGCACCGCGTGGCGGGTGCGCGGCACGGAGGCCTCGACGGCGGGCACCCGGAAGTGCCACACGCCCTCGACGGGACCGCCGGCGGACTGCCGCCCGCCGGCTCGGCTGCCGGGTCTCGACTCGGCCTTCGCCGCCCCGCTGATCTGCTCCACGTCCAGCCGCCCTTCGTCCGCTTCGTCCGCTTCATCCGCGATCCGGGAATCAGGCGATCCGCTCATGGCGCCCTCGGTCCACAGAGGCTAGGAGAGCGGTCGGCGCGGCCGGGGCACCGTCGACAAGTTGCCCGTGTCGGATCACTTCCGACCGGTATCGATCACGGGTTGGGGGCGGAATCGATCGTTTGCTTCGCGCTCACCACCGCTTCGGGCGGGATTCGAGCGCGCTCGCGAGGGGTCCCAGCCAGTCGGGCCGGGCCTGGTGCCCCGGGCCTCGGTCGGGGGCGCGGCGAGGGGCGAGGCCGGGGGCGCGGCGAGGGCGGCGGTGAGGGGCACGGCCGGGGGCGCGGTGAGGGGCACGGCCGGGGGCGCGGTGAGGGGCGAGGCCGGGGGCGTGGTCGGGGGCGAGGAAACGCAGGTGAGAAGCACTCCGGAACCCTGGTAATGTTCTCTCTGTCGCCGAGGGGGCGAGAGAAAATCCCCCGAAGCACACACCCCGTCCGGGTGGCGGAATGGCAGACGCGCTAGCTTGAGGTGCTAGTGCCCTTTATCGGGCGTGGGGGTTCAAGTCCCCCCTCGGACACAGTCGAAATTCCCCGTGGAATCCGAAAGGATCCCACGGGGAATTTGCTTTTCCGGCCCATGGCCGCCTTCCCCTTGATCCACTGCCGGTCGGCGGTGTGGCGTCGGTCTCGTCGAGCGGTCCCGAACGCCCGAAAGCCGGACACGAGATGGCAACGATCGGACGGTTTGAGCTTCCCCTGAGGTTTTCGCCCCATTTCGGACCATAGGCTGCTGGGGTTTGTCCGGAATACCGATGCAAAACCGTAAAAGCACCGACACCATCCGCTGAACCCCGAGCGAGAGGACCGATACGTTGAGTGAGCCCGCTTCGTCGACGGCATCACACCAGAACTACCGCCGATCGCTCGGAACCATCAGCCTGACAGCTGTCGGGCTGGGGTCGATCATCGGTTCCGGCTGGCTGTTCGGTGCCGAGCGGGCGGCCAAGCTGGCCGGCCCCGCCTCGATCCTCGCCTGGGTGATCGGCGCCGCCGTGGCGCTCACCATCGCCCTCACGTACAGCGAGCTGGGATCGATGTTCCCCAAGGCCGGCGGCATGGTCCGGTACGGCCAGTACTCGCACGGCTCGCTGGCCGGCTACCTGGCCGCCTGGGCCAACTGGATCGCCATCGTCTCGGTCATCCCGGGTGAGGCCACCGCGTCCGTCCAGTACATGAGCTCCTGGCACTACGGATGGGCCAAGGCCTTGTACGACGGCAAGGAGCTGAGCGTCAGCGGCGTCGCGCTGGCCAGCGTCCTCCTGCTCGTGTACTTCGCGCTGAACTGGTTCGCGATCACGCTGTTCGCCAAGACCAACACGGCGATCACCGTGTTCAAGGTCGTCGTGCCGACACTCACCGCCGGTGCGCTGCTCTTCGCGCACTTCGACACCTCGCACTTCACCGACCACGGCGGTTTCGCGCCGAACGGCTGGAGCGCGGTGTTCACCGCCGTGGCGACCTCCGGCATCGTCTGGGCGTTCAACGGCTTCCAGTCGCCGCTCAACCTGGCCGGCGAGGCCCGCAACCCCGGCAAGTCGCTGCCCAAGGCCGTGATCAGCTCGATCCTGATCGCCCTCGTGATCTACATCGCGCTGCAGGTCGCCTTCCTCGGCGCCGTGCCGGACGACGGCCTGGCCAACGGCTGGGGCGGCCTCGGCTACACCTCGCCGCTGGCCGACCTCGCGATGGCCTGGGGCCTCAACTGGCTCGCCATGCTGCTGTACGCGGATGCGTTCGTCTCGCCGTCCGGCACCGGCATGATCTACGCCGCCACCACCTCGCGCATGATCCACGGCGTGCAGGAGAACGGCCACCTGCCGAAGATCTTCGGCAAGGTCGACGCCAAGACCGGCATCCCGCGCCCGGCGCTGGTGCTCAACCTCGTGGTCGCCTTCCTGTTCCTCGCGGTCTTCCGTGGCTGGGGCTCGCTGGCCGAGATCGTCTCGGTGGCCACCGTGATCTCCTACATCACCGGCCCGGTCGCCGTGATGGCGCTGCGCCGCCTCGCCCCGGACCTGCCGCGGCCGGTGAAGCTCAAGGCCATGCCGGTGATCGCTCCGATCGCCATGGTGTTCGGCTCGCTGGTGCTGTACTGGGCCAAGTGGCCGCTCACCGGCAAGGTCATCCTGCTGATGGCCGCCGGTCTGCCGATCTGGGCCTGGTACGAGCTGCGCAAGCCGTTCGCCGAGCTGAAGCCGCACCTGAAGGCGGGCGCCTGGATGGTCGCCTACCTGTTCGTGATGGCTGGGATCTCCTGGGCCGGTAGTGCCGACTTCGGCGGGCACGGCTACCTGCCGGAGGGCTGGGACCTGCTGATCGTGGCCGCGATCGGTCTGGCGTTCTACTACTGGGGCGTCGCCAGTTCCTGGGCCAACCCCTCGCTGGCCGCGGTGCGCCGCGAGCTGGAGGTCGAGGCGGCGGCGGAGGCCGCTGGGGCCACCGGGGACGCGGAGCCTTCGCGGGTCTGAGCGGGTACGTGCTTCGAAGGGCCGGTCGGGTTCTTGGGTTCTAGGAGTCGTTGCAACACCCCAGTTCAGGGGATGCATTGGACTTCGAGATCCGCAAGGACCGGACAGCTCAGGGGCCTGTGAGGTTGAGCCGGGAACGGGCGGCATACTCCCGGCTC
>NZ_MECK01000102.1 GCF_014596465.1 Streptomyces sp. CBMA123 | reverse complement strand
GTCCCGGCTCGGGCGGCGGCAGCACACGTACGTCGATCGGGCCTGCCAGCCGGATCACCTGGTTGATCACCGAGCCGGAGAGCAGCTCGCGCAGCCGGCTGCGACTCGTCGGTCCGAGCAGGATCTGGGTGGCGCTCTCCGTCCGGGCGAAGTCCACCAGCGTCCGGGCCACATCGCCGCCGCTCACCTCGACGAAGGTGCCGTGCAGCTCCCGCAGCAGCGCCCGCTGGGCGGCCAGACCCGGCGGCTCCCGCTCGGCCGTGCCGTCGTCCAGCCGGACGTGCACGCCGATCAGGTCCCCGTGCACCCGGGTCGCGGTGCGGGCGCCCCGGCGGATCAGGTGCTCGCCCTGGGGGGCACCGTTCAGCGCGACCATGATCCGTTCCTTGGTCTCCCAGGGCGCCCGGATGCCGTGCCGGGCCCGGTAGTCGGCCAGCTCCTCCTCCACCCGGTCCGCGAGCCAGAGCAGTGCCAGCTCCCGCAGGGCGCCCAGGTTGCCGGCCCGGAAGTAGTGGTCCAGCGCCACGTCGATCCGGTCCGGCGGGTAGATCTCGCCCTGCGCCATGCGCGCGCGCAGCGCCTGCGGGCTCAGGTCGACCAGCTCCACCCGGTCGGCGGCCCGGACCACCTCGTCGGGGATCGTCTCGCGCTGCGCAACACCCGTGATCTGCTCGACGACGTCGTTGAGGCTCTCCAGGTGCTGGATGTTGAGCGTCGTCGCCACGTCGATCCCGGCCTCCAGCAGCTCCCGCACGTCCTGCCAGCGCTTCTCGTTCCGCCCGCCGGGCACATTCGTGTGGGCGAGCTCGTCCACCAGCGCAAGCGACGGGCGGCGGGCCAGCAGGGCGTCCACGTCCAGCTCGGTCAGCTCCATGCCCCGGTACGACACCGCCTGCCGGGGCAGCGCCGGCAGGTCCCCCAGCTGCTCCTCCGTAGCCCGCCGCCCGTACGTCTCCACCAGGCCGACCACCACGTCCAGCCCCTCGCCGCGCAGCCGCCGGCCCTCCCGGAGCATGGCGTACGTCTTCCCCACCCCCGGCGCCGCCCCCAGGAACACCCGCAGCTTCCCGGTCACCGCCGCCTGGCCACCTCCTCCGCTTCCACGTCCATGCTCCGCCCTTTTCCGAAGTCAGGCCCTATCCGACGTGGACCCGCGGGCGCCGGGAGCCGTCCGGCTCCGCCTCGCGCAGCACCTCCCGGGTGACCGGGGCGACCTCGCCCTGGCCGAACAGGAAGAACCGCAGGAAGTGGCCGACCGGGCTGCCCCCGGTCCACTCGAAGTAGCTGTGCGGGATCTGTCCCGTACCGTCCCGGATCGTCAGCAACAGGGCCGCCAGCGCGTCGAAACACTGGAGCTCTCCAGCGACGGCACCCGGTAGCGATCGTGCAGCACCTCGCCGCGCACCTCCAGCACCGACTCGAACTCGGACGGGTCCGGGGCCGTCACCGAGCGCTGTAGCTGGCGGGCGAGCGCAATGGCGGACAGTGGCACTGCTGCCTGCCCGGTCGGCTAGGGTCGGCCACCCAGGGCGCCCCGCCCGCCCGGCCCCCAGGCCCGGTGAGCGGGGCGCCCTGGTGCGCTGCGCGGCCGCGCAGCGGGCAGATCATGCAGGTGCGCGCGACCGCCCGCAGGCACCGCCGGGCCCGAGAAGGCCGAGGCCAAGGACTCGTCGAAGGCCCGGCGGTAGCCCGGACTACCGGGAGCCCGCCGCAGGGCGCGACTTGTAGAAGGACTCCTCCAGGTAGGCGGCCTCGTGCGGCTGGTAGGGCTCCTCCAGGTAGGCGGCCTCGTCTTCGTCGAGTTCGACGTCCACCGCGGCGACCGCGTCGGCCAGTTGGGCCGGCTTGGTGACCCCGACGATGGGCGAGGTCACCACCGGGTTGCGCATGACCCAGGCCAGGGCGACCTGGGCCGGGGACAGACCCCGCCTGCCCGCGATCTCGTGGACACGCTCGGCCACTGCCTGGTCCCCGTCGCGGTAGAGGATCTTGCCGCCCTCGTCGGTCTCGGCACGCGCCGTGGCGGTGTCCCGGACCCGCGTCAGCCTGCCCCGCGCCAGCGGACTCCACGGGATCACGCCGATGCCCTGGTCTGCGCAGAGCGGGAACATCTCCCGCTCCGCTTCTCGGTGGATGAGGTTGTAGTGGTCCTGCATCGACACGAACCGGGTCCAGCCGTTCAGGTCAGCCAGGTAGAGGGCCTTGGCGAACTGCCAGGCGTACATGGAAGAGGCTCCGATGTAGCGGACCTTCCCGGACTTGACCGCGTCGTGCAGCGCCTCGAGGGTCTCCTCGATCGGGGTGTCGTAGTCCCAGCGGTGGATCTGGTACAGGTCGATGTAGTCGGTCCCCAACCGCTTCAGGGAGGCGTCGAGCTCGGCGAAGATCGCCTTGCGGGACAGCCCCGCGCCGTTCGGTCCGGGGTGCATCCGCATCCAGACCTTCGTGGCGAGAACGACCTCCTCCCGCCGGGTGAAGTCCTTGACCGCCTGACCGACGATCTCCTCGCTGCTTCCGGCGCTGTACCCATTGGCCGTGTCGAGGAAGTTGATGCCGCCCTCGAGGGCCTGCTTGATGATGTCCCGGCTGGCGTCCGCGCCCAGCGACCAGGGCTCGCCGCCCCGGTCCGGCTCGCCGAAGCTCATGCAGCCGAGAGTGATGGCGGAGACTTCCAGACCGGTCGTTCCGAGTTTGACGTATCGCATGGTTCGGAACCTAGGGGTTGGAGTGCGCTCTAATGCAAATTCGAAGGCGTGAGGCATGCGCACCCTGTCAGGTTTTGACCGTTTTGGTCAGACCTACCAGAGAAACCAGTAGTAGCGAGTGACGAACTGTCAATTCCCGGCCCAGCGCGTGGGGCACTACTCAGCCCCTCGACGGCAAACCGCCCTCGCGGGTCCGTCGCCGCGATCGATCATCGCTCGATTGCCAAGGACGCCTGCCAGTAGGCGTGGTGGGCGATTGCAGCAGAGCAGACACGGCTCGCCCGGTCATGATCGCGGTTCCGGTGACACTCCGTGGCTCTCGCACGGAAAGTGATCCAGAACCAGTTTTCGCGGAGCGTGGACACCGTTCTTCCGACCACCCTCGAACGCTCGACAGCCCGGAGCCGTAACCGCTCCCGCGTGGCCCTCTCGGCGTCGGTCAGCCCGCCGCCCTGCGCGTACCTCACACTCCAGGGCTATCGGTGCCGGCACCCAACCGTCAGGCGAACGGCACCGACATCACTCAATCAAGTTCAGTAGCATGATGAAACTAGTGTCGAACTGCAATCTAGGTGGCCCCGTGGCGAACGACTCGCACCCCGTCGTGTTCCAGCACGGCCAGACGTTTCTGGCGACGATCTCGGAGCGCTGGAACTATCAGATCCTGCGCGAGGTCTTCTTCGGCACCGCGCGGTTCGGCGAACTGAAGCGCGCGCTCGGCATCTCGACGAACATCCTGACTGCGCGTCTGAACGCCCTCACCGAGCTGGGCCTGCTGACGCGGCGGGCGTACCGCGAGGACAAGCAGTGGTTCGAGTACGAGCTCTCGGACGCCGCTCGCGAGCTGGTCGTGCCGGCGATCGTGGCGATCACCCGCTGGGCCGAGGAGCACGGACCGGATCCGCAGACCGCCGGCACCGGCCCGCGCCGGCCGCTGTTGCACACCGTCTGCGGCGAGGAGACCGAGCCCTACCTGGCGTGCAGCGTCTGCCACCGGCCGATCCTGGCCTCGAACCTGGTCCCACTGGTTGCAGAAGAGAACTAGTTGCAATATGCTCCTAGCACGAGAGTGGAGAACGATCCCCGTCAGAGAGGAATCGCCATGACCACGACCTGGCTCGACGGCGTCACCGAACGGCTCATCCCCACCTCCCTCGGCTTGATCAACGTGCGCGACGGCGGCAAGGCGGACAGCCCGCCCCTGATCTTCTGGCCGAGCCTGATGATGGACGGCACCATGTGGCGCCACCAGTACGAGCACTTCGCCCCCACCCACCGCGTGCTGCTCATCGACAGCCCCGGACACGGCAAGTCCGACGCCCTGCGGCGGATCATCGACCTCAAGCAGTGCGCCGACGTGCTCGTCGAGATCCAGGACGCGCTCTGCATCGACAAGGCGGTGCTCATCGGCAACAGCTGGGGCGGCATGCTCGCCGGCGTCTTCCCCGCCTACCACCCGGACCGCTCGGCAGGGACGGTCGGCATCAACTGCACCGCCTCGCTCCCCACGACCTTCGAGAGCATCTGGGCCACCGCGCTGGCCGGGTACCTGTCCCTGAACTCGAAGATGCCGCAACTGGCCCTGAAAGCGGCCCGCGGCGCCTTCGCCGGGCCGACCGCCGAGGCCGAACGCCCGGAGTTCGTCGAGTTCCTGAAGTTCGTACTCACCAACGACCCCAAGTCGGTCGCCTGGGCACTGCGCAGCATCCTGATCGGCCGCCGCGACGAACACCGCCTGCTCGCCACGATCAAGCACGTCCCGGTCCTCGTGATCGCCGGCGAGGAGGACAGTCAGTTCCCCGTGCACGCCGTGCGCCGGATGGCCGACGCGATCCCCACCGCCACCTTCACAGTGCTGCCGCACACCGGCCACCTCGCCGCCCGCGAGAACCCGCAGGCCGTCAACGCCGAGATCGACGCCTTCCTCGCCCAACTCCCCGTGCTGGAAAGGATCTGACCAGCATGACCGCCACCACCACCGACCGCGGCGAAGCCCCCGGATGGGTCCACGCCTTCATGCACGAGATCGACACCCTCGAATTCGCGACCGCGTTCGCCACGAACCTCGACCAGGACACCGAGATGGTCTTCGGTACGGCCCGCGTACACGGAGTCGAGGCCATCAAGGACTTCTTCGTGAAGATCGACGCCCCGCTCACCACCACGCACGAGGTGATCGAGACCTGGACCGTCGGGGACGTGCTGATCCTTCGGGGCGAGGCGACCATCGCCAAGAAGACCGATCCCGACAACGTCGTGCGAGCCCCGTTCACGCACATCTTCCACCTCGACCAGAGCGACGAGGCGGCACCGCGAATCCGCAGCCTGCACATCACGGCAGGGCCCGTCGATCCCGGCACCCTGCTCTGACTACCACTCGACCGGACCAGGTCGAACACCGCCTGCCAGTCCTCCACCGAGGTGCCCTCCACCAACACATCCGGCAGAGCACCCATCAAGAACTCGCCCCGGTAGCAGGATGCCCGGAAGAGCGTGACCGAGGTTTTGGCGAGACCTCCGCCCAGGCTCTTGGCAAGTGCGTAGTAGTCACCGCGCAGCCGGTCGGCAGCCCCCGCGCCGCAGAGACGAGGAGATGCTGATGGCCCAGGACCGCCCGATGGTCGAGGATCTGCACGGCGTCTGGTGGCGCACGCTCGTCCGCGAGGCGGACGGCTCCACGGACCGGGCCACAGCCGTCAGCTGGATCCAGGGGCCCTCGCTCTTCGGGGACCTGCGTCAGCCACCCGGGCTGGTCGAGCTGGTCGGCAGGGCGGCTCTGTCGACCCTGGACCGGCCGCAACTGCTGGCCCTGTGCGAGCAGAAGGGATTTGCCGGCACCTTCGCTCAGCAGGGCGACGCGTTCGGCTGGGTGCGCCGGATCGATCTGCACCCGCCGGCGCCGCTGGCCGACGCCGGCACCCTGCGCTGGGAGGGTGAGGTGCTGGTCGAGGAGGGCCTGCACGAGAACTACCTGGAGCACTGGGTAGCCGTTGAGCGGCCGTCCGAGGCCCCGGCGGCCGCGCTGTTCGAGGACCCGGCGCAGGGGTGCGCGGGGGTGCTGGTCCGGGCGGGCTCGTGGTTCGCCTACGCGCGGGACCGGTCCGTGCTGCTGCCCGCGCAGTCGCTGTCGCTTCCGTTGTCGCCGTTGCTTCCGCCGTTGCTTCCGCTGTCGCTCGCCGAGCAGGTCAGCGGGTGCGGGACTCGTGCCGAGGCGGCCGCGCTGCTGGACTGCGAGGTGTCGATCGGCCGGGTGCGCGCCGGCCGGTGGGAGATCGTCCGCTCCACCCTGCCGAATCGCGTCGGGGGGCAGCTGGCACCGGAGTTGAACGGGGACGGGGACGGGCTACGGATCCAGGACGCCGATCCGCAGGGCCGGGCCCGCCCACGCTCCTGGCGGCTGGCGAGGGTGGAGGGCCCGGCGCGGTTGCTGGCGGCGCGCTGACGCTCGGAGGCCGTCTCAGGGCTGGAGCGCATCAAGGCCGGGCCGGGCCGAGCGGCCACGCAGCAGGACCAGCAGCGTGGCATAGAGCGCCACCAGGTAGCACGAGAAGCCGGCTGCGGCGAACGTCCAGGCGGACAGGGTGAGCAGGGTCACCGCCGCGCTGACTGCCATCAGGGTGTAGGCCGTGCGCTCCTCGGTCTCCGGGTACCGGTAGCACTTCACCACAGTCGGGAGGGCGGCGCACCCGTCGGCCAGGATGCTCAGCGCGAGCGCGGTGTCCGGATCCGCGGTGAGCCACCACCCGACCAGCGCGCCCACGCAGAGCCCCGCGCAGCAGAGTTCGGCGGGCGGTGGGCGGGTGGAGCGCAACTCCGGGCGGCTGAGGGCGCAGAGACAGACCAGCAGCGGACCGAGCCCCACACTGAGCGTGGTGATTGCGGACAGCCCGGCGTGGTGGGCGACTTGGGCCGCGAACGCCACACCGGGCGCGAGTGTCCAGAGCAGCCAGGTGACGGGGTTGGGCCGGACCGAGCCACGCAGCGTGCGCAGCGCGTAGACGCCGCTGCCGCACACGTTGAGCACCGCTGCGGCCGGTACCACGTACGAGGCGAACGAGCTGAGCGGCATTCGCTCAGTCCTCGGTGCCGCTGGGTGGCCAGGGCGCCTGCTGCGGGAAGAAGTTGGGGCGCTCCCGGGTGGGTTCGTAGCGGCGCTGCCAGACCGGCGTGGTCGACCCGCTGGTGGCCGGGACGATGGCGGACCAGTCGGCCGGGCAGCTGCGGCCGTTCTTCTGCTCGCGCTCCTCGTGCCGCACGAACTGCTTGGTGGCGAAGTGGTGGTCGATGATGGACACCCCGGCCTGGTCGTAGGAGTGCAGTACGGCCGCGGTGAGTTCGAGCAGCGCGCGGTCGCGCCACAGGGTGCGGTCGCGGCCGGTGTCCAGGCCCATCCCGCGGGCGACCTCGGGCAGCTTGTTGTAGCGGTTGGTGTCGGAAAGGTTGCGGGCGCCGATCTCGGTGCAGGTGTACCAGGCACTGAACGGCGCCAACGGGTAGCGCAGTCCGCCCAGTTCGAGGATCTGGTCGGAGATCGTGGGGAACGCGTGCCAGCGCAGGCCCAGTTGCTCGAACCACGGGTGGTCGGGGTGGCTGATCCGCACCTCGGGTACGGCGTCCGAGGGCAGGTCGAAGAACCGGGGTTCGCGGCCCGGCCACTGGATGACCAGCGGCAGGACGTCGTACTCGGTGCCCTGACCGCGCCAACCGAGCCGCTGCACGGCCTCGGTGAGGGCGACGCTGTCGGGATCGCCCAGCACCGACCCGTCGTGCTGCCGGTAACCGGCGTAGCGGATGAGCTGGGGGTTCCATACCCGGGGGCCCGGCCGGTCGGGCAGGCTTTGCGGGAAGACGCTCAGCAGCAGCCGTACCTTCCCGCCGTTCCAGGCCAGCCGCAGGTGCTCCACGAGCGCCTCGAAGAGCCCGCTCTCGTCACCGCCGTCCGCCGCCACCTCGCGGCAGTCCCGGACCTCAAGCCCTTTCCAGTAGAACTTGCCGATGCACTGGGGATTGTTGCGCCAGGCGATCCGAGTGCCGAGCAGGAGCTCCTGCGAGCTCTGCCGGTAGGTACCCGTCGCAGCCAGTTCCGCGGCCATCTCGCGGACCCGCTGCTCGGCGGATTCGGCCGAGAGGTGTCCCTCGGCGGCGAGTTGGCGCACCAGCTCGGCCGCCTCGGCGGCGGTGGGTGCGGTGGGCGGCTGAGCGGGGATGGCGGCTGGTGCGCAGAGACCTGAGGCGGTCACGATGAGCCCCTTGTCAACGGCGAGGAGCGGGCACCCAGTTAACCTGCACGAAACATGCCCGCTGATCGAACGCTAGCCCACCATGGGTGCGCCGCGAACCCTCAGTGTGCTTGCTTTGACGGAACGCATATGGACGCGATCACGGACTCACGGCTGCCCCGGTCGGCTTCACGCCCTGGATGTAGCAGATCCAGGGCAGATCCCCGGCCGCGACCTGGACGAAGCCCGCACCGCGGACCAGGGGTTCGAGCCGGAAACCGACCCTGAGCGGCCGACAACGTCATGATGGAACCCTGACGGGCCACCGAGCCGACCACCCGGGACATCGCCAACTTCTGGCACTGGTCGCGCCGTGGCTCCAGGACGCCGCGCTGGTCCGCGACGTCTACGGCGGTGCGGAGGGCGTCCGGCAGAAGACGGACCTCGGGCTCGCCCCGCGGGACCGGTACGAGCTGGGTCAACCGGTCGACTACGTACCGGCCGTGAGCACCATGGACCCGCGGGCCGCCATGTTCGGGCCCTTCGACTACCACCTGGACGCCACCCGCGGCGCCGTTCCGGCCTGGGACAACCGGTTCGCGGTGATGTCCTGGCCGCAGTGGCTCACCTTCGACCCCCATCCGGCGGCGTCCCGGATCACCGCGCCCACCCTGATAGTCACCAGCCGCGACGCGGCTACCCCGCAGGGCACGGAGAAGTTCCACGCCGACCTCGGCGGGCCGAAGACCCTCGCCTGGACCTCGGGCGACCAGTTCGACTTCTACGACCGGGACTCCACCGTCGGCGAGGCCGCCGGCCTCGCCGCCCGCCACTTCGCCGAGACGCTGCCCTGAGGCGACGGACAACGGGGCGCGAGCGGGCTTCCGCAACGGCGACCGAAACATTGACGAGTCCCTGACTACCCCAACTGCTGTGACTGGTGTGAGCATTGATCCGCGCCGATCACGGATCGGTGTCACATGAACATGGGGGAATAGTGAAGAACGTTATGAGGCGTGCCTCTCTGGGCGGCGTGGCGATGCTCGCGGCCACCAGCCTCCTGCTGACGGCCTCGCCCTCGGCGTCGGCCGCGACCGGCACCGCGAAGCCGCAGCCGGTCCAGGCCGGACCCTCGGCGCCGCACACGGCCGGCGCCCGCCTGGCCGGCGGGGAACTCGCCCCATCGTCCAGCCCGTTGCACGTACTGAACGGCTACGTGACCTTCTCGGCGTCCGGGTACTCGCTCGACGCCCCGGCCTCGGTCCTGAAGCAGGTGCCGCAGGCGCAGCTCGAACAGCTCCGGTCCTACCTGGCTCAGGTCAACGGCAACATCAAGAGCGGGAAGCTCGAGATGTCGCCCGACGGCGTGGCGGTTCCGACCGACGCCCTCCTGGACCAGGTCCGGCAGTCGACCGGCCACCCGGTGCCGCACAGCACCTGGCGCGGCCACGACGGCTACATCAAGTCGCACTGGTACGGCATCGAGGTGGGCCTGGACTCCTGGCTCACGAACAAGGTCGAGGGCGGCTTCTGGGTCGGCGCCGGAGTGGCCGGGCTGGTGGCCGCGCTGGGCGGCGGCCCGTACGCCGGAGCCGTCGCCGCCGCACTCGGCGTCATCGCCGGCGGGATCCAGGTCTGCCAGCACCGGGACGGGTGGACCATCATCTACTGGCTCGGCACCATCGGAGCAGGCGGCTTCGTCTGCAACCCCTTCGGATAAGTAGGTGGACCCCTGCCGAATTCGATGAAGGAGTCAAGCACGGGCCCGGTGCCGCGAGTTGGCCTCGTCATCGTCATCGGGCTCCTGGCTCTCGCGGCGCTGATCACGCTCATCGCGGAGTGGGACTCCACCCGCAATGACGCGAGCATCCTCGGCGGGGCGGCCTTCACGGCCTCGGTGATCTCCTACGCACTGGGCTGGACGAGGCGGAAGAAGTCCCGCTGAACGACAGCCGCCCACGGACCGGCCGGTGGCGCCGCACCGGGCGCATCGGGAGGCTGCGCCTCCGGGACGAAGGACGCCGGCAGCCCCTGGTGGCGCGCCCGGCCCTTGACCAGGCCGGGCGCCGGCTCACGCCGCCGTCACGTGGCCCGTGGCGGTCTCCAGGGCCGCCCCGGCCTGGTCGGCGAGGGTGACGGCGACGAGGAGGGCCTGGCGGTCGGGGATGCTGCCGGGGACGGGGGTGAGCATGAAGCGGCCGACGTACCTGCCGTGCGCGAACACCCTCAGCTCCACGTCCTCGGCGGGCATGCCCAGGTCCTCGGTCGGCCACGGCTTGCGGCCGACGACGATCGAGCCGTCGTGCTCCAGGCGCGGCGGGTGGCCGAGTAGGGAGCCGTCCTCGAACCGGCACGCCCGCAGGACGAGGAGGTCGACCAGTTCGGCCCGGACGTGGTCCACCACGGCCGGCGCGGGCTTCGAGCGGGCCAGCACGGCAGCGTGGTGGATCCGCGCGAGGTATCCGGTATCGGTGACCGCGATGACCTCGAACCGCCGTGCACGGGCCGCGAGTTGGGACACGGCGAGGCCGACCGCGAGCAGCAGGACCGCCGTCGTGAGGTCGGACGAGTCGCTGATGCTGAACCGCTCGTAGGGGCGGGTGAAGAAGAAGTCGAACCACGCGGCGGCACTCAGCGCCGCGACGGCACCGGCCAGCCGGTGCCCCACGGCGGCCACCGCGACCACTACGGCGACCAGCAGCAGAGCGACGTTGGTGTTGGCCAGGTGACCGCGCGCCGGCAGCAGTACCACGCTCACCGCGAGCGGGATCACGACGGCCGCCACCAGCGAGTACGGCCCCGCCATCAGGCGCCGCAAGCGACCGACGAACCGGGAGGATCGGGGCATGACACACCTCCTGCCTTCCGGTGTAGCAGCCCGCGCGCCGTACGCAAGCGCCCGGCCGTCCCGTTAACGCGATCCTTGCGCGCCGTGGTGGCGGCCGCGCGCGGCGGCCTCGTGGGTGACCATGTGGACGTCGATGTCCCCGGACAGGCCGACGGTGGTCTCGCCGATGCCCGGACCGGTGAGGAAGCGGCTGAGCCGACCGCGACGACTGGTACCGAGGACGAGCTGGGTGGCGTCGTGCTCCCGGGCGAAGCCCAGCAGCGCCCGGGGTACGTCCTCGCCGACCACCCGGTGCAGGGTCCCGCCGAGGCTCTCCACCAACTCCTGCTGGCGGCGGAGAAGTTGGGATCCCTCATCGGAGAGGCCGTCCTCGCGCACCACGTGCACGGCGAGGAGGTCCCCTCCCCCGGTGCGGGCGGCGATGCGGGCGGCCCGGCGGATCAGCGTCTCGCCCTCGGGCCCGCCGGTCAGGGCGACCACGACCCGCTCCCTCGTCTCCCACACCTCGTGGATCCCGTGCTCCTCCCGGTAGGCATGCAGCCGCTCGTCGACCCGCCCGGCCAGCCAGAGCAGCGCGAGCTGGCGCAGGGCGGTGAGGTTCCCGATGCGGAAGTAGTGGGAGAGCGCCGCGTCCACCTTCTCGGGCGCGTAGACGTTGCCGTGCACCATCCGGCGCTGCAGCCCCTCGGGCGGCATGTCCACCAGCTCGATCTGGTCGGCCCGCCGGACCGCCTCGTCGGGCACGGTCTCGTGCTGCACCACGCCGGTGATCTTCCGCACCACGTCGTTCAGCGACTCCAGGTGCTGGATGTTCACGGTGGTGATGACCTCGATGCCCGCATCGAGCAGCTCCTCGACGTCCTGCCAGCGCTTGGGATGGCGGCCGCCGGGCACGTTGGTGTGGGCCAGCTCGTCGATCAGCACCACCTGGGGCGCGCGGGCGAGCACCGCGTCGAGGTCGAGCTCGGTCAGCTCGGCGCCCCGGTAGGTTCGGCGGGTGCGCGGGACCACCTCCAGGCCGGCGAGCATGCCCTCGGTGCGCTGCCGGCCATGGCACTCCACCAGGCCCACCACCACGTCCGTGCCGCGGGCCCTGCGCCGCGCACCCTCCTCCAGCATGCGGAAGGTCTTGCCCACGCCCGGCGCGGCACCGAGGTACACCTTGAAGCGCCCGCGGCCGGGCTGCTGTCCCGTCGACGCCTGCGGCGCGTCGTGCTGCGCCACCGGACGGTCTCCCTTCACGCTCGGCCGATCCGATCCGCCGCTCAGCCGAGCCGCGCGAGCGCGAGGTTGAGGGTGACCACGTTGACCTGCGGCCCGCCGAGGAAGCCCAGGGCACGCCCCTGCCGGTGCAGCTCGACCAGCCGGCGGACGGCCGCAGGGTCGAGTCCGCGCGCCTTCGCGACCCGGTCGACCTGCTCATAAGCGTAGGCCGGGGAGATGTGCGGGTCGAGGCCCGAGCCGCTCGCGGTGACGGCGTCCGGCGGCACCCGGGCCGGGTCGACGCCGTCGAAGGCCGCCACGGCGGCGCGCCGGTCCTGGATCGCCTTCGTCAGCCCCAGGTCGTTCGGCCCGAGGTTGGAGGCGCCGGAGGCGGTCGGGTCGTAACCGGCGCCGGCCGCCGACGGGCGGGGCTGGAACCACTTCGGATCCGGCACCGGCTGTTCCTTCTGGTCGGCCGGGTTCTTCTTCGGCAGGTCGAAGGCCTGCCCGAGCAGGCTCGACCCGACGACCTGGCCGTCCTGCCGAACCTGCGAGCCGTTGGCCTGCCCGGAGAGCACGAGTTGGGAGAACCCGGTGATCAGCAGCGGGTAGGCCAGGCCGCAGACCGCGGTGAGGACCAGCACCAGGCGCAGCGCGGTCAGATGGAGGCGGATGAAGGCGAGCGGCGGGGTCCGCATGGGGCACTCCTTTCCTACCGGGTACCGCCTGGTGGCGGAACTCTTCAGTAGAAGAACTGCACGACGAGGTCGAGGAGTTTGATGCCGAGGAAGGGCAGGACGAGCCCGCCCACCCCGTACACGCCGAGGTTGCGGCGCAGCAGCGCGGAGGCGCTGGACGGCTTGTAGCGCACGCCGCGCAGGGCGAGCGGGATGAGGACGACGATGATCAGCGCGTTGAAGATGATCGCCGAGGTGATCGCGGACTGCGGGCTGTGCAGGCCCATGATGTTGAGGTGCTTGAGGCCGGGGTAGACCCCGGCGAACATCGCGGGGATGATCGCGAAGTACTTGGCGACGTCGTTGGCGATCGAGAAGGTCGTCAAGGCGCCGCGGGTGATGAGGAGTTGCTTGCCGATCTCGACGATCTCGATCAGCTTGGTGGGGTTGGAGTCGAGGTCGACCATGTTGCCGGCCTCCTTGGCGGCCGACGTGCCGGTGTTCATGGCGACGCCGACGTCGGCCTGGGCGAGGGCGGGGGCGTCGTTGGTGCCGTCGCCGGTCATCGCGACGAGTTTGCCGCCGCCCTGTTCCCGGCGGATGAGGGCCATCTTGTCCTCGGGCGTGGCCTCGGCGAGGAAGTCGTCGACGCCGGCCTCCTCGGCGATGGCGCGGGCGGTCAGCGGGTTGTCGCCGGTGATCATGACGGTGCGGATGCCCATCCGCCGCAGGTCCTCGAAGCGCTCGCGGATGCCGTGCTTGACGACGTCCTTGAGGTGGATGACGCCGAGGACGGCCGCGGGGCCGTCGGCACGCTGCTCGGCGACCACGAGGGGCGTGCCGCCGGCCGCGGAGATGGCGTCGACGAGCGGGCCGATCTCGGTGCCGGGCGTGCCGCCGTTGTCCTGCACCCAGCCGACCACGGCTGCGGCGGCGCCTTTGCGGATGCGCCGCAGCCCGCCTTCCTCCCCTTCGCGCAGGTCGGCGCCGCTCATCCGGGTCCGGGCGGAGAAGGCGATCCACTCGGCCTGGCCGATCTCGTCCTGGGTGCGGGCCCGCAGCCCGTACGCCTCCTTGGCGAGGACGATGACGGACCGGCCTTCGGGGGTCTCGTCGGCGAGGGAGGACAACTGCGCGGCGTCGGCGAGGCGGCGGACGTCGACGCCGCCGACCGGGGTGAACTCGGTGGCCTGCCGGTTGCCGAAGGTGATCGTGCCGGTCTTGTCCAGCAGGAGCGTCGACACGTCGCCCGCCGCCTCGACGGCGCGGCCGGAGAGGGCGAGGACGTTGCGCTGCACCAGGCGGTCCATGCCCGCGATGCCGATCGCGGACAGCAGCGCGCCGATGGTGGTCGGGATCAGCGCCACCAGGAGGGCGATCAGGACGACGAGGGTCTGCTCGGCGCCCGCGTAGGCGGCCATCGGCTGGAGGGTGACCACGGCGAGCAGGAAGATGATGGTGAGCGAGGCCAGCAGGATGTCGAGCGCGATCTCGTTGGGCGTCTTCTGTCGGGCGGCGCCCTCGACCAGGGCGATCATCCGGTCGATGAAGGTCTCCCCGGGCTTGGAGGTGATCTTCACGACGATCCGGTCCGAGAGCACCTTGGTGCCGCCGGTGACGGCGCTGCGGTCGCCGCCGGACTCCCGGATGACCGGCGCCGACTCGCCCGTGATGGCCGATTCGTCGACGGAGGCGGCGCCCTCGACGACGTCGCCGTCGCCGGGGATCAGCTGCCCGGCCTCGACGATCACGTGGTCGCCCAGGTGCAGGTCGGCCGCGGGCACGGTCTCCTCGGGGACGTCCGCGAGCCCTGCGTGCCACGGCCCGGTGATGCGGCGGGCGACAGCCTCGGTGCGGGTGCGGCGCAGCGTGTCGGCCTGGGCCTTGCCGCGGCCCTCGGCGACGGCCTCGGCGAGGTTGGCGAAGACCACCGTCAGCCAGAGCCAGGCCGTGATCAGCCAGGCGAACAGGCTGCTGTGCCGGATCGCGGAGTAGGTGGTCAGCAGCGAGCCGACCTCGACGACGAACATGACCGGGTGGCGGACCATCACGCGGGGGTCGAGCTTGCGCAGGGCGTCGGGCAGGGAGCGGACGAGCTGCTTGGGGTCCATGAGCCCGCCGGAGACCCGGTGCGTCTCGTGCGCGGCTGGGTCGGACCCCGGTCGGCCGGGGTCCACGGGGTCGGGTGCGGCGGCCGTCACCGGCGCAGTCCTTCCGCCAGCGGCCCGAGCGCGAGGGCCGGGAAGTAGGTGAGCCCGACCACGATCAGCACCACGCCGCTCAGCATGCCGACGAACAGGGGCCGGTGGGTGGGCAGGGTGCCGGCCGTCACGGGGACGGTGCTCTGCCGCGCGAGCGATCCGGCCAGGGCGAGGACGAAGACCATCGGCACCAGGCGGCCGAAGAGCATGGCCAGCCCGAGGGCGGTCTCCCACCAGGTGCTGGTGGCGGTGAGGCCGGCGAAGGCGGAGCCGTTGTTGTTCGCGGCGGAGGTGAAGGCGTACAGGACCTCGGAGAAGCCGTGCGGGCCGGAGTTGAGGGCCGCCGACCGCTCCCCGTGGAAGGTCATCGCCGTGCCGGTGCCGACGAGGACGACGGCCGGGGTGGCGAGGATGTACAGGGAGGCGAACTTCATCTCCCGTCCGCCGAGCTTCTTGCCCAGGTACTCGGGCGTGCGGCCGACCATCAGCCCGGCGACGAAGACGGTGACGACGGCGAGCACCAGGATGCCGTAGAGGCCGGAGCCGGTGCCGCCGGGGGCGATCTCGCCGAGCATCATGTCGAGGAGCAGCACGCCGCCGCCGAGTGGGGTGAACGAGTCGTGCGCGGAGCTCGTCGCGCCGGTCGACGTCAGCGTGGTGCCGGCGGCGAACAGGGTGGAGGCCGGGATCCCGAAGCGCACCTCCTTGCCCTCCATGGCGGCCCCCGCCGCCCTCAGTGCCGAGCCTTCGTGCTGCCACTCGAAGAGGGACGTCAGGCCCGTGGAGGCGATCCAGATCAGGGCCATGACGGCGACGATCGCGCGGCCCTGGCGCCGGTCGCCGACCATCGTGCCGAAGGTGCGGGGCAGCGCGAAGCCGATGACCAGCAGGAGGTAGACCTCCAGCCAGTTGGTCAGCGGGTTCGGGTTCTCGAACGGGTGGGCCGAGTTGGCGTTGTAGAACCCGCCGCCGTTGGTGCCCAGGAGCTTGATGACCTCCTGGGAGGCGACCGGTCCGCCGGTGAGGGTCTGGGTCCCGCCGGCCACGGTGGCGATCGGGCCGGCCGCGTGCAGGTTCTCGACCATGCCGGACGCCACGAAGACGACGGCGAACACCACCGACACCGGCAGCAGCAGCCGCAGGACGGTCCTCGTGACGTCCACCCAGAAGTTGCCCACCCGGTCGGTGCCGCTGCGGGCGAAGCCGCGGATCAGCGCGGCGACGACGGCGATGCCGACGGCCGCGGACACGAAGTTCTGTACCGCCAGCCCCGCCATCTGCACGAGGTGACCCATCGTGGATTCGCCGCTGTAGGACTGCCAGTTGGTGTTGGTGACGAACGACACCGCGGTGTTCCAGGCGAGCGCGGCGGGCACGTCGGGGAAGCCGAGGGAGAGCCAGAGATGGCTCTGCAGCCGCAGGAAGGCGAAGAGGAACAGCACCGAGACCGCCGAGAAGGCCAGCACGCCCCGCAGGTAGGACGGCCAGGTCTGGTCGGCCTCCGCGTTCACGCCGATCAGCCGGTAGACGCCGCGTTCGATCCGCAGGTGCCTGCGGGTCGTCAGCACGTGTGCCAGGTAGTCGCCCAGCGGCCGGTGCGACAGCGCCAGCGCGGCGGCCAGGGCCAGCGCCTGTAGGACCCCGGCGAGGGCCGGATCCACCCTCAGGACCTCTCCGGGAAGACGAGGGCCAGCACCAGGTAGCCGACGATCGCGCCCGCCACCACGAGCCCGAGGACGTTGTCGCCCGTCACAGCCGCTCGACCCCCTTGGCCAGCAGGGCGAGGACGGCGAAGACGAGCACCGTCACGCCGATGTACGCCAGGTCCGCCATGCGATCACGCTCCGCTTCCGATCGGCTGCCAGCTCCGGTGCTCCGAGTCTCGGCCGGACGCTTCGGACCTGCCGACTTCTCGTACGCCGTCCGGGACGTCACCGGGCGCCATCCCCAGGGACCGTCAACACGCCATAAGGAAACGGATGCTCGGGATCAGGGACGCGTCAGGGCCCGGCGCTCCCCCCGGGTCCGCGGGCATCGTCACTGCCGCGCCCCGGAGATCGCGGGATGCGACCACCGTCCCACCGCACCCCCGTGAAGGCAGGCCATGAACCAGCACCTGAGCACCGGGGACCCCGAGCCCTGCGAGCGCAACCCGGCCGGACAGCTCCTGGTACCCGTCCGGTCGGGTCCCCTCGGCCACACGGCCCGGCTCTTCCGTACCGCGCTCGGCAACCGCACGGCGGTCGCCTTCACCTCCCCGCAGCGCCTGGCCGCCGTCCTGGGCCCCGACCAGCCCTGGATCGTCCTCGCCGAGCCCGCGCTGCGCGCCCTCACCGAGCCGCTCGGCGTCACGACGCTGACCGTCGACCCGCAGCTCGCCGCGCCCGCGCCGACGCCGCTGCCGCAGTCCGCGCAGGACCTCGTCACCCGCTCGTCCTC
>NZ_MECK01000101.1 GCF_014596465.1 Streptomyces sp. CBMA123 | reverse complement strand
GGCGCCGCCGGGCAGGCCGCGCAGCACCGCCTCGGCCTCGGCGGGCACCGCGACGACGACGAGCAGCCGGGCCCGTTCGGGGCCCGGCTGCCCGGGGTGCGCGTCGGCGACGTGCGCGCTCATCGCGGGAGCGTCAGCTGCCCTGGGTGTTCATCCGGAAGTACCAGACGGCGATCGGGCTCTCCGACTTCTTGTCGATCTCGACCACGGTGACCACGGTCTTGCCGCTGGAGTTCAGCACCGTGCTGGCCGGCTGGGAGCCGGAGAAGGTCGGGCCCTGGGCGTACGAGAACAGGCTGGTCTGCCCGCCCTGGGCGCTCGCGCCGCCGTTGGTGGAGGCCCACCAGCCGGTCTTGGCCACGTTCGGGCTGACGCCGACGCCGACCCGGTCGCTCGTCCGCACGTCGGACTGCGGCAGGTTGCCGTTGGCCAGGGCCTCGTTGGCCTTGGTCCGGCACTGGTCCTGCTGGTCGTCGGTGAGCGGGCTGCCGCCGTTCCAGCACAGCGGGTCCGCGGCGATCGACGTGGTGCCGACCTGCAGGGTGGCCCGGTGGGAGTTGTGCTCGGTCTGTCCGGCGGCGATGGCCACGGAGGTGCCCACCGTGGCGGCGCCGACCACGACGACGGCCCCGAGGGCGGCGATGACACGGGTATTGAGGCTCATGCGTCAGAATCTACCGAACCCGGCCGATCACGCTACGCGGGGGTCGGCCGCCGCGTGTTGCCGCGGCACCCGGACCGGGCCGGTTCGGGACGGTTCCAGCGGGTTCGGGCCGGTTCAGGCCACCCGGGGCGCGGCCGGGTGACGCCGTAGACCCAGCCGCAGCAGCGAGTGGACCGTCCACAGCAGCACCAGGCCGACCACCGCGGCCGCGATCGACAGGCCCAGCACCCCGTTCAGCGGCAGCACGATGCCGACCCCGCCGCCCGCCACCCAGGCCAGCTGCATCAGCGTCTCCGAACGGGCGAACGCCGACGTCCGCACCGCCTCCGGGACGTCCCGCTGGATCAGCGCGTCCAGCGCCAGCTTGCCCAGCGAGGCCGCCATCCCGGACACCCCGGCGACCAGAATCACCGTCACCACGCCGTACCAGAGCGCGGCCGCCGCCGTCGCACCCGTCGCCAGCAGCAGCATCGCGGTGACCGTCGCCTCCGGGCCGCGGGTGCGCAGCCAGGAGCCCAGCACCGAACCCAGCGCGTTGCCCGTCCCGGCCGCCAGCGCCACCAGGCCCAGCGCCAGGGTCGGCCGCAGGCCGCCGATCGGGTCGGTGCGCAGCAGGAACGCCAGGAAGAACACCAGGAAACCGACCAGCCAGCGCATCCCCGCCATCGCCCGCAACGCCAGCACCACCGAGGGGCCGACGGTGCGCAGCGAGGCCTTGACCTTCGGCGGCTTGTGGTGGATCAGGTGGGAACCCCCGCCCTCGCCGGCCAGCTCGGCGTGCAGCACGGCCCGCTGCTCGCCCTTCGCCGAGTCGACCGTGTGCGGCAGGTGGAAGGCCATCAGGGTGCCGATCACGAACACCAGGAAGGCACCGCGCAGCGGCCAGCCCGGCCCGATCAGGTGCAGCAGCCCGCCCACCGCGGCCGCCACCCCGGTGGCCAGCAGCCCGGCCAGGGTGACCCGGGAGTTCGCCTTCACCAGGGACAGCCGGCTCGGCAGCAGCCGGGGCACCACCACACTGCGCACCACCCCGTACGCCTTGGACGCCACCAGCACGCCCAGCGCCTCCGGGTAGAGCGCGATCCCGCCGCCGGCGATCACCCCGGCCATCGTCCAGGCCAGCACGGCCCGGGCCAGCATCGACATCGCCATGGCCGCCCGGCGGCCGTGCGGCAGCCGGTCCAGCAGCGGGCCGATCACCGGGGCGAGCAGGGCGAACGGGGCCATCGTGATCAGCAGGTAGAGGGCGACCCGGCCGCGGGCCTCGCCGGTGGGGACGGAGAAGAAGATGGTGGAGGCCAGCGCGATGGTGATCAGCATGTCGCCGAAGGAGTTCAGCGCGTGCAGCTCGATCAGCTTCGCCAGGCCCGACTCGCCCGCGCCCTCGGCCGAGGTGGCGCGGCGGATCCGGCGGCCGGTGCCGTGCACCAGTTTGCCGGTGCGCAGGCCGGCCGCGGAGGCGGTGCGGACCAGGATATTGCGGTGCGGCTCGGGGGCCTCGTCCGCGGGGGCCGGGTCCTCCGGCAGGTCGTTCTCGGGCAGGTCGTCGGGCAGGTCGTCCGGCGGGGCGTCCAGCGGGTCGTCCTCGGGCGGAACGGGCTTCTCCAGGCTGACCGGGGCGGTTGCGGACGCCCCGCCGTCGTCCGCCGGCTGCGGTTCGCCCGCAGCGGGGACAGGAGGCTGCTGTCGCGGCACGGCGTCCGCCTCGTCGGGGTTGCCGGCCTGCGAGGGGCGCAGTGCGTGCTGCGACGGGTCGTCGTCCGCCACATGCTCATCCTGCCCCAGATTCGCCCGGGGTGACCCGGGAATCGGCAGGGCCCGGCGCGGCCTCGGAACGGTCGGCTCCGCCCCGGACTGTGCCGGGGCGCCGACCGGCGGGTAGCCTGCCCCAAGGTCCGTCCGCCGTGGCGCCGGGGCGCCGGCAGGCCGGACGAGCGGCGCGGCCGGTACCCGACGCGGCCCCGGGTCGCGCAGAATGGACGAGGGACTACCGAGCCGCGACGAGAAGGCAACACGCCGTGGGCGACAGAAGAACTGGGAGAGAATCGACGCCGTGAGTGCTGCGATGCGAAGCCGTACCCCCGACCGGCTCTGTGCCGAGGCCGTCGAACTCGCCCGCCAGGCAGCCGAGGAGGCCGTCGGGCCCGAGGCCGTCGGGCCGCACCTGGGTGTGCAGGCGGACGCCGACCGCGTCGTCACCCACAGTTTCGAGTGCCTGGATGCGGCCTACCGCGGCTGGCACTGGGCGATCACCGTCGCCCGCGCCCCGCGGGCGAAGAACGTGACGCTGGACGAGGTCGTGCTGCTGCCCGGCGAGGACGCCGTGCTGGCGCCCGAGTGGGTGCCGTGGAGCGAGCGGCTGCGCCCGGGCGACATGGGCCCCGGCGACCTGCTGCCCACCGGGGCCGACGACGAGCGGCTGGAGGCCGGCTGGAGCGGCGATGACGAGCCCGCGCCGAACTCCGCGGTCGCCCTGGCCGCCGAGGAGGACGTGGTCGTCACCGACCCGCACGTCCAGCCCGCCCCGGCCCGCGCCCAGATCAACGCGGTCGCCGACGAGCTGGGCCTGGGCCGCAGCCGGGTGCTCTCCCGGCTCGGTCTGCACCTGGCCGCCGACCGCTGGGAGAAGGCGCACGGCCCGCAGACCCCGATGGCGCAGGCCGCGCCCGCCGCGTGCGGCAGCTGCGGTTTCCTGATCCCGATCGGCGGCTCGCTCGGACAGGCCTTCGGCGTGTGCGGCAACGAGTTCGGCCCGGCCGACGGCCAGATCGTCTCCTTCGCGTACGGCTGCGGCGGGCACTCCGAGGCGGCCGTCATCCCGGCCCCGCCGGCGCCGTCCGAGCTGATCCTGGACGAGCTGGTGGTCGAGCCGCTGCAGCTCCACCCGGACCGCGCCTCCGGCTCGGTCGAGCCGGACGCCCCGGCGGAGGAGCTCGGCCACTCCTGAGCCGGCGTCGCCCGCGGCCCGTCCCATCTGAACCGGTGGGGCGGGCCGCGGCGTTCCTCCTGGTAGGGGCGCCCGTTCGCCGTGGTGCCCCGGCTGGCCTGCCGTCCGCGGGGACCCCCAAGCTCGCGGAGGGCGGCAGGGCGGGCCGTCGGCCCGGCAGTGGGGTGCCGGGTCGGCGGGCCCGTCACCCCGTCAGCCCCCCGCCGCCGCCCGTCGCCTCCCCGCCGTCGCCTCCGCCCGCCGCCGCAGGTGCCGCTGGTGCCCCTGGGGCCTTCGGGGCCTTCGGGGCCTGAGTGCCGGACCGGGCGCTCCGCGGAACCGGCCGCTGACGGGCCTTCGCCTGCGGATTCCCCGGCCGGGGACGGTCCGTCGATGCCCACCGGAGCGGTCCGTGGTCGGGAGCAGTCGGTGGGGCAGGGAAGAATGCCCCTACGACGTACAGGGCGGCGGAAGGCGGCAGGTCCCGTGGAACCTCGGATCATCGGCAGTGGCACGGACGAGCACCTCGCGGACCCGTTCGGGAGCGCCGCGCTGCGCCGACGGGTGCTGGACGCCTGGGCCGCCTCGCCCGCCCGGTTCCGGGAGGACGCCAACGCCGAGGAGGAACTGGCCCTCGGCGGCTACCGCGACCGCCTGGTGGTCGAGTTGGCGCAGAACGCGGCCGACGCGGCCCTCCGGGCCGGGCACGGCCCCGGACGGCTGCGGCTGACCCTCGCCGACGGCGTCCTCGCCGCCGCCAACACCGGCGCCCCGCTGGACGCGGTGGGCGTCGAGTCGCTGTCCACCCTGCGCGCCTCCTCCAAGCGCGGAGAGCAGCCCGCCGTCGGCCGGTTCGGCGTCGGCTTCGCCGCCGTCCTCGCCGTCACCGACGAGCCCGCCGTGCTCGGCGCAGCCGGCGGGGTCCGCTGGTCGCTGGGCGAGGCCCGCTCGCTCGCCGAGGCGCAGCCCGCGCTCGTCGACGAACTGCGCCGCCGGGACGGCCACGTGCCGCTGCTGCGGCTGCCGTTCGCGGCCGAGGGCCCGGCCCCCGTGGGCTACGACACCGTGGTGGTGCTGCCGCTGCGGGACGCCGCCGCCGAGGACCTGACCAGGCGTCTGCTGGCCGGGATCGACGACGCCCTGCTGCTCACCCTGCCGGGCCTGGCCGAGGTCGTGGTGGAGACCCCGGAGGGCACCCGGACGCTCACCCGCGGCGCCGCCGAGCCGCGCCCGGACGGCGTCACCGAGGTCACCGTCACCGACGACGAGGGCGGGCGGCTGCGGCGCACCCTCTGGCAGACCGCCGGCGCCTCCGGCCGCCTGGACGCCGAACTGCTCGCCGACCGGCCCACCGAGGAGCGCGCCCGCCCGTACTGGACGGTCACCTGGGCCGTCCCGGTGGAGGAGGACGGCACCCCGCAGCGGCCCGCCATCGCGCCGGTGCTGCACGCCCCCACCCCCAGCGACGAGCCGATCGGACTGCCCGCGCTGCTGATCGCCTCCTACCCGCTGGACTCCACCCGCCGGCACATCGCCCCCGGCGCGCTCACCGACTTCCTCACCGAACGCGCTGCCGACAGCTACACCGACCTGCTGCGCGCCCGCGGCGCGGACCTCGGCTCGCTGGGCCTCGTCCCCGGGCCGCTCGGGCAGGGCGCGCTGGACAACGCGCTGCGCGCCGCGGTGCTCTCCCGGCTCCCCGGCACGCCGTTCCTGCCGCACCCCGGCGGCACCGAGGAGGGCACGCCCGCGCTGCGGCCCCGGGACGCGACCCTGCTGGAGGGCGCGGACGGCTCGGTGGTCGAGGCGCTCGCGCCGATCTTCCCCGGGCTGCTGCCGGCCGGCCTGGAGCGCCGCACCGAGCTGCGGGTGCTCAACGTGCGCCGGGTGCCGCTGGCCGAGGTGGTGGACCAACTCGGCGGTCTGGACCGGGACCCGGCCTGGTGGCGCAACCTGTACGCGGCGCTCGGCGCGGCCGACCCGGAGGCCCTCGGCGCGCTGCCCGTGCCGCTCGCCGATGGGCGGACCGTCACCGGGCCCCGGCGGGTCCTGCTGCCCTCCGAGGACGCCGACTGGGCGGCCTTCCCCGGCTACCCCGAGTCGCTCGCCGGGGCCCTGGCCGCGCTCGACCTGCGGCTCGCCCACCCCGAGGCCGCCCACCCGCTGCTGGCCAAGCTGGGCGCCGGCACCGCCACCCCGGCCGGGGTGCTGGACACCCCCGAGGTGCGGGCCGCCGTCGCCCGCTCCTACGAGCTGGCCGACGACGACCTGGACGCCGCGCTGGAGCTGGCCGACGCCGTCCTGGCCCTGGTGAAGGCCGCCGAACCGGGCGTCGGCGAACACCCCTGGCTGGCCCGGCTGGCGCTGCTGGACGACGAGGGCGAGCCCGCCCGCGCCGGCGAACTGGTGCTGCCCGGCAGCCCGTTCGCCGCGCTCGCGCGCGAGGAGGACGCCGGCTGGGTGGACGACGAGCTGCTGGAGCGCTGGGGCCCCGAGGTGCTCGCGGCCGTCGGCGTGCTCGCCGACTTCGTGCTGGTGCGCGCCGAGGACGTGGTGCTCGACCCGGACGACCTGGAGCGGCTCGACCCCACCGCCCCCGCCGACCGGGCGGCCGGCGGCCACCCCACCGGGCTGCTGGACGAGGCGCCCGACGGGCTCGCCGAATGGGCCGAGGACGCCCTGGAGGCACTGAACGCCGACGAGGTCATCGGCGTGCCGCCGGTGGCCGCCGAACTGCTGGCCGTCCGGGACCTCGACCTGGTCGACGACGACGCCTGGCCCCAGGCGCTCGCCGCGCTCGCCCGCCCGCCGTACCGGGACGCCGTGGTCACCCCGGTGCGCACCCTGCTGCCGGACGGCACGTACACCGACCTGCCGCCGTACACCGCCTGGTGGCTGCGCGACCACCCGGTGCTGGGCGGCCGCGAGCCCGCCGGGCTGCGCGCCGCCGGGGCCGACCCGCTGCTGCGCGGCCTGTACGACGAGGCGCGCACCACCCTGGACGAGCAGTTCCTGCACGCGCTCGGGGTGCGCACCACGCTGTCCGCGCTGCTCGCCGAGGTGCACGGCCCGGACGAGGTGCTGGACCGGCTCACCGACCCGGCCGCCGAGGTCGGGCACCGCCAACTGCACGGCATCCACAGCGCGTTGGCCCGGGTCGACCGGGAGCGGATCGAACCGCTCGACGTGGTGCGGGCGCTGCCGCCGCTGGACCCGGCCACCGGCCGCCGCCCGGACCACACGGTGATCGTGGACGCCACCGAGGCGGTCGTCGCCGACGCCCCCGACCTGGTCCAACTGCTGCACCCGTACCCGCTGTTGCCGGTCGCCCCGGCGCTCGCCGCGGACCTCGCCGAGCGGCTGCACGTGTCGCTGGCCAGCGAGGTGGCCGGCGGGCGGGTGCTCTCCGAGGGCGTGCTGCACCGCGTCCCGGCGGTGGTGCGGGAGCTGCTGCCCGGCTGCCCGGTCGCCTACGAGGAGCACGAGGAGCTGCTGGTGGTCGGCCCGGACGGCGGCGAGGCCGCCGTCGACTGGCGCTGGGACCACGAGGCGGACGCCCCGGAACCGCCGTACGATCCGGAGCTGGCCGAAGCCGACGACGAGGATGACGAGTTCGAGGTCCCGCCGGTGCCCGGACTGCTGCACGCGGCCACCCCGGAGGGCCTGGCGGCCGGGCTCGCCTGGTCGGTCGGGCAATGGCACCGGCGCTTCGAGGTGCTGGCCGCGCTCAGCGAGCCGGACCGGGCCTACGAGCTGTCCGCGGCCCGGGACTTCGAGGGCTAAGGCCTGTCGGGTCGGCCCGACCGGCCGGACAGGGCCTCACCGCCGCGCGGCTTGAGCCGCAGGTAGACGGTGGTGGTGACGGTCAGCCAGACCGCGCCGAGCGTCACCATCGCCGCCGTCTTCAGGGTGGGCGTCGGCCTGGCGGCCAGACCGACGCCCACCATCGCCAGCGCCGTCAGCCCGGCCGCCAGCAGCCCGCCCAGGAAGGCGATGAACGCCTCCAATTCCCCACCCTTGCGCGCCATTCGGCACCCCCTCTCGGGGGCCATGCTAGGGCGTGTCTTTCGGATCACGACGACCGCTTGGCGTGATCCGAAAGACACGCCCTAAGCGCAGGGGCCGTTCGCTCACTCCATGCCGCGGCGCTTCATCCAGGCCCAGCCGACCTCCAGCACCACGCCGCAGACCAGGGCGATGGCCACGCCCGTCCACGGGTCGCGCCAGCCGACCAGGGAGAGCTCGAAGAAGTCCGACAGCCACGGCACCGTCAGCACCAGCGCGAAGGCGAAGCACATGGTGCCGATCAGCAGCAGCCGCCACCAGTTGTACGGGCGGGCGACGATGGCGAGCACCCAGATGGCGATCAGGAAGAGCGTCAGGGTGGCCACGCTGGTGTCGGCCTTGAGGTCGGTGGCGTGGTCGGAGCGGGCCAGCGAGTAGGCGACGAAGGTGCCGGTGCCGGCGATGACGCCGCCGGGCACGGCCAGCCGCAATACCCGCTTCACGAAGCCGGTGCGGGCCCGCTCGTTGTTGGGGGCGAGGGCGAGGAAGAAGGCCGGCACGCCGATGGTGAGGGTGGACAGCACGGTGGAGTGCCGGGGCAGGAACGGGTACGGCGAGTGGGTGAAGATCACCAGCAGCGCCAGCAGGACGGAGTAGACCGTCTTGACCAGGAACAGCCCGGCCACCCGCTCGATGTTGCCGATCACCCGGCGGCCTTCGGCCACCACCGAGGGCAGGGTCGCGAAGGAGTCGTTCAGCAGCACGATCTGGGCGACCGCCTTGGTGGCGTCCGAGCCGGTGCCCATCGCCACGCCGATGTCGGCGTCCTTGAGTGCCAGCACGTCGTTGACGCCGTCGCCGGTCATCGCCACGGTGTGGCCGCGCGACTGCAGCGCCCCGACCAGCTGGCGCTTCTGCTGCGGGGTGACCCGGCCGAAGACGCTGGTCCGGTCGGCGGTCTCGGCGAGCTGCTCGGGGTCCTGCGGCAGGGTGCGGGCGTCCAGCGGGCGGTCCGCGCCGGGCAGCCCGAGATGGCCGGCCACCGCGCCGACCGAGACGGCCGCGTCGCCGGAGATCACCTTGGCCCGGACGTTCTGCCCCTCGAAGTAGCGCAGGGTCTCGGCGGCGTCCGCGCGCAGCCGCTGCTGGAGCACCACCAGGGCCAGCGGGGTGAGGCCGGCCGCCGGGTCGGGGGAGTCCAGCGGGACGGGTGTGCGGCCGAGCAGCAGCACCCGCAGGCCCCGGGAGCCCAGCTCGTCCACCTCGGCGAGCGCCGGGTGCCCGGCGGGCAGCAGCACGTCCGGGGCGCCGAGCAGCCAGCTGGCCTCGCCGCCCTGGGGCTCCAGCAGCTGGACGCCGCTCCACTTGCGGGCGGAGGAGAAGGGCATCGCCTCGATCACCCGCCAGCCGTCGCCGCCCGGGCCGGCGCCGTCGCCGCGCCCGTACGCGTCGATGACGGCCTGCATGGACGGGTTGGGGCGGGCGTCGGCCCCGGCCATCACGGCGAGCGCGTGCTGGATCGTGTCCTTGTCGACCGGGGCGGACTCGCCGTCGGAGAGCACCCGCAGGTCGATGACGTCCATGCCGCCCTCGGTGAGGGTGCCGGTCTTGTCCAGGCAGACGGTGTCCACCCGGGCCAGGCCCTCGATCGCGGGCAGCTCCTGGACCAGGCACTGCCGGCGGCCCAGCCGGATCACCCCGATCGCGAAGGCGACCGAGGTCAGCAGCACCAGGCCCTCGGGGACCATCGGCACGATGCCGGCCACCATCCGGCGCACGGCCTCGCGCCAGTCGCGGCCCTCCACGGCCAGCTGGCTGATGATCAGGCCGATCGCGGTGGGGATCAGCAGGTAGGTGATGAACCGCAGGATGCTGTTGATGCCGCTGCGCAGCTCCGACTTCACCAGGGTGAACTTGCTGGCCTCCTCGGCCAGCTGCGCCGCGTAGGCCTCCCGGCCGACCCTGGTGGCGGTGAACGCGCCGGCGCCGGCCACCACGAAGCTGCCGGACATCACCTGGTCGCCGGGCTGCTTGAGGACGGGGTCGGGCTCGCCGGTGAGCAGCGACTCGTCGATTTCCAGGCCGTCCGCCTCGGTGACCTCGCCGTCCACGATCACCTTGTCGCCGATGCCGAGCAGCACGGTGTCGTCGAGGACGATCTCGGAGACCGGGACCTGCTGGACGGCGCCGTCCCGGCGGACCTGCGGCCTGGTCTCGCCGATCAGGGCCAGGCTGTCCAGGGTCTTCTTGGCGCGCAGCTCCTGGATGATGCCGATCGCCGTGTTGGCCACGATGACCAGGCCGAACAGGCCGTCCTGGAGGGGCCCGACGATCAGGATGATCCCGAACATGACGCCGATGATGGCGTTGAACCGGGTGAAGACGTTGGCCCGGACGATCTCCTTGGCGGACCGGCTGGACCGCACCGGGACGTCGTTGACCCGTCCGTCCGCCACCCGCTCGGCGACCTCCGCGGTGGTCAGGCCACCGCGCCGTCCGGGCAGCAGGCCGAGCGGGTGCGCTCCGTCCGGGCGGCCTCCGTCGGTCGGCTGCTCTTCCGCGGGCTGGGCAGGCTGCGTCATGGCACCGACTCTACGGGTGCCTTATGTCCGGTGCGTGCTACTAAAGGACTATTCAGTCCGACTGGGTGGACGGGCTCTGGCCGCCGTCCCCGGAGGTGTCCCGCGCGGCCTCGGCGGCACGGCTGCGGGCGATCGCGTCCCGCCGGGCGCGGCAGTACCAGAGGCCGATCAGGCCGAGCAGGCCGCCGGAGAGGCAGATCCACGGCCAGGTGCCGTGGCCGTGGTCGGAGAGGGTGCCCTGGAAGGGGAGCAGGGCGAGGAAGGCGACGAACCACAGCACCGTGCCGCCGCCGACGATGGCGACGTCATTGGCCTCCAGCGGAGGGGGCGAGGGGTGCAGCGGCGTCTTGGGCATGGGGCCTAGCGTACGGTGCGCGGGGGGCTCGGGGGGTGTGGCGGGTGCCCGGCCGGCGGCCTCCGGCGGCCCTCGGTGCTCTACGCGCGAAGATAGCGCGTGTGCGATCCGGAAACCATACTTAAAGGTCTACGCCCGGCCACCGTCGTCCCGGGTGGAACCCTCCTCCTCAGCTCCCCCACAGAGGACGCCCGCATGCCTGTGGTCCAGTCGGCCACCGAGTCGCCCGAACCCGCCTCCAGCGCGCCCACGCCCCCCTCCGGCGCCCTGGACCGCTACTTCAAGATCAGTGAGCGCGGCTCCACCCTGCCGCGCGAGATCCGCGGCGGTGTCGCCACCTTCTTCACCATGGCGTACATCCTGGTGCTGAACCCGATCATCCTGGCCAGCGCCACGGACATGACCGGGGCTCACCTGGACAGCGCCCAGCTGGTCACCGCCACCGCCCTCACCGCGGGCCTCACCACCCTGCTGATGGGCGTGGTCGGCAATGTGCCGATCGGCCTGGCCGCCGGCCTCGGCGTCAACACCATCGTGGCGCTGCAGCTCGCACCCAAGATGACCTGGCCGGACGCCATGGGCATGGTGGTGCTGGCCGGCTTCGCGATCATGCTGCTGGTCGCCACCGGCCTGCGCGAGCGGGTCATGAACGCCGTCCCGCTCGGCCTGCGCAAGGCCATCGCGATCGGCATCGGCCTGTTCATCACCCTCGTCGGCCTGGTCGACTCCGGCTTCGTCAGCCGCATCCCGGACGCCGCCCACACCACCGTCCCGCTGCAGCTCGGCGGCAACGGCCACCTGCTCGGCTTCCCGGTGCTGGTCTTCGTGGTCGGCCTGCTGCTGACCCTGATCCTGGTCATCCGCAAGGTGCCCGGCGCAATCCTGATCAGCATCGCCGTCTCCACCGTGCTGGCCGTGGTGATCGACAAGTTCGCCGACGTCCCGGCGCTCAAGTGGGGCCTCACCGTCCCCACCTGGCCCGGCAACCCGGTGGCCGCCCCGGACTTCGGCCTGGTCGGCAAGGTCAGCCTGTTCGGCGGCTTCGAGAAGGTCGGCGTGCTGACCGGCGTGCTGTTCGTCTTCACCGTGCTGATGTCCTGCTTCTTCGACGCGATGGGCACCATCCTCGGCGTCGCCGACGAGGCCCACCTGCTCGACGAGAAGGGCGACCTGCCGGGCATCAACAGGATCCTGATGGTCGACGGCATCGCCACCGCGGCCGGCGGCGCCGCCTCCGCCTCCGCCAACACCTGCTTCGTCGAGTCCACCGCGGGCGTCGGCGAGGGCGCCCGCACCGGCTTCGCCTCGATCGTCACCGGCCTGCTCTTCGTGGTGGCGCTCTTCCTCACGCCGCTGGCCACCATGGTCCCGGCCCAGGCCGCCACCCCGGCCCTGGTCACGGTCGGCTTCCTGATCCTGGCCAACTCGATCAAGGAGATCGACTGGGCGGACTACACCATCGCGATCCCGGCCTTCCTGACCATCGTGATGATGCCGTTCACCTACTCGATCACCAACGGCATCGGCTTCGGCTTCATCGCCTTCTGCGTCCTGCGCCTGGCCGCCGGCCGCGGCCGTGGCGTGCCGGCCCCGATGTACGTGGTGGCGGCGGTGTTCGCCTTCTACTACCTGATGCCGGCCTTCGGCCTGCTCTGACGCCGTACGGCCCTCGACGGCCCCGCCCTCCGGAACCGGAGGGCGGGGCCGTCGGCGTCCGGGGCGGCGTTCTCCCGGGCCGCCGGCGTTCCGGTCGGGGCCCGGGCCGGCGTCCAGCAGGCGGGCGATCAGGGTGCGGTGGTCCTCGACGGCGTAGTCCGGGGCGGCGCCCCAGAACGCGGCCTGGCGGTGCGGGTCGGCGCAGTCGATGACGAGCTTCCAGTGCAGTGGCATGCGACCGGGTGTACCGGCCCCGGCTCGGGGGCAATCACCGGCGATCGGAAGGTGTCAAAAAGGTGACTGTGTAGGGCAGTTGGCGGCGGGCATACTGCCTGGACGGAGACGGGGAGGGGACTCGACCGATGGTGCAACAGGATCCGCCCGGGGGAGTCGAGGCGCGACTGCTGCCGGAGTTGTTCTGGCGGGCGGACAAGGCCTCGCTGGACGGACAGCGCGAGACGCTCCGCTGGCACCGCGGGCTGATCGCCATGCTGGTGGTCGCCGCGCTGATCGGCTCGCTCCCGGGCCCGGACCACAAGGGCGACAGCGATATCAAGCCACTGTTCTCGGTGGCCGCCTTCCTGATCGCCGGCTACTTCTGGTCCCGGCTGCGCCGCAGCAACCCGCAGGGCCGGTGGTACGAGGCGCGGGCGGCGGCCGAGTCGGTCAAGACGCTGGCCTGGAAGTACAGCGTCCGGGCCAGCCCGTTCGGTGGCGACGCCGACTCGCCGGACGCCGACCGCGGCTACCTGCTCCAGGTCGAGGACGTGCTGCGGGCCTTCGAGGACCCGGAGATCGTGCCGCCCGGCAGCGTCCCGGAGATCACCGAGGAGATGCGCCGCGCCCGGGCCGACAGCCTCGCCGCCCGGCGCACCCTCTACCTGCGCACCCGGGTCGAGAGCCAGCGCACCTGGTACCGCTCCCGGGCCGATTCCTGCGAGTCCCAGGCGGTCTCCTGGGGGCTCGGCATCGCGACGCTGATCATCATCGGCGCGGCGGCGGCCATCGCCCAGGCCACCGGCGCCCTGGAGGTGCACATCTTCGGCGCCAGCTCGGCCGCGGCCGCCGCGATCATCGCCTGGACCCAGCTCAAGCAGCTGCGCCCGCTGGCCGCCGCCTACCAGCTGGCCGCGCGCGAACTGGAGAACGTCGGCAACCAGCTCTCCGACCTCGACCTCAAGACGCCGGACGCCGAGGAGCGCTGGGCCCGGCTGGCCGCCGAGGCCGAGGACGCGGTCTCCCGCGAGCACACCACCTGGCGGGCCCGCCGGGCCTTCCCCCGGTAGCACCCGGGGCCGGTCGCGGGCCGGTCGCGGGCCGGGTCATGGTCCTGGCGCCGGGTGTCCGGCGCCAGGCCGACTCCGGGGAGGGGCTGGGGAGATCCGGCGAAGCGGGGCCACGCCGGGGCCACAGGTGTGCGGGGTGCGTGAGAGTAGAGCGCCGAGCCACGGAACGTGACCATTGCGTGTCCATGCCGTGGTTTCATCGCCTCCGCGCGACCCGCAGTCCCTGCCCGGAGGCCCCCTGTGCGCATTCTCCTGATCGCCACCGCGTTCAACAGCCTGACCCAGCGCGTCCACACCGAGCTGCGCGAGCGCGGCCACCAGGTCGCCGTCCAACTCGCCCTCGGCGACGAACAGATGAGGGAGGCGGTGGCCCGGGTCGACCCGGAGCTGATCGTCTGCCCGATGCTCACCAGGGCCGTCCCCGCGGACATCTGGTCCACCCGGACGGTCCTGATCGTGCACCCCGGCCCGAAGGGCGACCGCGGCCCCTCCTCGCTCGACTGGGCGATCACCGAGGACGCCCGGCGCTGGGGCGTCACCGTGCTGCAGGCCGTCGAGGAGATGGACGCCGGCGACATCTGGGCGTCCGTCGAGTTCGCCGTCCCCGAGTGCGGCAAGAGCGAGCTGTACCGGGGCGAGGTCGCGGACGCCGCCGCCGAGGCCGTCCTGCTGGCCGTCCAGCGCTACGAGGGCGGGCTGTTCACCCCCGAGCCGCTGGACTACACCCGCCCCGACGTGCGCGGCGAACTGCGGCCGTTCCTGCGCCAGGAGGCGCGCCGGATCGACTGGCAGCAGGACGACACCGCCACCGTGCTGCGCAAGCTGCGCGCCGCCGACTCCCAGCCCGGCGTGCTCGACGAGCTGTACGGACGCGAGTTCTTCCTGCACGGCGGCCACCCCGAGGACCAGCTGCGCGGCCCGGAGCCCGGCGCCGTCCTCGCCACCCGGGACGGCGCGATCTGCCGGGCCACCGTGGACGGCGCGGTCTGGATCCCCCAGCTGCGCCCGCGCCGTACCCCCGGCGGGCCGGTCACCTTCAAGCTGCCGGCCGCGACGGTGCTCGCCGACGAGCTGCACCGGGTCCGCGAGGTGCCGGTGAGCCCGGCGGACGCGGCCCGCCGCACCACCTGGTCGGAGCTGCGCTACCACGAGGACGGCGAGGTCGGCTTCCTCGAGTTCGCCTACGCGGGCGGGGCGATGGGCACCGAGCAGTGCCGCCGGCTGCTGGCCGCCTACCGGGAGGCCGCCGCCCGGCCCACCTCGGTGCTGGTGCTGGGCGCGCCCCGGGACTTCTACTCCAACGGGATCCACCTCAACGTCATCGAGGGCGCGGCCTTCCCGGCGCTGGAGTCCTGGGAGAACATCAACGCGATGGACGACCTGGTCGAGGCCGTCCTGACCACCGACGACAAGCTGACCGTCGCCGCCCTGGCCGGGAACGCGGCGGCCGGCGGCCTGATGCTGGCGCTGGCCGCCGACGAGGTGTGGTGCCGGGAGTCGGCGGTGCTCAACCCGCACTACCGGCTGATGGGCCTGTACGGCTCCGAGTACTGGACGTACACCCTGCCCGCCCGGGTCGGCGCCGAGCAGGCCGAGCGGCTCACCACCGAGGCGCTGCCGGTCGGGGCCGAACACGCCCGCCGGATCGGCCTGGTGGACCGTACGGCCGGCGGGGACGCGGCCGGGTTCCGGCGCTGGGTGGCCCGGGAGGCTGCCGCGCTGGCGGACGCGCCGGAGCTCACCGGGCGGCTGGTGGACAAGAAGCGGCGCCGCGCCGAGGACGAGGAGGCCAAGCCGCTGGCCGAGTACCGGGCCGAGGAACTGCGCCGGATGCACGCCAACTTCTACCGGGCGGGCGAGCCGTACCACGCGTTGCGGCGGGACTTCGTGCGCAAGGCCTGCCCGGTGGCCACACCGGAGCACCTGACCGGGCTGCTCGGCCGGCCCTGAGAGCTCACGCGGACGTCCGGCCGGGGTGGGGGACCCGGCCGGACGTCGGTCCTTCCAGCGCTGGGCTTCAGCGCCGGTTCGGGGCGGTCCGGCGCAGTGCGGTGCCGCTCGGGACGGTTCGACGCGGGGCGGTCCGGCGCAGCGCGGTGCCGTGCGGGGCGGTCCGGTTCAGCGCGGTGCCGTTCGGGGCGGTGCCGTTCAGCGCCGGGCGCCCGAGCCGGTCATGGAGCGTCGCTGCTGCGGGGGGACGCGCGGCGGCCGGGGCGGCAGCGGGGCCGCCGGGCCGGCCAGCAGGGGCTGGGTGGAGGGCTTGCTCGGCGAGACGGCGAAGGCCAGTGAGCCGAAGAAGACGTAGCAGCCCAGTCCGACGCCGAGCGGGAAGATGAACTGCAGCGCCATCACGCCGCTTTCGGTGGAGCGCGAGAAGTCCAGCTGGACGGAGAGCGCCGCCATGCCGGTGTAGTGCATCGCGCAGACGGCCACGCCCATCACGGGCGCCGCGGCCAGCACGGCGAGGGTGCCCCGGATGTTGAGCGCGGCCCAGAGCGCGGCCGTGGCCGCGAACACCGCGATGCCGACCGACAGCCAGACCGTGACGTGGTCGTAGCCGAGGTGGCCGGGCAGGACCATCGCGGCCATGCCCAGGTAGTGCATCGCGGCGACCCCGAGTCCGGTGGTCAGCCCGCCGATCAGCAGGGACAGCACGGGCCGGCGGCGCCAGTACCCGACGGTGAACAGTCCGACGCCCACCACGGCGACGGCGACCAGCAGGCTGAGCACGGTCAGCCCCGGCTGGTAGGTGATCTCGACGCCGCTGACCGAGAAGCCGAGCATCGCGATGAAGTGCATGGACCAGATGCCGGCCCCGAGCGAGGTCGACGCGAACAGCAGCCAGATCACCCGGCTGCGGCCGGTGGAGACGAGTGCCCAGCGGGCGCTGCGCAGGGCGACGAAGGCGCCGAGGCAGGCGACGAAGTACGAGACCGCTGGTGTCACCCAGCCGTGGTCGGCGTGATGGATCGCACCCAATTGAACTCCCTGGACGAGGGGTTGAGGGCGCCAGGGCTCGGGCGGACCCGGCAGGCCGGGTCGCCGGGAAGAAGTGGGGGAAGGGGCACGGAACGGGTGCCATCGAGAGGAGACCTGGCGTGTGCTGCCCCTGACAACGGGGACAGTAACGACTGCCGGGCAGTCGCACAATGTTCGGGTTTTTCGTGAACTCCCAGGTCAGAGCGGACCTTTACGCTGCCTGCAAGATCTCGGCACCAAGCCCTGACATCGCCTGCGCACGACCCCCGGGCCCCGCCGCCCGCCGCCGCCCCCTGCTGCGCCTACTGCCCGACGGCCTGGTCCAGCGGGGCCAGTCCGAACGGGTGACCGGCCGGGTCGATCAGCACCCGGAGCGTGCGGCCGTGCTGGTAGCTGGGCTCGGTCGCGCCGAGCGCGAGCGCCTTCGCGGTGGACTCCTCCAGGTCGTCGACGTAGAAGTCCAGGTGGAAGTGCTTGCTGCCGTCCGGCTCGGTCCACGGCTCCGGCCGGTAGCCGGTGACCCGCCCGAAGCCCAGCGGGCTGCCGCCCTCCGGGTTGTCCAGGATCGCGAAGTGCTCGTCCACGTGCCGGGTCTCCCAGCCGAGCAGCTCGCCGTAGAAGGAGGCCAGTGCGATCGGGTCGGCGCAGTCGATGGTGACCATGGCGAGCCGGGCGAAGCCGGTGTCGTCCGGCGCGGACTGCGGGTCCGGCAGGGTCTGCGCGGGCCGGACGGCCGGTGCGGACCGGACGGCCGGCGGCGACTGTACGGACGGTTCGGAGGCGAGGTCGGACATCACTGGTCGGCCCTTCCGGAGTCGGGAACGATCACCCATCACCAATATGGCACCGGGCCGATCCTCCGGCACGGTGGGAACCCGTTTTTCCTTAGCGAGAGTAATGACGTAAGCTAAAGAGATGCCCGAGATGTCCGAGCAGGACCTCGCAGCGATCTCACAGCTGCGGTCGTCCACGATGCGCCTCTCCCGACGACTCAAACACCAACGGGTGGAGGAGTCACTGAGTCCCACCGAGATGGGAGTGCTGGGCACCCTCGCCCGGTGCGGGAAGGCGACGCCGGGTGAGCTCGCCCGGAAGGAGCACGTGCAGCCGCCTTCGATGACCAGGATCGTCGCGATGCTGGAGGAGAAGGGGCTGGTGCGGCGCGAACCGCACCCCGAGGACCGCCGCCAGGTGGTCGTCAGCAGCACCGAGCAGGCCGAGACGATCCTCACGGAGAGTCGCCGGCGCCGAAACGTCTGGCTCGCCGAGCTCGCCCAGGGGCTCGACGATGAGGAGTGGGCCGTCCTGCGGGAGGCCGCACCCGTGCTCTACAAGCTCGCACACCTCTAGGCACACCGAACCCGGCCGGCCGCCGGGAGGAGAAGGAGTCAGCATCACCGCAGGACCGACCACCGAAACCAGCAGCGCGACGGCCCCCGCCAGGGCCGTCGCGCCACGAGGGGAGACCACCGTGACACCGCCGGCCGCAGCCAGCGCCGCCGCCATCCGTACCGACGACCCGACCAGCGACCCCGCCGCGGACAACACCGCGGCCGCCGACGCCCAGGCCCCCGCCCCCAGCGGACTGCCCGGCAACGGCGACGACGACCCTGACGAACGCACCGCGGCGCACCCCGCCGCTCAGGGCCGAGCCCATTCGTCCCGCCCGTCGCCCACCACCACCCTTCTGGCGACGAGCTCCGCTCGGCCCCTCTCATCTCCCACCGGTTCGGTTCCGGTTCCCACGACTTCGGTTCCGGCTCCCACGGCTTCGGTGCCGTCTCCCGCGGCTTCGGCCGCATCGCCGACCGGCGCCGAGTTCACCCGGCCCCGGGGGATGTTCTCCTCGCTGCGCGTACGCAACTACCGCTACTACTTCGTCGGCCAGGTGGTGTCCAACACCGGCACCTGGATGCAGCGGATCGCCCAGGACTGGCTGGTCCTCAGCCTCACCGGCAGCCCGCTCGCGGTCGGCATCACCACCGCCATGCAGTTCCTGCCGATGCTGCTGCTCGGCCTGTTCGGCGGCGTGCTCGCCGACCGGATGCCCAAGCGCCGGCTGCTGATCTACACCCAGGGCGCCATGGGCCTGCTCGCCGCGGGCCTGGCCGTCCTGACCGTCGGCGGCGTGGTGACGCCGTACTACGTGTACGCCTTCGCCCTGCTGCTCGGCCTGGTCACCGTGGTCGACAACCCGACCCGGCAGGCCTTCGTGTCCGAGATGGTCGGGCCCAAGGACCTCGCCAACGCCGTCAGCCTGAACGCCGCCAACTTCCAGACCGCCCGGCTGGTCGGCCCCGCCGTCGCGGGCCTGCTGATCGCCGCGGTCGGCAGCGGCTGGGCGTTCGCCGTCAACGCGCTGTCCTTCGCCGCCGTGATCGGCGGGCTGCTCGCGATGCGGGAGTCCGAGCTGCGCCCGACCGAGCCGATCGCCCGCGAGAAGGGCCAGCTGCGCGAGGGCCTGCGGTACGTGAAGGAGCGGCCCGAGCTGCTCTGGCCGATGGTGATGGCCGGGTTCATCGGCACCTTCGGGTTCAACTTCCCGACGCTGCTGTCCGGCTTCGCGCACGACACCTTCAAGGTGGGCGCCGGGCAGTACGGCCTGCTGAACACCGCGATGGCGGTCGGCTCGCTGGCCGGCGCACTGCTCGCCGCCCGCCGGGGCGCGCCCCGGCTGCGCCGGCTGGTCGCCGCGGCGCTGGCCTTCGGCACCCTGGAGGTCGTCGCGGCCTTCGCGCCCGACTACTGGACCTTCGCGCTGCTGCTGACGCTGATCGGGGTGTTCGGGCTGAGCTTCAACACCTCGGTCAACTCCATGCTGCAGCTGGGCACCGACCCCGAGATGCGCGGCCGGGTGATGGGCCTGCTGGTGCTGGTCTTCACCGGCGGCACGCCGATCGGCGCCCCGGTCGTCGGCTGGGTCACCGCCTCGTACGGGCCCCGGCTCGGCCTGCTGGCCTGCGGCCTGGTGTCCGCGCTGGCGGCCGGCGCGGTCGGCCTGGTGCTGGCCCGCAGCGCCGACCTGCGGGTGCGGTTCGACCTCCACCCGGGCCGCGGCGGGCGGGTGGTGGCCTTCGTGCCGCGCACCGCTCCGGCGCTCAAGTCCGAGCTGGCCGCCGCCTGCTGATGTGTAGTCAGAGAATCCCGGAAGATGATTCCGGGGTTCTCTGACGCTCCGTCAGAGCCGGATCTCCAGCACCTGGCCGGGCCAGAGGCCGGACGGCTGCTCGACCTCGAAGCCCACGGTCTCGGTGAAGCCGAGCGCCCGGTACAGGCCGACCAGCTTGCGGTCGTTGCCGGCGTAGCAGTCCACCCGCAGCAGGCCGATGCCGCGCCGGCGGGCCTCCTCGATCGCGTCGGCGATCAGCGCGGCGCCGATGCCCGAGCCCTTGCGGCTGCGGTCGGTGACCAGGCTGCGCACGTACAGCTCGCGTTCATCTGCGGCGGGGATCCACTTGCCGCGGTCCTCGTTGAGCACGCAGCAGCCGATCGTACGGCCGTCCTCGTCCACCGCGAGGCGGATCAGGAAGGGCTCCTCGGCGTACGAGGCGACCTGGTCGACCCGGGCCGGGTTGGTGCTGAAGGGCTGGTCGCCCCATTGGCCGGTGCGCTCCTGGGCGGCCAGCCAGGAGACGGCGCCGTCGAGCAGGGACAGGATGTCGGGGACGTCCGCGGGACCCCCGTTGCGGATCTTCATGGAAATCCGTTCTACACCGAACGGCCGAGCAGGGGAAGATCGGACCATGAGGCTGTTCGTGGCTGTCCTGCCGCCCGCCGAGGCACTACAGGGGCTCTGCGCCGCCGTCGAGCCGGTGCGCGCCCTGCCCGGGGCGGACCGGCTGCGCTGGACCGCCGTCGAGGGCTGGCACCTGACCCTGGCCTTCCTCGGCCAGGTGCCCGCCGAGCGGCTGCCGGAGCTGGAGGCCGCCCTGGCGGCCGTGGCCGCCGTGCACCCGGCGCACCGGCTGCGGATCGCCGGCTCCGGCCGGTTCGGCGAGCGGGTGCTCTGGGCCGGGGTCGAGGGGCGGACCAGGGAGCTGCGCCGGCTCGCCGAGGCCGTCATCGAGGCCGTCGCCGAGGTCGGCGGGGAGCCCGACGCCGTCGCCTTCCACCCCCACCTCACGCTGGCCCGGGCCGGCTCCCCGCGCGGCCACCGGCGGGCCGTCCAGCGGGTCGCCGCGGCCGAGCTGGACGCCCTGGCGGCGGCGCTGGCGCCCTACCGGGGGCCGGAGTGGGAGGCCGCCGAGCTGCACCTGATGAAGAGCGACCTGGACGGGGGCTTCGCCCACTACGAGTCGCTGCGCTCCTGGGCGCTGGCGGACTAGGGCGGGTCTGGGTCCGAAGGAGGGGGGCTCGGGGCCGAGGGCCTCGGGTTCGTCCGGGTGTGAGCCACAGGTACGCTCGATGACCGTGGACCCCAAGACTCGAATGCGCATCGTCTCCGGCACCCTGGTGCTGCTGCTGGTCGTCGTACTGATCAGCTCGCTGGCCGGCAAGTAGCGGGCAGCCGGTAGCCCGGCCCCCGGCCGGTCGGCACGCCGGCCCCGGCAGGTCGGCCCAGGAACGCCGGCCCAGGAACGTCGGCCCCGGACACGGCTGAGGGCCACCGCCCGCAGGCGGTGGCCCTCAGCCGTGTCCTCGGAGGCTCAGCCCCCTCAGCCGTGTCCTCGGAGGCTCAGCCGGCCAGCTGCTCCACCACGTAGTCGATGCAGTGGGTGAGCGCCTCGACGTCCGCCGGGTCGATCGCCGGGAACATCGCGATGCGCAGCTGGTTGCGGCCCAGCTTGCGGTACGGCTCGGTGTCCACGATGCCGTTGGCACGCAGTGCCTTGGCGACCGCGGCGGCGTCCACCGACTCGTCGAAGTCGATGGTGCCGACCACCTGGGAGCGCTCGGCCGGGTTCGCCACGAACGGGGTCGCGTAGGGGGACTTCTCCGCCCAGGCGTACAGCCGGGACGAGGAATCAGCCGTACGGGCGACGGCCCAGTCCAGCCCGCCGTTGCCGTTCATCCACTCCAGCTGGTCGGCCAGCAGGAACAGCGTGGAGAGCGCCGGGGTGTTGTACGTCTGGTCCTTCGACGAGTTGTCGATGGCCGTCGGCAGCGAGAAGAACGGCGGGACGTAGCGGCCGGAGCCGGCGATCTCGGCGGCGCGCTCCAGGGCGGCCGGGGAGAAGGTGGCCAGCCACAGGCCGCCCTCGGAGGCGAAGGACTTCTGCGGGGCGAAGTAGTAGACGTCGGTCTCGGTGATGTCGACCGGCAGGCCGCCGGCGCCCGAGGTGGCGTCCACCAGCACCAGCGAGCCGTCGTCCGCACCCGCCGGGCGCTTGATCGGCATCGCGACGCCGGTCGAGGTCTCGTTGTGGGTGAGGCCGTAGACGTCCACGCCCGCCTCGGCGACCGGCAGCGGGTGGGTGCCCGGGGCGGTCTTGATCACCGTCGGCTCGGCCAGCCAGGGGGCGGCCTTGACCGAGGAGGCGAACTTCGAGGAGAACTCGCCGAAGTCCAGGTGCTGGGACTTCTCCCGCACCAGGCCGAAGGCGGCGATGTCCCAGAAGGCGGTGGAGCCGCCGTTGCCGAGGACGACTTCGTAGCCCTCCGGCAGGGAGAAGAGGCTGCTCACGCCCTCGCGCACGCGCTTGACCACGTTCTTGACCGGGGCCTGGCGGTGGGAGGTGCCGAGCAGGGAGGTCTGGGTGGCGGCGAGGGCACTCAGGGCCTCGGGGCGCACCTTGGACGGTCCGCAGCCGAAACGGCCGTCTGCGGGCTTGATGTCAGCGGGGATCTGGATCTGAGCCACGCGCGCAGCCTACTGGCTGGCGGCCGTGCGGGGGTACGGTCGTCCGCCCGCTGAGATTGTGATGTTGACTGCTCATCGGCATGCGACCAGCGGGCCCGGCCGGAGCCGGACCCGCTGGTCAGGGGTGGTGCGGAGCCGGCTCGGCGGCGGCCGAGCGGAGCTCAGTGGGCGTTCGTTCGGGCGCTCGGCGAGAGCTCGACGAGAGCTCGGCGGGCGCTCGTCGGGAGCTCAGTGGGAGCTCAGTGGGCGATGGCGTCCCAGCCCTCGACGGCCTCGGGGCGGCGCGGGCCGGGGCCGATGTAGCGCGCGGAGGGGCGCACGAGGCGACCGGTGCGCTTCTGCTCCAGGATGTGCGCCGACCAGCCCGCGGTGCGCGCACAGGTGAACATCGAGGTGAACATGTGCGCCGGGACCTCGGCGAAGTCCAGCATGATCGCGGCCCAGAACTCGACGTTGGTGGCGAGCACGCGGTCCGGGCGACGGTTGTGCAGCTCCTCCAGCGCAGCCTTCTCCAGCGCCTCGGCGACCTCGAAGCGCGGGGCGCCGAGCTCCTTGGCGGTGCGGCGCAGCACGCGGGCGCGCGGGTCCTCGGCGCGGTAGACGCGGTGGCCGAAGCCCATCAGCCGCTCGCCCTTGTCCAGCGCGTTCTTGACCCAGGTGGTGGCGTCGCCGGTGCGCTCGATCTCCTCGATCATGCCGAGCACCCGGGACGGGGCGCCGCCGTGCAGCGGGCCGGACATCGCGCCGACCGCGCCGGAGAGCGCGGCCGCGACGTCGGCGCCGGTGGAGGCGATGACCCGGGCGGTGAAGGTGGAGGCGTTCATGCCGTGCTCGGCGGCGGAGGTCCAGTAGGCGTCGACGGCCTTGACGTGCTTCGGGTCCGGCTCGCCGCGCCAGCGGATCATGAACCGCTCGACGACCGTCTCGGCCTTGTCGATCTCGCTCTGCGGGACCATCGGCAGGCCCTGGCCGCGGGCGGACTGGGCGACGTAGGACAGCGCCATCACGGCGGCGCGGGCGAGGTCGTCGCGGGCCTGCTCGGCGGAGATGTCGAGCAGCGGCTTCAGGCCCCAGACCGGGGCGAGCATGGCGAGCGCGGACTGGACGTCGACCCGGATGTCGCCGGAGTGCACCGGGATGGGGAACGGCTCGGCGGCCGGCAGGCCGGGGTTGAACTTGCCGTCCACGAGCAGGCCCCACACGTGGCCGAAGGAGACGTGGCCGACCAGGTCGTCGATGTCGACACCGCGGTACCGCAGGGCGCCGCCTTCACGGTCGGGTTCGGCGATTTCGCTCTCGAACGCGACGACTCCCTCAAGCCCGGGTACGAAGTCGGACATGCGACGGCTCCTTCAGTTCTGGGATCGGCGCTCCGCCGTGGTGGGGGCGGTTCGCCAGTGACCGAATCGTGGTTGGCACTCGGTGCCAGAGTGACAGGCACGGGGTGCATTGCGCCATACACCACCGCGGTGATGTTTCCCGTGGGGACCACTTGACTTTCCCGCCGAGGGTCGGTCGTGCCCGGGGGGCCCCTGGAACCAAACGCCAAGTTCCGGACAATTCCCCGTACGGCGGGCGGCCAAGCGGTGGCGAGTCACCATATCTCCGGCCGGGGTTTGTCCGGAGGTAGCGGTGCCGGTTGCTTGTCGTACGGGATGATGTTGGCGTGCAGACCCCGGAACGCGCCCAGTCGACGCCCCCGAGCCCCGCCACCCGGACCCCGGCCGGCGAGGACCGCCCCGGCCCGGACCTCACCGTGATGCGCAAGCACTACGTCCACGAGGGCCTGGCCGAGGAGCAGCTCGCACCCGAGCCGATCGGCCAGTTCACCCGCTGGTTCCACGAGGCCGACGAGGCCGGGGTGGTGGAGGCCAACGCCATGGTGCTCTCCACCGCCGACGCCCAGGGCCGGCCCAGCTCGCGCACCGTCCTGCTCAAGAGCTACGACGTGCGCGGCTTCGTGTTCTTCACCAACTACGGCTCCCGCAAGGGCTCCGAGCTCGCCGCCAACCCCTACGCCGGACTGCTCTTCCCGTGGATCGCGCTGGCCCGCCAGGTGATCGTCCAGGGCCGGGTCGAGAAGGTCGGCCGGGACGAGACCGCCGCCTACTTCCGCACCCGCCCGCACGGCTCCCAACTCGGCGCCTGGGCCAGCGAACAGTCCAGCCCGGTCAGCGACCGCGCCGTCCTCGAACAGCGCTACGCCGACCTCGAACGCCGCTACCCCGAGGGCGAGGGCGTCCCCGTCCCGCCGTTCTGGGGCGGCTACCGGGTCGTCCCTGAGAGCGTCGAGTTCTGGCAGGGGCGCGAGAACCGCCTGCACGACCGCCTCCGCTACCTCGCCGACCCGGCCGGCTCCACGGGGTGGCGGGTGGAGCGCCTCTGCCCGTGACGTCCGGCGGGATCCGGCCGGGCGCGGCGCCAGGCCGCACCTGACGCACCGTCACCGTTTTGTGTAGAATGTGCGCGTCGCGGACCTGGGTCGATGATTTTCCGGCCGGCAGCCCGCTGTGCCGGCACGATCGAGTGAGGGACTGATGGGCGTCACCGGTGCGGAAACCGCCGCTGGACTCGACTCCGACCTGGTCGACGTCGCCGCCCTGCCGCTCGACGAACTCGACGCCCTGCCGGACACCGTGCTCGGCGACCTGCTGCGCCGGGTCGTGGCGGACGCCCTGACCCCCGGCGCGGAGCCGCTCGCCGCCTTCCAGTCGGCACTCGAACTCCGGTGATCCGCCGCTGACCGTCGGCTAAACCCCGCGGGCCGCACGAAACGGCCCAACTCCCCGCCGCCCTGGTGCGGTTCACGACATGCTGGGTAAGAAACCAGCGCCGTCACGGCACCGTCAGGGTCGGGGGGAACAGGTGAGTGAGCGGGAACAGCAGCAGCGGCCGTACTTCTTCTTCAGCTACGCGCGTCGGGACTTCGAGGCGGAGGACGCCTTCGTCGACCAGTTCTTCAACGACCTGAGGGACGAACTCGGGCGCATCATCGGACCGGCCGTCCAGGCCTACGAACTCGCCTTCCGGGACACCGAACGGCTGCGCCTGGGCGACGAATGGGCCGAGAAGCTCGCGCTGATGCTCGGCCGCAGCCGGACCATGGTCGCGCTCTACTCCCCGGCTTACTTCGCCAGCCTGTACTGCGGCAAGGAGTGGACGGCCTTCCGCGGCAGGGTCCGACGCCACCACGAGGAGACCGGGGAACTGGTCTCGGCGCTGATCCCGGTGCTCTGGGAGCCGGTCGCGCCCGGGGACCTCGTCACCGAGGTCACCAAGATCCAGTGGGCCCAGCCGGACATGGGCGACGCCTACGCCCGGCACGGCCTGCGCGCGCTGCTGCGCACCGCCCAGCAGGACGCCTACCGGCAGGTCGTCCGGGTGGTCGCCGGGCGGATCCGGGACGCGGCCGTGCGGCGGCTCGCCGAACTGCCCGAGTTCGACCTCGACGCCGTCCGTGGCTACTTTCCCGGGCCGGCCGCGCCCGCGCCCACCGCCGAGCCTGGCATGGTGCGGCTGTTCATCGCGGCGGGCCGGGCCTCGGAGGCCGCCGCCGAGGGCGGCGCGTACGTGGGCGGCTGGTACGGGGCCAGGCCGTGGCACTGGGCGCCGTTCTACCCGCCCGCCCAGCCCTCGCTGGCCTCGCGCGCCCAGCGGGTGATCACCAACGCCGGGCACACCACCACGTTGGAGGAGATCGGCGCCGGGCTCGGCGAGAAGCTCGACCAGGCCCGGGAGGACAGCCAGGTCAGCGTCCTGCTGGTGGACCCGTGGGCGGCCGAGCGCGAGCGCTATCGGCATGCCCTGCGCGAGTACGACGACCAGAACCACCCGGTCACCGGCGTCGTGGTGCCGATCGGCGGCAACGACCCGGACGGGGAGCGCGAAGCGCCGTGGGCGGGCGTGCGCGGGGTGTTCCGCCGCAACTGGCTGCGCCGGCGTGACCCGGAGCACTTGTTCCGGGTGAAAGTGAGCCAGGAGAGCTTCGACAGTGACCTCGCCATCATGGTGACGGTCGCCCAGAACAAGCTCATGGACGACAACTTGGATTGGGGGGACGATGGCGGCGATGCCTTCGGCTTCGGCCCGGGCGGCGGCCCGGACATGCCCGGTCTGGCCATCCCGGCCGGCCCGCCGAGCCCCTCCGGTCCGCCGCGCAGCCCGTCCGCGCGCCGCGATCCGGATCCGACACCGAAGGACGTGCCCGGCCAGCGCCCGGGCGGCCATGACGGCTCTGTCCCGCTGAGGGGAGACGGACGATGAGTACTGAGCCAGGCACGGAGCCGGGGCGCGGCGGACCGGGGACGGTCGTCACGTTCTACTCGTTCAAAGGCGGCACCGGCCGGACCATGGCACTCGCCAACGTCGGCTGGATCCTCGCCAGCCGGGGCCTGAGCGTCCTGGTGGTCGACTGGGACCTGGAGGCCCCCGGCCTGCACCGCTACTACCACCCGCTGCTGGTCGACCCCGAACTCCACTCCACCGACGGCCTGATCGACCTGCTGCGCTCCTACGTCAAACAGGCACTGCCCTCCGCCACCGGGCCGACCGGCCTGCCCCCGGCCGCCTGGCTGGACGAACCCGGGAGGCTGGACGGCTACCTCTGCGGCCTCGCCCTCGATCTGCCGGCCGGCGGCCGGCTCGACTTCCTGCCCGCCGGCCGGCAGAACGCCGCCTACGCGGCCGCCGTCACCAGCTTCAACTGGCGCAGCTTCTACCACGGTCGGGACATCCGCGGCGGCGAGTTCCTGCGCGAGCTGCGCGAACGCTGGGCCCGCGCCTACGACTACGTGCTCATCGACAGCCGCACCGGCGTCAGCGACACCTCCGGCATCTGCACCGTCCTGATGCCCGACACCGTGGTCGACTGCTTCACCTTCAGCGCCCAGAACATCCGCGGCGGCGTGGACGCCGCCAAGGCCATCGCCGAGGCCGAGGAGCGGGCCATCCGCGTGCTGCCGGTGCCGATGCGGGTCGAGGACGCCGAGCAGGAACGCCTCGAAGCCGGACGGGACTTCGCCCGCGAGGCCTTCGCCCCCTACCTCGGCCGCTGGCTGCCCGGGGACCGCCGGGCCGCCTACTGGGCCGACGTCGAGGTGCCGTACAAGCCGTTCTACGCCTACGAGGAGGTGCCGGCCACCGTCGCCGACCGCCCGCAGGAAGCGCGCAGCCTGCTCAACGCCTTCGAGCGGCTGGCCGAGTGGATCACCGACGGGCGGGTCCGCTCGCTGCGCCCGCTCACCTCCGAGGCCCGCCGCCGGCTGTACGGCGCCTACCTGCGCTCCGCCCGGGCGGTGCCCCGCCAGGTCTTTGTCAGCTATGCGCCCGAGGACCGGATGTGGGCCGAGTGGGCGGCCGCCACCCTCACCCGCTTCGGTTACCAGACCTCCCTGCACAACGCCGCCGAGCCGCACACCGGCCAGCGGCCGCCGGAGGTCGCCGGGCCGCTCGACGGCCAGGGCCGGCTGCTCGCCCTGCTCTCGCCCGAGTACACCGCGCTGCCCCGGGCCGGCGAGGTCTGGCAGCTCCTCCAGGGGCGCGAACTGCTTTCCGGGGCCTCGGCGTTGGTCGCACTGCGACTGCAGGACTCGGATGAGCCGGTGCCCCGCCCGTTCGTCGGCCAGGCGGTGCCCGACCTGATCCGCTCCTCCGGCACCGCGGCCGAGGCCCAGCTGTACGGCGAACTCGGCCCGCCGCCCGGCAGCAACCGCCAGTTCGACTCCGACAGCGGCGAGTTCATCGCCCCGGCGCGCTTCCCCGGCACCGCCCCGCAGGTCCAGGAGGCGCCCTCGCGCAACGCCGCCTTCATCGGCCGCGGAAAGCTGCTCGAACTGCTCCGCAACCGCTTCACCGGCGGACCCGCCGCTGTCCTCAGCCAGGTCCTCTACGGCTTCGGCGGCGCCGGCAAGTCCCAGATCGCCGCCGAGTACGCGCACCGCTTCAAGTCCGCCTACGACGTCATCTGGTGGGTGCCCGCCGAGGAGCCCGCCAACATCCCGCAGAAGCTCGCCGAACTCGCCCCCCGGCTCGGCGTGCCGACCAGCGACGACGTCGCGCACACCGCCGCCGCCGTCCTCGACGCGCTGCGCCGCGGCCAGCCGTACCGCCGCTGGCTGCTGGTCTTCGACAACGCCGGCACCCCCGAGGAACTCGCCCCATGGCAGCCCGGCGGCTCCTCCTCCGGCGGACACGTGCTGATCACCTCGCGCAACCAGGGTTGGGCCCGGCACGCCGGCCTGGTCGAGGTCGACGTCTTCCTGCGCGAGGAGAGCGTCCGGCTGCTGCGCCGCTTCAACAACGGCCTCTCCCCGGAGGACGCCGAGCAGGTCGCGCACCGTCTCGGCGACCTCCCGCTCGCCGTCGGCCAGGCCGCCGTCTGGCTCCAGGAGACGTCGATGCCGATCGCCACGTACCTCGAACTCCTCGACGGCGAACTCACCGAGATGCTGGAGCGCACCCGGCTGCGCCCCGCCGAGTACCCCCACTCCGCCGCCGCCACCTGGCGCATCTCGGTCGAGGAACTGCGCCGGATGAACGCCCCGGCCGCCCAGATCCTGGAGATCTGCGCCTTCTTCGGCCCGGACGCCATCCCGATGCAGCTGCTCTACAGCCGGGCCGTCACCCGGGCCCTGCGACTGCCCCCGCGCGCCCCCCGCGACAAGCTGGCGATCGGCGAGTTCCTGCGCGCCATCAACCGGTTCGGGCTCGCCCGCACCGACCAGGGCAGCGAGACCATCACCGTGCACCGGCTGGTCCAGGCCGTGCTCCGGGACCAGGTCGAGGAGGAGCGGCAGGCCGAGCTGCGCGGCGTGGTGCACGCGGCCCTGGCCACCGCCAACCCCGGCGACCCGGACATCCCCGCCAACTGGACCGAGTACGCCGAACTCCTGCCCCACCTCTGGCCGTCCGGCGCGCTCGACAGCGCCGACGAGGACGTCCGACAGTGGATCATCGACTCGGTCCGCTACCAGTGGAAGCGCAGCCTGCACGAGTCCGGCCGGGAACTCGCCGAACGGACCCTGGAACACTGGCGCGAGGACGGCTACGGCGGGCCCGACTTCGACGTCGACAACGACGCCCAGACCCTCATGCTGCGTACCCAGCTGAGCAACATCCGCCGCTCCCAGGGCGCCCTCCAGGAGGCGTACGAGATGGACCGGGACATCCTGGAGCGGTTCACCGCGACCCTGGGCCCGGAGCACTCGCACACCCTTGCCGTCGCCAACAGCCTCGGCGCCGACCTGCGCTTCCTCGGCCGCTACGACGAGGCCCGGGCACTCGACCGCAGGACCCTGGACGCGGCCCGGCGCACCCTCGGGCCGGACCACCCGCGCACCCTGATGATCACCAACAACCTCGCCGTCTCCGACTACCTGGCCGGCGACCGCTACGCCGCGCTGGAACGGCACCGCAGCAACTACCTCCAGCAGCGCGACGCCCTCGGCGCGCACAGCCTGTACGCGCTGTCCTCCGCCTCCAACTACGCCCGCGACCTGCGCGAGACCGGGCGGCTGCGGGAGGCGCTGGACCTGCTGGAGGAGACCGTCCGGATCTACCAGCAGACCATCGGCGACAACCACACCGACACCCTGCGCGCCCGCAAGAACCTCGCCGTGGCGCTGCGCCGGGCCGGGCGCTACCACGAGGCTCTGGAGATCGACGAGGACATCTACCAGCGCTACCTGGACATCAACGGCGCCGAACACCCCGACACCCTGGCCGCCGCCACCAACCTGGCCAGCGACTACAACGCGCTCGGCGACACCGACCGGGCCGTCCCGCTGGCCGAACGGGCGCTCGCGCGTTACCGCGACTACCTGGGCGAGGACCACCCGGTCACTCTGGCCGGCGCCAACAACCTCTCGGTCTACCTGCGGCTGGCCGGGCGGATCGAAGAGGCACGGGAGCTGTCCGCGCGCACGCTGGCGCAGTTCCGGACCGTCCTCGGCGCCCACCACCTCTACATCCCGATCGCGATGATGAACCACGCGAACGACCTGGCGCTGGGCGGGGAGATCCGGGCCGCGCTCGTCCTGGAGCAGGAGGCGGCGCCGCTGATGACCGAGGCGCTCGGCCCGGACCACTACGACTCCATCGGCATCAACTCCAACCTGTCGCTGACGCTCGCGGCGCTCGGGGAGACCGAGCGGGCCGCCGACCTGCGGGCGGACTGCATCCGACGGGCCAGGGTCACGCTGGGGGAGGAACACCCGACCACGGTCGCCGTGAAGGCGGGCACCCGGCTCGACTCGGACGTGGAGCCACCCCACGTGTGACGGACGGTGACGGACGGTCAGCGATCTTGCGGGGCGGTGCTAGGTTCACGCGCATGGTGCCGTTCCGGCAGTTCCTGCTGAAGATCCACAGCCGTTGCAACCTGGCCTGCGACTACTGCTACATGTACGAGGGCGCCGACCAGAGCTGGCGCGACCGGCCGCGGCGGATGGAACTGGCGACCGTCCGCCGCACCGCCCGGCGGATCGCCGAGCACGCGGCCGCGCAGGGGCTCGACGAGGTCTCCGTGGTGCTGCACGGCGGTGAGCCGCTGCTCGTCGGAGCGGCCCATCTGGACGGCCTGCTGGCCGAGTTGGCCGGTGCCGGGCCCCGGGTGCGGTTCAGCCTGCAGACCAACGGACTACGACTGCTGGACGAGCCGGCCCTGCTCGACGTGCTGCACCGGTACCGGGTCGGCGTGGCGGTCTCGCTGGACGGCACCCGGGCCGACCACGACCGGCACCGGCGGCTGCCCACCGGCGCGGGCAGCTGGCAGCGGACCGCGGCGGCGGTACGGCTGCTCGGCTCGGACCGGCACCGGGAGCTGTTCGCCGGGCTGCTGTGCGTGGTCGACCTGGCCGCCGACCCGGTCGCCACCTACGAGGCTCTGCTGGAGTTCGCCCCGCCGCGGCTCGACCTGCTGCTGCCGCACGCCACCTGGCAGGAGCAGCCGGCCGGCGTGCGACGCAGCCTGCCGCTCGCGCCGCCCCCGGGCACCGACCCGGCACCGTACGGGCAGTGGCTGACCGCAGCCTTCGACCGCTGGTACGACGCGCCGTACCGGGAGACCGGGGTGCGGCTGTTCGAGGAGCTGTCCGTCCTGCTGCTCGGCGGTAGGGCGGCCAGCGAGGCGGTCGGGCTGGCGCCGGTGGACCTGGTGGTGGTCGAGGCGGACGGCACCATCGAGCAGGCCGACAGCCTCAAGGTGGCGTACCACGGGGCCGCCGGAACGGGCCTGGACGTGTGGCGGCACGGCTTCGCGGAGGCCGCGGCCCACCCCGCCTTCCGGGCCCGCCAGCGCGGGCTCGACGGGCTGGGGCCGGAGTGCGTGGCCTGCCCGCTGGTCAGGGTCTGCGGTGGCGGCCTCTACGCCCACCGGTACGCGGGCGACGGCTTCGCGCACCCGTCGGTGTACTGCGCGGACATGGACCGGCTGATCCGGCACATCGCGCGGCGGCTGCGGGCCGGGGTGGCGGAGCTGGCCGGGGTCGGGCAGCGCCGGTAGCGGGGCGTCGTCGGTAGCGGGGCGTCGTCGGTGGTGCCGGGCTCACCCGTGCGGGTCATGCGCGAGGCCGGACCGGCCGAGCCGGCGCCGCGCGGGGGAGACTGCGGGCGGACCGGGCGGCCGCCCGGCCATTCAGGGGCCTTCGGGAGAGGACGGACCGGTGACGGGTGAGGCGGTGGCGGCCGGGGTGCCGGGCGCGCGGGGTGCGCGGGGGAACGGCGCGGACGGGTGTGGTGGCGGCACGGGAGGCGCCGCCGGGAACGGTCCCGACGGGCTGCCGCGGCACGGTCTGGACCGGGCCACCTTCCGGGCGATCGCCGGCGCGCGCGGCGGTCCGGAGGCCGTCCAACTGCTACGGGCAGGGCAGTTGAGCAAACGGGCGCTGCTGCTGCTGGCGCTGCGCCGGGCGGCGCCGCGGGACGAGGCCTACCGGGAGGCCTACGGTGAGGTCTGCGCGCTCCAGCGGGCCGACCGGGCGCGCTGGGAAGAGGTGCTGCTGCGGCCGGAGTTGGACGCCTGGGCGGCCGAGTGCCTGCGCGCGCTGGCGCTGGGCTCGGCGGCGCCGCTGGACGGGCTGGGCGAGTTCCTTCGGGCGGACGCCGGTCAGGTGCTCGACCTGGAGTGCGACGGGTTGCGGTGGACACCGCTGGTCGACCACCTCGGTCCGCGCCGGGTGGACTACGGGCGGCCCCCGGTCGGTCCGCTGTCCGCCGCCGAACTGCTGCCGTGGACAGAGCGGTTGGCGGAGGCCTGGGAGATCCTGGTGCGCCGCCACCGGCGGCACGCGGAGGCGGTGGCGGCATGCGTCGCCGTCGTGGTGCCGCTGCGTCCGGCACCCGGCGGGGAGGCGGTGAGCGCCGCCGCCCGGCGGGCGTACGGCGCGGTGGCGGCCTCACTGCCGGCCGATCCGGTGCTGCTCGCACTGGCCCTGGTGCACGAGTTCCTGCACGTCCAACTCGGCGCCCTGCTGGACCTCGTGCCGCTGCACCGGCCGAACGGTCCGGCGGTCTACCGCGCTCCCTGGCGGCCCGATCCGCGCCCGGTCGGCGCGCTGCTCCAGGGGGCGTACGCGCACCTGGGAGTGGCCTCCTTCTGGTATGCCGAGGCGGCTGCCGGGGTGAGCGAACCGGCCCGCGCGGAACGGGAGTTCGCCTGTTGGCGGGCGCACACTCTGGCGGCGTCCGCAACTCTGCTGGACTGCGGCGAACTGACCTTGAGTGGGCGGGAGTTCACCGAGGAGCTGGCGCGTTCCGTCCGTGAGCTGGGAGCCTGAGGCGCGGTGCCGGGGCGGAATCCGCCGCTCTGGCGAGGGTGTGGTGCTCGCGGGAGCGTGCTCGGGCCCGCTGCCCGTACCCCCGGCGCGCGTCCGTACGGAGACCGGCCGAAGGGCTCGAACACCGGATCCGATCAATGTGCTTCGGCGCGCGCGAAGGCGAAGTGCGCGACCGCTGAACGGGTGAATTCTCGGGCTGTCGCGCGCCGTGGTACGGCGTCGACTGGCTGGGCAGACCAACTTGGGGGAGCAAGGTGCCGCGCGGAGTCCTCGCGGGCATTACATTGGTCGCAACCGGGTGGTCTACCCGCACTCGGCAGGTCCTAACCGCGCCTAAGGAAACGAATATGACTCCGGTAACCAGCATCAGGCCGGCCGGCAACCTCACTGACACTCAGGAGACGCCGGAACGCCCGTCCCTCGCCGAGCTCGCCGCCCTGGGCGCGGAGGAACTCGCCACCCGGCTGCAGCGCGCCCTTCCCGGTGCGGAATCCGGCCTCGTGCCGGTCGCCGCCTTCAACTCCTCGATCTGACCGGCTCCGAACACCGAACGGACCCAGACCGAGCTGAACCTGCCACACCCATGACGACGCGAATTCCGGTGCCACTGACGCAATTCGTGGTCAAGATGCACAGCCGGTGCGATCTCGCCTGCGACCACTGCTACGTCTACGAGCACGCGGACAGCAGCTGGCGCTCCCGACCCAAGGTCATCGGGGAGGGGATCCTGGCCAAGGCCGCCGAGCGGATCGGCGAGCACGCGGTCGCCCACCGGCTGTCCGCCGTCCGGGTCGTCCTGCACGGGGGAGAACCCCTGCTCGCCGGCCCGGACCGGTTGCGCCGCGCCGCCGAGGCGCTCCGGGCGGCGCTCCCGGCCGACTGCGGCCTCGATCTGCGCATCCACACCAACGGCGTGCTGCTCAGCCGCGCGTTCTGCGAGCTGTTCGCGGAGCTGGGCGTCAAGGTCGGCATCTCGCTGGACGGCGACAAGGTCGCCAACGACCGCCACCGGCGCTTCGCCGACGGGCGCAGCAGCCACCCGCAGGTGCTGCGGGCGGTCGGACTGCTGAACGAGCCGGAGTTCCGGCACCTGTTCGCCGGGCTGCTGTGCACCATCGACATCGAGAACGACCCGGTGGCCGTCTACCGGGCGCTGGCCGAACTGCGGCCCCCCGCCGTCGACTTCCTGCTGCCGCACGCGACCTGGGAGGATCCGCCGAAGCGGCTCCCGGGCGAGGCCACACGGACGCCGTACGCGGACTGGCTGCTGGCCGTCCACAGGCTGTGGGAAACGGACGCGCGTCCGTTCGCCGTGCGCACCTTCGAATCCGTGCACCGGACCGTGCGCGGGCTGTCCAGCCTCACCGAGTCGCTCGGACTGGAGCCCTCGGACCTCGCGGTGCTGGAGACGGACGGGACCTTCGAGCAGGCGGACAGCCTGAAGACCGCGTACGACGGGGCGCCCGTCACCGGGATGAACGTCTTCGCGCACAGCCTCGACGACCTCGCCCGCCACCCCGGCATCGCCGCCCGCCAGTCCGGCCTCGCCGGACTCAGCGGGACCTGCCGGGCCTGCCCGGTGGTCCGCGCCTGCGGTGGCGGGTTGTACGCCCACCGCTACCGTGCGGACAATGGCTTCGACAATCCCTCCGTCTACTGCGGTGACCTCATGACACTCATCAACGGCATTGCGGAGAGCGGAGGTTCGTCCTCCACCCCGGCACCGGTGCCCGTCCAGGGCGGCCGGCCGCTGCTGTCGACCGCGCTCGCTCCGGCCCAACTCGACGAACTGGCCCGGGGGTACGGCGGCGCCGAGACCGTCGCGGCGCTCGGGAAGGCCCAACTCTCGCTCACCCGGGCCATGTTGGCAGCCGCCTGGGATGCCTCCGGGCAGGGGCGGGCGGCGGCCTGGGGGTTGTTGTCGGAGCTGGACGGGGTGGCGCCCGGGGCGGTGGACGCGGTGCTGGCGCACCCGTACGCGAGGGCGTGGGCCGCGCGGCGGATCGCCGGGGACCTGACGGTGGGGCTGGGGCCGTTGGCGGCGCTGGCGGCCGCGGCGGCGGTGCGGGCCGGGCGGGGGGACTCGGTGCCGGTGCCGGTGCGGGGCGGGTGGCTGCACCTGCCGACGCTGGGGCGGGTCGCGGTGGCGGACGGGGAGGCGGTGGTCACCGGGCGGCCGGGCGGCTTCGAGGTGCGGGCCGCCGACGGGTCGGTGACCACGGTGCTGGACCAGCCGCTGCGGCGGATCCGGCTGGCCGGGGGCTGGACGGTCGCCCTGGAGGACCTCGACCCGCTGCGGGACAGCCATGACCACCCGGTGGCCGAGCGGCTGTCGGAGGCCGAACTGCTGGGCTGGACGGGCGCGTTGCGCGAGGCCTGGGAGCTGCTCGGGCGGGACCTGCCGGCGTACGCGGAGGGCATCCGGGCCGGGCTGGCCACGGTGACCCCGCTGCGGCCGGGCCCGGCCGGGCGGGACGTCAGTTCGGCGGCCCGGCAGGCGTACGGCGCGGTGGGCATCGCCCGGCCCGCGACGGCGCCGACGCTGGCGCTGCTGCTCGCGCACGAGTTCCAGCACGTGAAGCTCGGGGCGGTGCTCGACCTGTACGACCTCTACGACCGGGCCGACGACCGGCTGTACTTCGCCCCCTGGCGGCCCGACCCGCGCCCGCTGGAGGGCCTGCTCCAGGGCACGTACGCGCACCTGGCCGTCACCGAGTACTGGGGCACCCGGACGGCCGCGTACGACGGCCTGGCCGGGGAGGCCGCCGAGCGGGCGCGGGCGCAGTTCGCGCTCTGGCGGCGGTACACGGCGGAGGCGGTCGAACGGCTGGGTGAGTCGGGGGCGTTGACCGGCCTGGGGGTGCGTTTCGCGCAGGGGATGGGGGAAAGTGTCACCCCGTGGCTCGACGTGCCGCTGCCGGCGGCGGCGGAGCGGGCGGCCGAACGGGCGCGTGCGGAGCGTACGGCCGGTGCGGAGCGCGTGGAGCGGATGGTCGAGGCCTGAGGTGGAGGAGGGGATCGCGGTGATCTCTGTCGCCGATCTGGTGGACGGGTTCGCCGGGCTCGGGGTCCGGGCGGGCATGGTGCTGCACGTCCAGGCGTCGCTGCGGGCGCTCGGGCCGGTCGAGGGCGGGGCGGCGGGCGTGGTCGACGCGCTGCTCGAAGTCCTGGGCGAGGAGGGGACGTTGGTGGCGTTCACCGGGACGCCCGAGAACTCCTCGACCTCCCGGATCTACCAGGCGGCGGTGGCGGGGCTCTCGGCGGCGGAGGCCGAGGAGTACCGGGCGCGGATGCCGCGCTTCGACCCGGCGACCACCCCGGCCTCCCCGACCCTGGGCGCGCTCTCCGAGGCCGTCCGCACCCGGCCCGGCGCCCTGCGCAGCGGACACCCGCAGACCTCGTGGGCGGCGGTCGGCCCGCGGGCGGGGGAGATCACCGACCGGCACCCGCTCACCTCCCACCTCGGCCCGGACTCCCCGCTCGGGCGGCTGTACGAACTGGACGCCCGGGTGCTGATGCTCGGCGTCGAGATGGCCCGCTTCACCGCCTTCCACCTCGCCGACCTGCGCCAGCCCGGGGTGCGGGAGCGGGAGTACCGCTGCGTCACCCCGGAGGGCTGGATCGCCTTCCAGGCGGCCGAGTTGGACGACCTGCACTTCGGTGCGCTGGGCGCCCGGGTGCTGGCCGAGGCCGAGGGGGTCGGCGTCGGGCGGATCGGCGGCGCCGACTGCCGGCTCGTCCCGGTCCGGGAGGCCGTCGACCTCGCCGACCGGCTGCTGCGGACCGGCGCCGGGGCGTGAGCGCGGTGCATGAGCCCCGCACCTGAGCCCCGCACCTGAGCCCGCCGCCGGACCTGCCGGGTTCCCGTCCTTTCCGACGACCCCGGGGTGTCGCTGCGTCCGCGCCCTTCCCCACCGGGTGACCATCGCGCCCAGAAGCGGCGCCGCCCGGCGCCCGGGACGGGAGAGGTGCGGGAATGCGAGGACCGAGGGCCGGTCGGGCCGCCGTGGCGGCGGTGCTGCTGGCGGCGGGCGCACTGGTGGGGCTGCCGGGCGGTGCGGCGGCGGTCGGGGCGTTCGCCCCTGACTTCGCCCCCGACTTCGCCCCCAACGGGGGGTTCGCCCCCACGACGGACCATCCGGTGGGGCACAACCCGCGCGCGGCCGCGGTGGGCGACTTCACCGGCAGCGGCCGGAGCGACCTGGCGGTGGCGAACGCCGCCGACGGGACGGTGTCGATCCTGCTGAACGACGGCCACGGCGGCTTCGCCCCGCAGCGGACCTTCCCGGCCGGGCCCGGCCCGACCGCGATCGCGACGGGCGACCTCCGGGGCATCGGTGTGCAGGACCTGGTGGTCGCCGACCAGGACGCCAGCGGGGTCTCGGTGCTGCTGGGCAACGGCGACGGCACCTTCCAGCCGCCCCGCCCCTTCGCCACCGGCTCGCACCCGGACGCGGTCGCCCTCGGCGACTTCCGGGGCACCGGGACACTGGACCTGGCGGTGGCCGACCTGGGTGACTCCGGCGACGGCAGCGTCTCGGTGCTGCTGGGCAACGGGGACGGCACCTTCCGGGCGCCGCGCGACTACCCGACCGGCGACAACTCCAACCCGGCCTCGATCGCCCTTGCCGACCTCGGCGGCAGCGGCCACCTCGACCTGGTGGTCGCCCTGGACGGGGTCAGCAAGGTGGCGGTCTTCCCGGGCAACGGCGACGGCACGCTGGGCGCCCGGACGGACTACCGGGTCGGGGGCGTCCCGGTCTCGGTGGCCGTCGGCGACCTGCGCGGGGACGGCCTGCTCGACCTGGTGCTCGCCGACTCGGAGCACGCCGCCCTGGTCCTGCTGGGCAACGGGGACGGTACCTTCCAGCCGGTGCACGCCTACCCGGCGGGCAGCGCGCCGGTCTCGGTCGCGGTGGGCGACTTCACCGGCCGCGGCACGTCCGACCTGGCCCTGGCGACCGGCGACAACTCGGTGGCGCTGCTGCGGGGCAAGGGCGACGGCAGCTTCCGGGCGCCGGAGTTCCTGGCGACCGGGTCCGGCGACTACTCCACCCCGGACGCGGTGGTGGCCGGGCGGTTCACCCGTCACGGGGGGCTGGACCTGGCGGTCACCAACGCCCAGGACGACACGGTCTCGGTGCTGCTGAACGAGCGCCGCTGCCCGTGGCCGTGGGGCTGCGCTGGGCGCGGGTAGCGCCCGGCTGCCCGCCGCAGCGGCTCCGGCATAGCGTTCACCCTCATTCCATTGCAACGCATGGAGTGAGGGTCGTTGCATTCCCGGCAGGGCCGTTGCAATGATTGCACGTCATTGACCTGTAGGTATGGCGATTTCGCGCAACAAGATAGTTGCCGAGATTTGGAACGCAACGTAGCGTTTCCTTCATCAGAAAGCTGCGGGGCCAAAGGGTCCCGACGCCGAGGAGAAGGAGAGCACGATGCAGAAGTTCGCCACCCCCGCCCCGGTCTCGGCCGTCCTGGACGTCCCCGCCGGCCGCATCCGGTTCATCGCCGCCGACCGGGCCGACACCGTCGTCGAGGTCCGGCCCGCCGACGGCACCAAGAGCCGCGACGTGAAGGCCGCGGAGCGGGTCGAGGTCGCCTACGCCGACGGCGTGCTCCGGGTGGTGACCCCGGAGGCCAAGCACCGCCTCCTCGGCAACTCCGGCTCCGTCGAGGTCACCGTCCAGCTCCCGGCCGGCTCCCGGATCGACGCCACGGCCGCGCTCGCCGAGTTCCGCGGCGTCGGCCGCCTCGGCGACGTCACCCTCAAGGTCGCCCAGGGCACCGTCAAGCTCGACGAGACCGCCGGCGCCCGCCTCGCCCTCCAGGACGGGGACATCGCCGTCGGCCGGCTCGGCGGCCCCGCCGAGATCCACACCCAGAAGGGCGACCTGCGGATCGCCGAGGCCGTAGGCGGCGCCGTCACCCTGCGCACCGAGTACGGGCAGATCGCGGTCGGGGCCGCCCGCGGGGTCTCCGCCGCCCTGGACGCCGGCACCGGCCACGGCCGGATCCACAACGCCCTGAAGAACACCGACGGCACCCCCGACCTGACCATCCACGCCACCACCGCCTACGGCGACATCACCGCCCACAGCCTCTGAGTCCCCCGGCGCAGCCCACCAAAGCCCGCCCTGCCACAGCCCGCCCCACCGCAGCCCACCATGCCCCGCCACGACCCGTGAAGAAGGAACGACCATGAACAGCACCGAGCAGAGCACCGCGCAGGACCGCCCCGAACTGCGGAAGGCCGTCCAGGACTTCGTCGACGCCGGCTTCGCCGGGATACAGCTGCGGGTGCGCGACGAGCGCGGCGAATGGGTCGGCAGCGCCGGGGTGCACAAGCTGGGTGAGAGCGCGAAGCCGTCCACCGAAGGGCAGTTCTGGGTCGGCAGCACCACCAAGACCTTCGTCGCCGCTCTGCTGCTGCACCTCGTCGCCGACGGCGCGATCGGTCTGGACATCCCGGTCGCCGGGCACCTGCCCCGGTTCGGCCTGGACGAGCGGATCACCGTGCGGATGCTGCTCCAGCACACTAGCGGCGTCTACAACTGCACCGGCGAACTGGAGAACGGGGAGTTCGTGCCCGGGCTGCCCTCGATCGGCAAGGCGTGGGTGGACAACCGGTTCCACAGCTACCAGCCGGACGAGCTGGTGCGGTTCGCGCTGGCGAAGCCGGCCCGGTTCGAGCCGGGGGCGGACCAGAGCTACTCCAACACCAACTACACGCTGGCCGTGCTGCTGGTCGAGGCGCTCACCGGGCACTCGTACGCCGAGGAGATGCAGCGGCGGATCCTGCGGCCGCTCGGGCTGGCGGACACCGTGGTGCCGGGCGACCTGTCGGAGCTCCCGGGTCCGCATGCCCACGGCTACTGCCGCTACCAGGACGGCGAGGAGTGGAAGGTGGTCGACGTCTCCCGCCAGAACCTCTCGTTGCTGTGCGGCTCCGGCGACATGATCTCCACCACCCGGGACCTCCAGGTGTTCTTCGCCGCCCTGCTCGGCGGCCGGCTGCTGCCGGGCGAGCTGCTGGACGCGATGCGGACGCCGCACGGGATGCTCGGCTACGGGCTGGGCCTGTTCATCCAGGAGTTGGGCCCGGAGAACGGCGACGTCACCATCGTCCACCACAACGGCGGCGCCCCCGGCGGCTACGGCGCCCTGATGATCGCCACCCCGGACGGCAGTCGGATCCTGACCGCCGGACTGACCACCGGCGATTCCGATGCGGACCCGGCGCAGACCTTCCCGCAGGCCCTTGACCGGCTGATCAAGGCCGTCTTCTGCGGCTGAGCGCCCGGCTCGTTCGCCCGTCGCCGCTTCGGCCCCGCCGAAGCGGCGACGGTGCTTCGAGCCCGCTGGTGGTTGAAGAAGACAGCACACTTTGCCCGACCACCGGCACGGGTGACTGATCGACGTGCCGGGAATCGGGCCGGTCCCTAGGAAGCGCCAGTGACAGTCACGCCGCCTACCGATGGCGCTGAACCGCCGAGCGCCCTCACCGGCCTGTACCGAGCGATGAGGCCCCGAGTGGCGAACGGCCCTGGCCACCCGCCGGCGGAAGATGTCGAGACGGTCATCGCGTTCGCGTTCCGGGCGCCGTCGCTGTGGCTGCTCGAGTTCGGTGGCCGTGTCGCCGTTCGTGAGACCGATCACGCTCCGTGGGAGGCGCCGTCCGGGGCGGGCTGCGGCGATCCCGACACCGGGTTCGTCGTGGTGGACCTCGACAACGAGCCGTCGCCGGGGGCGCCGACGGCGGCCCAACTGGTGCGCCAGCCCCTGGACGAGCCGCCGTACCTCAACGGGTGGGCCAGGAACCCGGGGTACCACCGCCAGCGGTGGCGTGACGCCCGCTGGCAGTGGACCCTCGTGCTCTCCGACCACCCGTTGACGGTGGAGCAGTTGGCGCGGGTTCGGGAGGAACTGGCGGAGCAGCACTAGATCAACAAGCAGAGGGGCAGGGTGGCCGGGCCGCGGCCGGAGTCACCGGATCAGGAGACGCGCTGCAGCTGCCAGGCGTTGTTGTTGAAGCTCGGGTTCGACCAGGCGACGCAGCTGCTGCTGTAGTACGAGCTGGTCTGGACCCAGCCCGCGGGCGGGTAGGTGGTGCCGCAGGCCTGGACCACGGTGCCGACGGGAAGTCCGGTGAGCTGCTTTATCTGCTTGATGTTCGGGCTGAAGCTCTGCGTGCCGCAACTGCTGCTGTAACCCCAACTCACGTCGACGTAGCCGGTCGGAGTGAGCGTGCTTCCGCACACGGTCGTGACGTCGCCCGGGGCGGCCTGAGCGGGCGCTGCGGTCAGGGCGAGCATGGCAGCGGTGCCGGCGATGGCCATACAGGTGGTGCGGAGGCGAATCATGGGTGATGGCTCCTTCGATCGGGGGTGGCCCGTCAGGCCGTGGAGCCATTCCTATGGTCTGATCATCGGTTTCGGATAGCGACTTTCCGGCCTAAGGATCCACCGTGCAGATCTCCTGCGCTAGAACGACGCCCTGACCGACTCGTCCACCCGGCCCACGGACTCCTGCTGGAACCGCTGGTCGTAGGCACGGCGGATCTCCTCGACGGCGGCGCCGGCCGGCTTCGCCCTGGGAGTCGGGTACAACAGCGTGACCAGGTAGGACCGTTCGTGCTCGATGACGCCGTAGCGGTCCCGGTACTGGCCACGCGCCTGCTCGACGGTGAGGCCGTCGGGGAACTGCGGGGTGATCTCCGCGTCGACGAAGTCCTGGAACTCCTGGTCGGTGACGGCAGGCCCGCCATCGGGGCGGTCGGTGCCGAAGAACAACTCGGTGCGGGTGTACGGATCGTGCGGCGCGGTCGGCGTGCCGGCCGCACCGGCGACGGGTGCGAGGGTCGCGCCCGTCACCAGTACGGCGGCGCCGGCGAGTAGCCCGGCCCAGGTCCTGGTTTCCATGGCCTGGTAACCGGCTGACCCGGCCATGGGGTGCACCGGTTCAGTCGCACGGGTGAAGGTCGCCCGGCGGCTGACGGCTGACGGCTGACGGCTGACGTCAGGCGGTGAAGTGGTCGAACTCGCCGGCCTTGGCGCCGTTGATCCACGCGTTGAGCTTGGCGCGGGTGGTGGTGACGACCTGGGCAGGGTCGTCGGACTCACGGATGTAGACGAGGTCGCCGTCGGAGGCGATCTCTACGCAGTCGGCCTTGTCGCCGCTGAAGCTCGACTTCTGCCAGTTGAGTTGGCTCATGGCTATCTTCCCTGGAGCTTGTAACGAACGTGCTGGATCAAGCCCAGCGAATCGCGCTGGGTTGCTGACGGAGAGCGCGTGGCGGAATGCAGGGGAGGGAGTGCCAAGCCCCTGATCCGCTCGAACTTCCGTCGGAATGCTGCCACGTCCTCAGGGTCTCCCAAGAAGTACGAGCTATGAGGCTGTTCCAGGAGAACGGTGTCCAGGCGTGTGTGAGCCCCATGCATGAGTACGAAGGGTGTCTCGCTCGACGAGTAGGTGGTGCAGTCGAACGGGAGGATCTGGATCGTCACATGCGGCAGCCTGCTGACCTCGATGAGGTGGTTCAGCTGGTCGCGCATGATGGTCGGTCCCCCGTACATCATGTGAAGTGCTGCTTCATGGATCACGGTGCGAAACGGTGGTGCGTTCTCAACGGTCAGAAGTTCCTGGCGGCGCTGGCGGAACTCGACCTTCTTCTCTGCGTAATCGTGGATGACCTCGCTGTATGCCTTGGTCTGCAGGAGTCCGGGGATCAGCAGTGTCTGGTAACTGTCCAGGGCAGTTGCGCTGGCTTCGAACTCCGCGAGATCGAGAGCGCTGGGGACTACATGAGGCTTGAACTCCCTCCACCAGCCCTTGCCTGAGCTCTCGCTCATGGCGATGAGGCCTGCGCGGTACTGGGGGTCCGTGATGTTGCAGATGTCGAGCCAGGCGTTCAAGCGCTCTGAATTGAGGCCGAGCCTGCCGGCTTCGGTGTGGCTGATGTTCGGACCCTTCACGCCCAGGGCCTCGCCGATCTCCAAGGCTGAGAGGCCGGCGGCATCTCGAAGGCGACGAAGTTCCTCGCCGAAGCGGCGCTGACGCTCGCTGATCCCAGTCCTGAATCCCATGGGCAACGTCCTTCCGCGATCTATGGCTACGCAAAGTGTAGGGGCATGTGCGGAGAGTGTTGCAGAGTTGAGGCTTATTCGCCTACAGTTCAGGGACATGCAGCCGACCGGATGGGTCGTCAGTAGGGCCTGCCCGTACGGCATTCCTCTGCACTGCTGGGAGATCTCCCCATGTGTGACTCCAACCTCAACTCTCCCTCCCTCACCGTGTCCCGCGAGGTGTTGCGCGACGTCATGGTGCGCGCCGGGTACGTCCGGTCCGCCATCGCGGACGCCGAGACCGCCCTCGTCGAACTGATCGCGAACGCCTGGCGGCACGGGCAGACCTCCTCGCCCGCTGTCGCCTTCAGCGTCGGGGACGGCACCCTTCGTGTCATCGTCGCCGACCGCAGCTCGAAGCTTCCCGAGCGCTGTACGCCCTCCGAACTCTCCGAGTCCGGGCGGGGGTTGCAGCTGGTGGAGGGCCTCACCCACCGCTGGGGCGCCGAACCCCAGGCGCTGGGCAAGCGGGTCTGGTTCGAGCTGGACGGGGGTGTCGCGTGAACGCCCTGCACCCCATTCACCCGGCCGATCCGGCGATCCACCACCTGACCGCCCCGCAGCTCACCGAACTCGTCGTGGAACTCCGCACCGAGGGCCGGGAGTTCGGCCTGCTCTGGCCGTCCGCCACGTCGGGCGAGCAGATCCTCGACGGTCGGGTCCTGGTCAGCCTCGGCAACGTTCCCGCCAGCACTGTGATCAACCTCCTCGCGCTGCTGCGCGAGTTCAAGCGGCACCGGGGTCGGGCGTGACCGCTCTCCTCCTGCTCCTCGCGGCCGCCGCCGTCGGCGCAGGGTGCCAAGTTTGCTCCCAAGGCTTCCTTCCGCGAGGGCCTCCACGGCGGACCGGCCGGCGGCTGTGTCCGCCGCCTCCCGGCGGATCGCGAAGTCCGCAGGTGGCAGGGCTCTTCGGGGTAGTGCTGATGATCTTCACTGGGTAGGGTGGAACACCGGATGGGGGCCGGTCGTTCGCATGACGCCCTCGGGGACAGGGAGTGTGGACAGATGCAGCCGACGTTCGTCCTGGTACACGGAGCCTTCGCGAGCTCCTTCTCCTTCGCGCCCCTCCAGGCCGAACTCGGCCTGCTCGGACACCGTTCGGTCGCCGTCGACCTCCCCGGGCACGGCTTCGGCGCGACGTACCCGCGGGCCTACCAGGCGCCGCAGGACCTCGCCGGACTCGCCACCGAGGCCGGGGGAATCAAGGGCGTCACGCTCGCCGACAACGTCGCGCACCTGATCGGGATCCTGGAGCGGGCCAAGCGGAACGGCCCGGTCATCCTGGTCTCGCACAGCCGCGGCGGGCTGACGGCCACCGTCGCGGCCAACCGGCGGCCCGACCTGATCGACCGGATCGTCTACGTCTCCGCCTGGGCGCCCGTCGACCTCGCCGTCGGCGCCTACTACGCAGAGCCCGAGATGGCCACGGTGGACGCCGCCGGGCTGGCGGCGGCGATGGTCGGGAACCCGGCCGAACTCGGTCTGCTGCGCTGCAACTTCCGCACCGCCGACCCGGGGGTCCTGGCCGCCTTCAAGTCGGCCTTCCTGGCCGACGGGACGGACGAGGAGTTCATGGTGTTCCTCAACACCTTCCAGCCCGACGAGAACCTCGACGCCGGCACCCCCGAGGACCGGGCGCAGCGCGACAGTTGGGGCCGGATCCCCCGGACGTACGTGCGGCTGACCGAGGACACCAGCGTGCCGCTCGCCATGCAGGACCGGATGATCCGCGAGGGCGACGCCCTGACGCCGGAGAACCCGTACGACGTCCGTACGCTGCCGGGCAGCCACCTGAAGTGGCTGGTCGACCCGGCGCCGGCGGCCCGGGTGCTGGGCGAGGTCGCCGCGCTGCTGCCGGCCGGCTCCTGACCGCTGCCAGGGTGAGGAGCGCGGGAAGTCGGCCCGGCCGACTTCCCGCGCGCGGCGGTGCTAGAGCTGCCGCTGCCAGGCCGACCGGGTGAGCTCGTACTCGACCTCGCCGTGCTCGGAGCCGGGGATCGCGTCGGGCCAGTCGCCGGTGAAGTTCCGCAGGAAGGACAGTCCGGACTTCTCCATCACCCGCCGGGAACGGGAGTTGACGGCCATCGTGTTCGCGGTGACCCGCTCCACCCCGAACTCGGTGAACCCCTTGCGGATCAGCGCCCGCGCGCCCTCGGTGGCGTAACCGCGCCCCCAGGACGACCGGTTGAGCCGGTACCCGAGCTCCACCACGGCCGGGCTGTGCTCGTCGAGGGGGCGGAACTCGAACCAGCCCAGGAAGGTGCCGGTGGACGCCTCCTCGGCGGCCCAGTAGCCGCGGGTGCCGAAGCACGGGTAGTCGTGCAGGAGCCGGGGCAGGACCTTCGCCCGGACGGTCTCCGGGCTGGTCGGCTCACCGCCGTTGATGAAGCGCATGACCTCGGGGTCGTCGTCCAGCGTGAAGAGGGCGTCGGCGTCGGCGTCGGTGAACGGGCGCAACACGAGCCGTTCGGTCTCCAGGAAGGCGTGCATGCGGTGATCCTCGCCGCCGGGGGCCGGGCCTGCCACCGGATATCCGCGTGCCCCGGCGAGGGGCCGGGGCACGCGCGCACTCACACCGTCCCATCGTCATGACGCCGCACCGTCAGGCCGTCACATCGTCATGACGTCACACCGTCAGGCCGTCACCGGCTCCAGCCGGAGCCGCTGCAACCGCGACGACAGCGCCGGCGGCGGCGCCTCGGCCGGGCCGAACCACACCCGGACGTCCTCGCCGGTGCGGACGGGCAGGGCGGGGAAGTCGTTCTCGGCGTGCTCGGTGCGGTGCAGCGCGTGCTCCGGGCCGAGGTGCCGGGCGGCGTAGGCGTCGAAGGTGGCGGCGTCGAAGGAGGCGGCGTCGAAGGAGCCGGTGCCGGCCGGGTGGCAGACGGTCGCGAACACCTCGCGGACCCCCGGCGGCGGCAGGAAGCCCGGCCCGCGCAGCAGCAGGACGTCGTCACTGTCGACCATGGTGGCGTTGGCCACGTCGCGGTGCTCCCGCCAGACCGGTCCGCCGTAGAAGGCCTCCAGCGAGCGGCGGCGCTCGGCCATCGAGGGGAAGGCGCGCAGCCAGACGAAGCGGTCCGGGTCGTCCAGGTCGCGGAAGCGGCCGCCGAGGGTGATGCCGACGGCTTCCTGCCCGGTGACGAACGCCCGCTCGAACACCTCGATCAGGGTCTCCCGGGCGCCGGGGTGCAGGGTGTACTGGCGCAGTTCGACGATGAGGCTCATGCGGCGAGCCCGCCCAGGGCCGGGCCGGTGCGGGTGAAGTCCATCGTCCAGTTCAGTTCCCAGCTGCGGCCCTCGTCGGCGGAGAACTCCTGCTCCCAGCGGGCGGTGTCCGGGCCGAGGCGGTGCCAGGTGAAGTGGGCCCGGATCGGGCGGCCGTCGTGGGTGTCATCGCCGTAGAAGTCGCCCCGGTCGCCGGTGAAGCCGCCGACCACAGGGGGGTACAGTCGGCCGGTCCGGCTGTTGGACCAGTAGATCGACCAGCGCTCGGTCTCGCGGTCGAACAGCCGCAGGGTCATGCCCCGGAGGTCGATGGTGGGGAAGACGATCTCCTCGATGTTGCCGGCGCCCCCGAACAGCGGCCGGACCACCGTGTGGCCGGGGAACTCCTCCCAGGTGCCGCCGCCGCTGAGCGGTGTGGTGAGGCGGCGGTTGACCACGTCCCAGGAGCCGCGAAGGAAGTCGAAGTCGTTCATGCGCCGCAGGCTAGGGGCACTCCACTGACATCCACTGTCAGTGGAAAACGGGATACTGGACGGCATGCGCGCCAGCCGACTGGTCACCCTGCTCCTCCTGCTGCAGAACCGGGGCCGGATGACCGCCCAGCAGCTGGCCGAGGAGCTGGAGGTCTCCGTCCGCACCGTCTACCGGGACGCCGAGGCGCTCGCCGCCGCCGGGATCCCGCTGTACGGCGAGGCCGGGCACGCGGGCGGCTACCGGCTGGTCGGCGGCTACCGCACCCGCCTCACCGGACTGACGGCCGACGAGGCGCAGGCCGCCTTCCTCGCCGCGCTCCCCGGCACCGCCGCCGACCTCGGCCTCGGCGAGGCGCTCGCCGCCGCCCAGCTCAAGCTGCGGGCCGCGCTCCCCGCCGAACTGCGCGAGCACGCCGGGCGGATCCAGGAACGCTTCCTGCTGGACGCCCCCGGCTGGTACGGCCGCGCCGACGAGACCCCGCACCTGGCGGCCGTCGCCTCGGCGGTGTGGGCGCGCCGGACGGTGCTGCTGCGGTACCGGCGCTGGCGGGCGCCGGAGGAGATCGAGCGCCGGGTGGAGCCGTACGGGCTGGTGCTCAAGGCGGGCCGCTGGTACCTGGTGGCCGGCGGGCCGTCCGGGACGCGCACCTACCGGGTCGACCAGGTGCTCGCACTCCGCACCCTGGACGAGGACTTCGCGCTGCCGGACGGCTTCGTCCTGGCCGCGTACTGGCAGGCCTACCTGGCGGACTTCCACGCCCGGCTGCACACCGGGGAGGCGCTGGTGCGGCTCACCCCGGAGGGCGCCCGCCGCCTCGGCGTGCCGGCGGCCGAGAGCGGTTGGACGGACGTCCGGGTGCCGATCGAGTCGATCGACCACGCCCACGGCGAGTTCCTGCGCCTCGGCGCCGACATCGAGGTGCTCGAACCGGCCGAACTCCGCGAGCGGATCGCCGGGACGGTCCGGACGCTGGCCGCGCGCTACCGGCCGTGAGGGCCGCTCAGAGCCCGACGAAGTGGTCGAACTCGCCGTCCTTGGCGCCCAGGATCCAGGCGTTGAGCTTCTTCCGGGTGGTGGTCACGACCAAGTCGGGGTTGTCGGACTCGCGGATGTAGACGAGATCGCCCGCGGAGGCGATCTCCAGGTAGTTCGCCTGGTCGGTGCCGAAACTCGACCTCTGCCAGTTGAGCTGGTCCATGCGTACCCCTCCTGATCGTTCACGGTGGCCGCAACGAGGGTACTGCTCACCGAAACAGGACAGCGGCATCGTTTCGGTCATGTCAATTCGTGCGAGCCGTTGTGCTATTCCATTGGGGTGTCAGTCGTTCCTACACTGAGACCCCGCCGCACGGGGGCTGCGGGAGCCAGGTTGCCGACGGGCCCGGGGGAGGCACGTGTGACTGACCGGGGCTGGGACGAGGACGAGGCCAGGCCGTACTTCTTCCTCTCCTACGCGCACACGCCGAAGTCCGGTGCGCGTGGCGCCGGCGACCCGAACCACTGGGTGCGCCAGCTGTACCGCGACCTCTGCGAGGCGGTGCTCCAACTCACCACCGTCCCGGCCGGGGTGCCCGTCGGGTTCATGGACGAGTCCATGCACCAGGGCGAGTTGTGGGCGGAGCGGCTGTCCGAGGAGCTGGCGACCTGCCGGGTCTTCGTGCCGCTGTACTCACCCCGGTACTTCAACAGCGTGCCGTGCGGCCAGGAGTGGCACGCCTTCACCCGGCGGCCGGTCTACCCGGCGACCATGGAGGTGGAGCGCACCAGCGGCATCGTGCCGGTGCTGTGGGCCCCGATGAGCCGCTACCGGCTGCCCCAGGTGGCCAGCGAACTGCAGTTCAACCACGCGGGGTTCGGGCCCGACTACGCCACCGAGGGCCTGTACGCGCTGATGAAGCTCAGCTACTTCCGGGCCGCCTACGAACTGGCCGTGCACCGGCTCGCGGCGCGGATCGTGCAGGTGGCGGAGGAGACGGTGATCCCGGTCGGGCGGCGGCTGGAATTCAACGGCCTGCCCAGCGCCTTCAACGTGTCCGCCCCGACCAAACAGCTGCGGATCTCCGTACTCACCTACCACCAGGGCGAGTTGCCCCAGGACCGCAACCCCGACTTCTACGGCGCCCGGCGCGCCGACTGGCACCCCTACCGCCCGGCCGGATCCCCCATCGCCCAGCACGCGGTGCGCCTGGCCCGGCAGCTGGGATTCCAGCCGACCGTGCACGAGTTCGACGACGAGGTCGACTCCATCATCGAGGGCAACGCCGAGGCCCCCGGCCTGCTGCTGCTCGACCGCTGGGCACTGCGCGACCCGCGCCGCCGCGAACTCGTCCGCCGCTTCGACCGCTCCGACGCCACCTGGGTCAGCGTGCTGGAGCCGTGGAACACCGACGACCGCGAATGCCTCGAACGGGACGGCGAGTTCAGCGGGCTGTCCGACCAGACCCTGCGCAAGACCCGCCGCGCGGGCCGCCCCAGCTTCCTCGGCGTCACCGGCCCCACCGGGCTGAACAGCCTGGAGGACTTCGACGACGCCCTGCCCCGCGCCGCGATGAAGGCCAAGTACGCCTTCGAGAGCCGGACCAGAGCCGAACCGGAGGAGCCGCCGGCGCCCCGGCCGAGCCTGCGCGAGGCCTTCCGCCGCGCCCCGGGGGCATACGGACCGGACGGCTTCGGCGGGCACCGGACGGAACCCTACGGACCGGACCCCTTCGACCCCGACCACGACCCCGACCGGGACGACCGCGACAGTCCCCTCGACCGGGCCAGGCCCCTCGGCCGCACCGCCCAGGAGAACGAACGCAACGACCGCACCGCCCGTGAGAACGATCGCGACCACCGCTACGACCGTCACGACGGCGATGACCCCGATGCTGGGATGGCGCCCTTGGGAGGACCGAACCGATGAGCGACAACACCACCAGGAACTTCCGCCTTGGCGCCGCCGAACTGGCCGCCGCCCGCGAGGCCGCCCGGCTGGCCGCGGAACAGGACCGCAACGGCCGGATCATCACCTTCTACTCCTACAAGGGCGGCACCGGCCGCACCATGGCCCTCGCCAACACCGCCTGGATCCTGGCCGCCAACGGCTTCCGGGTGCTCACCGTCGACTGGGACCTGGAGGCCCCCGGCCTCGCCAAGTTCTTCCACCCCTTCCTGGACCCGGCCTCGCTGGCCGGCACCACCGGGATGATGGACCTCATCGCCGAGTACCGCGAGGAGGCACTGCGCCCGGTCGAGCACGCCGAGGGCTGGCACCTGGACTTCGCCCGGGTGCACCCGCACGCGCTCTCGCTCTCCTGGCCGTACTTCCCGGCCGGCGGCAGTCTGGACTTCCTCTCCGCGGGCCAGTTCAACCGCGACTACTCCGAGGCCGTCACCCACCTCGACTGGGACATCTTCTACGACCGCTTCGACGGCGGGCAGTTCTTCGACGCGCTCAAGGCCGACATGGCCAAGCGCTACGACTACGTGCTGATCGACTCCCGCACCGGCCTGTCCGACATCGCCGAGATCTGCACCGTCCAGATGCCCGACGACCTGGTGGTCTGCTTCACCCTCAGCGACCAGTCCATCGACGGCGCCTCCCGGATCGCCCAGCACATCCACGACCGCTACCGCGACCGCGGTATCCGCATCCTGCCCGTCCCGATGCGCATCGACGAGGGCGAGAAGGAGAAGGCGGACGCCGGCCGCGCCCTCGCCCGGGTCCGCTTCGACGGCCTGCCCGCAGGCCTGAGCAGCGAGGAACTCGCCGGGTACTGGGGCGCGGTGGAGATCCCGTACCGGCCGTTCTACGCCTACGAGGAGATCCTCGCCACCTTCGGCGACCAGACCGGCAGTCCCACCTCGATGCTGGCCGCCTGCGAACGGCTCACCTCGATGATCACCGAGGGCCGGGTCACCGGGCTGCCGGCCGTGGAGGAGGAGGTGCGGCTGCGCTACGTCGACGCCTTCACCCGCCGCCGCCCGTCCGTCCCCGCCGACCTCTACCTGTCCTACGTGCCCGAGGACCGGATGTGGGCGGACTGGATCGAGTCCGTCCTGACCAGGGCCGGCTTCCGGGTGCTCCCGCGCGACCTCAGCGCCGGCACCGACCCGCGCGAGGAGACCGAGCGCGGCATCGACTCCGCCTACCGCACGGTCGCCGTGCTCTCGCCCGCCTACCAGCGCTCCCCGCAGGCCCGGGCGCTGTGGGAGTCCGTGGTCAACTCCGACCCCTCCGGCACCCGGCGCCAGCTGCTGCCGGTACGCGTCGGCGACGTCCGGCTCACCGCGCCGTTCAGCAACCGCAACCCCGTCGACCTGGTCGGCCGCGACGAGACCCAGTCCATCCAGAGCCTGCTGCGCGCCCTCGGCCGCGGCGACGCGGTGCTCGACGACGCCCCCAGCGGCGGCCCGCGCTTCCCCGGCAGCAAGCCCTCGGTCTGGGACGTCCCGCCGCGCAACCCCTCCTTCACCGGCCGCGCCGCCGTCCTGGAACAACTGCGCAACCAGCTGCGCGGCGGCATGGCGGCCGTCCTGCCCACCCCGCAGACCCTGTACGGGCTCGGCGGCGTCGGCAAGACCCAGGTGGCGCTGGAGTACGCCCACCGCTTCATGTCCGACTACGACCTGGTCTGGTGGATCGACGCCGAGCAGACCGAACTGGTCGCCCCGGCCCTCGCCGAACTCGCCCGCCGGCTCGGCCTGCGGGTCGGCGACTCCGTCACCGAGGCCGCCGAGGCCGCCCGCGAGGCGCTGCGCCGCGGCGTGCCCACCTCGCGCTGGCTGCTGATCTTCGACAACGCCGACGAGCCCTCCGAGATCCGCCGGTTCTTCCCCGGCGGCTCCGGCCACATCCTGGTCACCTCCCGCAACCAGGCCTGGACCGGGCACGCCGAAGCGCTGGAGGTCGACGTCTTCACCCGCGGCGAGAGCGTCGAGCACCTGTGCCGGCGCGCCCGCAGCCTCTCCCGCCCGGACGCCGACCGGGTCGCCGAGGCCGTCGGCGACCTCCCGCTCGCCGTCGAGGTGGCCGCCGCCTGGCTGGACACCACCGGCACCCCGGTCGACACCTACGTCGCCCAGCTGCACGCCGAGGCCGCCCGCGCCCTCGCCGTCGACCACCCCACCGACTACCCCACCCCCGTCGCCGCGACCTGGAACGTCTCGATCGGACGGCTGCGCCAGCAGTCCCCGGCGGCCGTGCGACTGCTGCAACTGTGCGCCTTCTTCGCACCCGAGCCGATCTCGATGAACCTCTTCTACAGCGACCAGATGATCCGCGCGCTGGTGCGCTACGACGCCGACCTCAGCGACAAGTTCATGCTGGGCAAGGTCATCCAGGCGATCGGCCGGTACGCCCTCGCCAAGGTCGACGCCGGCAGCAACAGCTTCCAGGTGCACCGCCTCGTCCAGGCGGTGATCCGCGCCGGGATGACCGACGACGAACAGGAGATCGCCGTCCACGAGGTGCACCGCATCCTCACCGGCGCCCGGCCCGTCCTCGGCGACACCGACGACCCCGCCAACTGGCCCGCCTTCGACGAGATCTGGCCCCACCTGTCGCCCTCCAAGGCGCACAACTGCGACGAGGCCGACACCCGCCAACTGCTCATCGACCGGGTCCGCTACCTGTGGAAGCGCGGCGAACTCGACCGCGCCCGCGACCTCGGCCACGCCCTCGACGCCGAATGGACCGGCAAGCTCGGCGACGACGACCGGCAGACCCTGCTGCTGCGCTTCCAACTCGCCAACGTGCTGCGCTCCCAGGGCAACTACGCCGAGGCGCTCGCCCTCGACGAGGCCACCCTGGAGCGCCAGCGGGTGCTGCTCGGCGAACACCACCCGTACACCCTGATGACGGCCGGCTCGCTCGGCGCCGACCGGCGGGCGCTCGGCCGCTTCCAGGCCGCACTCGACCTCGACCAGGAGATCCTGGAGCAGTTCCGCGAACTCTTCGGCGACGACAACCCGCGCACCCTCTCGATGGCCAACAACCTGGCCATCGACTACCGGCTGGTCGGCAACAGCGAGGCCGCCCGCGAACTCGACCAGGAGACCCTCGACCGGCGCACCGCCGTCCTCGGCCCCAAGCACCCCTACACCCTGTCCACCAAGTCCAACCTGGCCCGCGACCTGCGCGAACTCGGCGACTACCGCGGCTCGGTGGACCTCCTCCAGGAGGTCACCTCCGACCTCGGCGACGTGCTCGACCCCGACCTGCCCGAGAACCTGCGCAACGCCAAGTCGCTGGCCGTCTCACTGCGCCGGATCGGCCAGCTCGCCGAGGCCCGCCGGATCACCAAGGAGACCTACGAGCGCTACCTGGAGCGCTACGGCGCCGACGCCCCCGACGCGCTCGCCTGCGCACTCAACCTGGCCGCCGACCACAGCGCCTCCGGCGACAAGGAAGCCGCCCGCGACCTCTGCGCCACCGTCTTCGAGGGCCACCGGCGGCTGTTCGGCGACGAGCACCCCTTCACCCTGGCCTGCGCCAACAACCTCGGGATCTACCTGCGCGGCAGCGGCGACGTCCAGGGCGCCATCGAACGCGGCCGGCTCACCGTCGACGGCCTCACCCGCTCCGTCGGGGCGGAACACCCGTACACCCTCAACGCGGTGATCAACCTGGCCAACGCCTACGGCGACGACGGGCAGAACGACCTCGCCGAGCACCTCGGCCGGTCCGCCTACGCGGGCCTGTGCGGGCGCTACTCCCCGCAGCACCCGGACGCGGTCGCCTGCGAGGCCAACCTGGCGATCACCCTTCGCGCGGCCGGCCGGCACACCCAGGCCGCCGAACTGCGCGCCCGGGCGATCTCCGAGCTGATCCGGCAGGTCGGCGAGGAACACCCCAACACGGTCTCCGCGCGCGGCTGGAAGCGGATCAACCGCGACCTGGAGCCGCAGCCGGTGTGACCGGGCGGGGGCGGGGTACGCTGCCGAGCCATGAGCGACAGCAGCGAGCGGCCCACGGACCCGACCACCCCGCCCCCGGTCCTGGTCACCCGGCACCCCGCGCCCGACGTCCTCGAACGGCTCACCGGCCGGTACGCCGCCACCTGCGGCGAGAACGACCGTGAGCTGGAACGAGCCGAACTGCTCGCCGCCGTCCGCGGCCGCCGAGCCGTGCTCACCACCCTCAACAACCGGGTGGACGCCGAGTTCCTGGACGCCGCCGGCCCGCAGCTGGAGATCGTCGCCAACCACGCCGTCGGCTACCACAACGTCGACCTCGCGGCCTGCGCCGAACGCGGCGTGGTCGTCACCAACACCCCCGGGGTGCTCACCAACGCCACCGCCGAGGCCGCCTGGGCCCTGCTGCTGGCCGCCACCCGCCGGCTCGGCGAGGGCGAACGCCTGCTGCGCTCCGGCACGCCCTGGGCCTGGGGCCCGAACTTCCTGCTCGGCCTGGAACTGGCCGGCACCCCGCTCGGCGTGCTCGGCATGGGCCGGATCGGGCAGGCGGTCGCCCGCCGGGCCGCCGCCTTCGACATGCCGGTCGGCTACCACAACCGCCGCGCACTGCCGCCCGAGCAGGCCGGCGGCGCCGAGTGGAAGCCGCTGGAGGAACTGCTCGCCACCTCCACCGTGCTGGTCGTCACCTGCCCCTGCACCGAGGAGACCCGGCACCTGCTGGACGCCCGCCGGCTCGCCATGCTGCCGCCCGGGGCGGTGGTGATCAGCATGACGGCCGGCGTGGTCGACGAGGAGGCGCTGGCCGCCGCCCTGGAGTCCGGCGCGCTGTTCGCCGCCGCCGTGGACAACTTCGAGCACGAGCCCGACGTCCCGTCCGCGCTGCTCGCCCAGGAACGCGCGGTGCTCGTCCCGCACCTGGGCAGCGCCACCGTGCGCACCCGGCAGGCGATGGGCGACCTCGCGGTGGACAACATCCTCGCCGTGCTGGACGGCGCCGAGCCCCTCACCCCCGTCCGGGGCTAGGGTCCGTCCCCGAGCTCCCGTCGCCCCGCAGGCGGGAGTTCGAGGACGGACCCTAACCCGCCGCCCAGGCCAGGGCCGTGGTCATCACCCGGAACGCCCCGAAGTGCGCCGCGCCGGGCTCCAGGAAGAGCTCGGCGCCCGGGATGTGGTCGGCCAGCCAGCGGGAGTGGTCGACCGGCGAGAACTGGTCGTCCGCGCCGTGCCACAGCCAGGTCGGCACCCCGACCGACCCGACCTCGAAGCCCCAGTCCGCGGTGAAGGCCAGCACGTCGTCGATCCAGCCGTCCGCGCCGTGCCGGAACGCCTCCCGGTAGTTGCTCTGCAGCATCCGGCGCAGCCCGCTGTCCGCCACCACCTCCCGGTCGGCGGGGGAGAGTTCGGTGCGCAGCCCGTTCAGCAGCCGGACCGGGTCGTCCTTGATCTGCCGGGAGCGGAACTCCATCGCGTCCGCGATCCGGCCGTGCCCGCGCTCCGCCTCCCGGTAGGCGCGGACGTTGGACGGGGTCATCCCCGCGTACCAGTCCAGGCCGGTCGCGTCGCGCGGCGCCAGCCCCACCAGCACCGCCACCCGGCTGACCCGCCCCGGCAGCATCGCCGCGCAGGCCAGCGCGTGCGGGCCGCCGCCGGAACGGCCCAGCACCGCGAACCGGTCCAGCCCCAACTCGTCCGCGATGGTGCGCACATCGGCCGCCGCGTGGGACACCCGGCGGCCGAACAGCCGGGTCGAGTCGCCGTAGCCGGGCCGGTCGTAGGAGATCAGCCGCACCCCCAGCCGGTACAGCACGGTGCTGCGCGGGTGCGGTCCGACCCGACTGCCCGGCATGCCGTGCAGCAGGAACACCGGACGGCCGCGCGGGTCGCCGAGGGACTCGACGGCGAGGGCGCGACCGTCCGCCGTTTTGACCATCCGTAACGCCACGCGTTCCTCCTCAGTGCTCCCGGTCGGTGGTGGTGCGCACCTCCCGGCGGGCCTGCCAGGTGGTGTGCTCGCGGGACACCGCGTCCTCGGCGTCCCGGGCCAGCCGGGCCCAGAGCTCCTCGGCGTCCATCGACTCCAGGTCCAGCCGGGCGAGTTGGAGGTGGATCAGCTCCAACTCCTCGGCCGCGAGCCCGTACGCGGCGGCCAGCGGGCGGTACTGGCGCAACTGGGCCCAGGCGGTGACCGAGGCGGCCACCGCCGAGACGGTGCCCAGCGCGTCGTAGGTGAACGCGCCGAGCGCCCGCAGCACGGCCAGCGCCAGGCCCAGCGCCGGCAGCAGCACGCCCAGCACGCCGGTCCAGTACCCGGCGCGGGCGCAGTAGCGGGCCTTGCGGCGGTACCAGTCGTGCTGCACCCGGATCCGCTCGTTCAGGTACACCTCGCGGCGCACCGCCAGCGGCTGTGCGCGAAGGTCGCGCATCGCCTCGGTGACCTCGACCCCGTCCACGGGCACGGCCACCGGGGTGTTCCGGAAGGCGCCCAGCACCCGGTCGAGCTGGAAGCGGTACAGCCCCTCGGCGTCCGGCAGGCTGTGCGGCGGCGGCTGGTAGGCGTCGGCCCGGACGGCGAACTTCCAGGCCAGCGTCTTCACCGACTCGGCGGCCGCCCGGCCCTCGTACCACAGGCCCTGCGGGTTCTGCCGGCTGATCACCACCGCCAGCGCCATCGCGCCCAGGTAGGCCGCGGCGGCCGACCAGGCCCACGGCTCGCCGTCGGCCGATCCGGTGGCGGCGGCGACCAGCAGCAGGACCAGCTCCCAGGCGGAGAGCAGCACCGAACGCCGCTGGCCGCGCAGCGAGGCCGCGTCGGCGGCCCAGAAGAACTCGGGCAGCAGCTCCCGTTCCCGCACCCACCCGGTCCGTCCCGCACCAGACACCATGCTCGGCCCCCACCCGTCGCTCAGGTCCCTCGGCTCTCCTGCCCCCGGCGGCTTCCCGGTACGCCTGGCGGTGGCCGGGGCGGCCCGCAATGGCCGGGATGGTCCGGTGGTTGTCCGGTACGCCCCGTAGTCGTACCGGCACTCGCCGTCAGCGGGCGTGCCGGTGTTCGCGCCGCCCGACGGGTCGGCGGGTGGGGCCCGGTCAGTAGGTGTAGAGGATGCGCTCGGCGTTCTCCGCCATCTGCTTGGCGTTCCACTCGGTGCCCCCCGGGACGTTGCCGGAGCGGAACAGCGGCGGCGCGGGGGCGTCCCCGGCGGCTGCCCGGTCGGCCAGCCGGCCGACCGCCGAGGCGACCACGGCCTGCATCAGCGCGCTGGTGACGATGGTGGAGACCGGGCCGAAGGAGGTCTCGGCGCCCGGGTGGGTCAGCTCGCCGTCGCCGACCGCGACCTTGCTGTCCAGCACCACGTCGCAGTGGTCCTTCAGATAGCTGCCGGAGGGGTGCGCCGAGGGCACCTCCCCGGGGTAGGCCAGCGAGGTCACCCCGATCACCTTCAGGCCGCGGCCCCGGGCGTACCGGGCCAGCTCGACCGGCATCACCTGGCGGCCGGACAGCGAGATCAGGAAGAGCAGGTCCCCGCTGGTCGCCGGGGTCAGGTCCAGGGTCGAGGTGGCGAGCCCGGAGACCCGCTCCAGCGCGCTGGCCAGCGGCGCGGGCATCATCGTCACCCCGGCCATCCCGGGCACGTTCAGCAGGTTCATCGGGACCAGCCCGCCGGCCCGGTAGACCACGTCCTGGGCCGGCAGCGAGGAGTGCCCGGCGCCGAAGGCGAACACCCGCCGCCCCTGCGAGATCGCCTCGGCCAGCAGGGCCGCCGCGGCCTCGATGGAGTCGGACTCCTCCTCGCGGACCCGGTTCAGGTGGGCGATCGCGGCGTCGAAGTACCTGCCGACCAGGTCGTTCATCGGTTGCCTTCGCTCTCTGCCGGTGGGGGCGCCGGCCGGGTGGGGCGGCCGGGGAGGCCCGGACCGCCAGTGGAGAAAGCTACGGCGAGCACGGTCGCGCCCCGGCGGTACCGCTGTCAACAGGAACGAAAACCGGTCCCGGAAACCCCCGGGCGGGCCCGGTTGTCAGTGCGGTACGTCAGAATTGGCGGTGAGGACACCGAAGAACGGAGCCAGCGGCGATGTCTGGGCTGATCGACACCACTGAGATGTACCTTCGCACCATCCTGGAGCTGGAGGAAGAGGGCATCGTCCCGATGCGTGCCCGGATCGCGGAGCGGCTGGAGCAGAGCGGCCCGACGGTCAGCCAGACGGTCGGCCGGATGGAGCGCGACGGGCTGCTCCAGGTCGCCGGGGACCGCCACCTCGAACTCACCGAGGAGGGCCGACGGCTCGCGGTGCGCGTCATGCGCAAGCACCGCATCGCCGAGTGCCTGCTGGTCGACGTGATCGGCCTGGAGTGGGAGCAGGTGCACGAGGAGGCCTGCCGCTGGGAGCACGTGATGAGCGAGACGGTCGAGCGCAAGGTGCTCGCCATGCTCGGCCACCCGACCCAGTCCCCGTACGGCAACCCGATCCCGGGCCTGGACGAGCTGGGCGACACCAAGGCGGAGGGCGAGGGCTTCGACGCCGCGCTCGTCCCGCTGGACTCCGTCAAGCCGGGCGAGGCCGGGGCGGACGTGGTGGTCCGCCGGATCGGCGAGCCGATCCAGACCGACAGCGAGCTGATGAGCACCCTGCGCCGGGCCGGCGTCCGGCCGGGCTCGACGGTCAAGGTGAGCATCGGCGCCGGCGTCGGCGGCGTGCTGGTCGGCACCGGGGAGAACGCGGCGGAGCTGGGCAAGGACATCGCCCAGCACGTCTTCGTCGCCCAGGCCTGAGCCCGCCGCCCGAGCCCGCGGCTTGAGCCCGCCAGGCCGGGGCCGCCCGCTCCGTAGGAACGATCAGGGCCCGCTGCTCCCCGTGCAGCGGGCCCTTCCCGTCCTCCCCGGCTCCCTCCCGGTCCCCTCCTGCCCCTCCCGCTCCCTCCCGCTCCCCTCCACCGCCTCGCCCGGCTTCCCCGTCCGAGCGACCCTTCCGGCGACCCCCACACCGCCATTCCTCCCCTCGGCCGATCATGGCAATCCTTGAGCGCTGTCACTCGTACGAGCGGCTTTCCCGGGTGACCAGCGGGTAGACCGAAGCCTTATCCGCACATGCGTATGACGGGCCCCGTCCCCGGTGGGAGACAAGGCCCGTCACTCACGCGCGTTGTGTCGCGCGGTGCTCGCCCTCACCCGATCGGCGCAGGGCGGCAGGCTTCGGCCCGCGGCGGGGCGTGGTCCGGTCAGACGCCCGCCGGCTGGGCGGCCGGGACGGGCTGCGCGGGCGCCTCGCGGCCGCAGGCGTACGCGAGCGGGCTGATCAGCTCGGCGGCGTCCGGCAGCCAGCGGTTGGACTCGGAGGGGGAGCGGGCCCACTGGGCGTAGCCGGTGGAGCCGATCCGGGACGGCGGGGCGACCGTCCAGTCCCCCTCGCCGCGGGCGACCAGGTCCAGCCGCCCGAGCGGCCAGCCGAGCTTGCGGAGCATCTCCGGCAGCTTGGCCGCGACCCCGGGCAGCACCAGGAAGTGCAGCCGCCGCCCCACCCTCCCCGGCGAGGTGGGCAGCACCACGACCGGGCCGAGCTGGAGGTCCATCCGCTCCATCCGGGCCAGCGCCAGGCACCCGGCCGTCTCCGGCACGTCCAGGACGTCGAAGGACCGGCCGGTGGGCAGCAGGATCGAGGCCTTGGGCCGCTCCGTCCACCAGCGCCGCACCGCGCCCGGCCCGGCGCTCGCCTTGCGGGCCCAGTCCGCGTCCAGCGGGTGGGCGCCCGGCTGGGTGCAGCGCTGGTCGCCGCAGGAGCAGCGGGCGGGCCCGTCGCCGTCGATCAGCCAGGCGCCCGGGGCCACCTCCCAGTGGCGGTTCTCGGCGTAGCCGACGGCTTCGATCAGCAGCGGGGGCAGGCCGGCGTTCTTGTCCTGGCCGGGGGCGTCGGGGATGTCTTCCACGGGCTGCTCAACTACCGTGTGTGAGGCTGGTTACGGCCCGGCGGGCCCCGGTCGGCCGCATCCCGGCAATGTCACCCGAACCGGTGACTCAAGCGAGTTGGGGCGGGCGGAGGCAGGCGCAGCGGGGGCGCACAGAAGCATTCCCCAGGGCGCGCGGGGGGTGCGGTTCGTCACCGTGGGTATCCCGCTGGCGTTGCTGATCGCTAACCTGGTGTCAGATTCCTTGGACGGTCGGACAGTCGGCAACAGATCAGCACATCGTCGCCCGCCGGCCGGGACCGGAGGGTGTGGGGAGGCGAAGCCCAATGGCCGCGAGACCACTCGTCGCACGACAGCCCAACGAGCGCCTGCAGCAACTGATCCAGGAGGCCAGCTGCTCCAACGCCGGTCTGGCCCGCAGGGTCAACCTGTGCGGCGCGGAGCACGGACTGGACCTGCGCTACGACAAGACCTCCGTCGCCCGCTGGCTGCGCGGGCAGCAGCCGCGCGGTCAGGCGCCGGCCGTGATCGCCGAGGCCCTCGGGCGCAAGCTCGGCCGCAGCGTGTCGGTCGAGGAGATCGGCATGGCCGACGGCAAGAACCTCAGCTCCGGCATCGGGCTGCAGTTCGCGCCGACCCTGGGCGCCGCCCTGGAGCAGGTCTGCGAGCTGTGGCGCAGCGACGTCGGCCGGCGGGACTTCCTGACCGGCGCGACGGTCGCCGCCTCCGCGCTGGTGGAGCCCAGCCGGGACTGGCTGATCACCCCGCCCGACCCGGTGGTGGCCCGCGCCGGCGGCCCCCGGGTCGGCCCGACGGACGTGGCCGCGATCAAGGCGACCACCGCGATGCTGGTCGACCTGGACCACCGCTTCGGCAGCGGTCATGTGCGCCCGGTCGTGGTGCACTACCTCAACTCGGTGGTCTCCGGCCTGCTCGGCGGCGCCTACCGGGAGGAGACCGGCCGCCAACTCTTCGCCGCCGTAGCCCGGTTGACCGAACTGGCCGGCTACATGGCGGTGGACACCGGGCAGCCCGGGCTCGCCCAGCGCTACTACATCCAGGCGCTGCGGCTCGCCCAGGCCGCCGACGACCGCGGCTACGGCGGCTACGTGCTGGCCGCCTCGATGAGCCACCTGGCGGCCACCCTCGGCAACCCGCGGGAGATCGCCCAACTCGCCCGCGCCGCCCAGGAGGGCGCCCGGACGGTGGCCACCCCGACGGCGATGGCGATGTTCTACGCCGCCGAGGCCCGCGGCCACGCCCTGCTCGGCGACGCCCGCTCCTGCGAGGCGGTGTCGGCCAAGGCGCTGGAGATGATGGAGAAGCGCCGCCCGGAGGACGACCCGGACTGGATCGTCCACTTCGACGACGCCTACCTCGCCGACGAACTCGCCCACTGCCACCGGGACCTGGAACAGGCCGGGCCGGCCGAGCACTACGCCCGCCGGGCGCTCGACCTCCACCCGCCGACCCGGGTCCGCCGCCGCGCGGTGGACCTGGTGCTGCTCGCCACCGCCCAACTCCAGCAGCGCGACCTGGAACGCGCCTGCGAGACGGGCACCCAGGCGGTGCGGCTGCTGAGCGGGCTGCGCTCCAACCGGGGCGTGGAGTACCTGGACGAGTTCCGGCGCCGCCTGGAGCCCTACCGGGAACAGCGGGTGGTGCGCGAGTTCCACGCCAGAGCGGACGCGGAGGCGGCCTGAGGATCGTCTGTGCAGGGAGCGTGTGGGATCGTCCCGCCCACGTGGTCACCCGGTGAGGCGAACCGGTAGCGTGGGCGCGACGTCCAAGGAACTGTGATGCTCCCAAGAACCGACGAGATGTGGTCCGCCGCCAGTGCGCGGTCCTGCACAGGTGAGGAATCGCGTTGAGTCAGCGCCGCTCGTACCCCAACTCGGGTGACTTCAACCTGGACGACCTGTTCCGCCCCGAGCCCGGCCAGCCCCAGGGCCAGCCGGGCCAGCCGCAGGGCCCCACGGCCGTGCCGCCGGTGGGCCAGCCGTCCGGGCAGCCCGAGTACCTGGGCGAGGGCGCGCACGCGCTGCCGACCCAGGCCCTGCCCGCCCAGCAGCCGCCGTGGGGCGCCGCGCCGCAGCCCGGTTACGGCGTCCCGCCGCAGGCCGAGCAGGCCCCGGAGACCCAGCACCTGCCGCCGTACCCGGCCGGCGACCCGCAGGGCGGCTACCCCGCGCCCCAGCCCGGTTACGGCGTCCCGACGCAGGCCGGGCCCGGCTACCAGGGGCACCAGGGCTATCCGCAGGCCGGGCAGCCGCCGCAGCAGCAGCCGGGCTACCCGGCGCAGGGCTACCCCCAGCAGGGCGGCTACGCCCAGGACGGCTACGGGCAGCAGGACGGCTACGGGCAGCAGGACGGTTACGGGCCGGGCCCGGACGCCACCCAGGGCGGCCGCTCGGGCCGCGGCGGCCGCCCGTCCAACAAGCTGGTCATCGGCGGCGTGGTGGCCGGCTTCGCGGCGGCCGGCGTGCTGGTCGCCGTGCTGGTGAACGGCGACGACAGCACCACCAAGTCCGACCAGAAGACCGCTCCGGTCGCCGCCACCGGCAGCAGCACCCCCGGCGGGGCGAGCGCGAGCGGCTCCGGCGCGGCGGCCGACCCGGAGGTCAAGGCGCAGGCCCAGCCGCTGTCCGACCTGCTGGGCACCGCGAGCGACAGCCGCAGCGCGGTGGTCTCCGCGGTCGCCGCGGTGCAGAAGTGCGACAAGCTCCCCGACTCGCAGCAGGCGCTGTCCGCCGCGGCCGGCAAGCGGCGCGAGCTGCAGACCAAGCTCGGCCAGCTGAAGACCGACAAGCTGCCCGGCGGCCAGCAGCTGGTCGAGCAGCTCAACGCCGCCTGGACGGCCTCGGCCCAGGCCGACGACGAGTACGCGGCCTGGGCGACCGACGCCCAGTCCTCCTGCGACCCGAAGAAGCCGGACACCGGCAACCAGCACTACAAGAACGCGGTGCAGGCCAGCGGCACGGCGACCACCGCCAAGAAGCAGGCCTCGACCCTGTGGAACGCGATCGCCACCCAGACCGGGCTGCCCAGCCGCGGCGACGGCGACCTGTAGCGCTACGGACGGGCGGGCCCGCACCGGGCCCGCCCTTCGTGCTGTCCCGTGCTGTGCCGTACCCGTACCCCGTGCCGTACCCCGTGCCCGTGCCCGTGCCGTGCCCGTGGCCGGGTCAGCTCGGAGAGCGGGCCCCGGTGAGCACCCAGCGGACGTCCACGAAGCCCGGCTGCTGCAGGGTCATCCGGCCGCCCTTGACCACCTGGTAGGTGACCCAGGTGTTCACCAGCCGCGGGGACTCGGTACTGGGCAGCATGTTGGTGGTGCCCCAGTTCAGCGGCGGGGTGAGGCCGACGTCGATGCCCTCGCCGCTGTCCAGCAGGGCGGCGATGGTCTTCGCGGAGACCTGCTGGCCGGCCGCCGACAGCTTCTCCGTCACCACCCGGAACACCTCGTAGGCGACCCAGGTGGTCTCCACGCCCGGGTCGGAGACGTCGATGCTGTGCCCGTCGGTGGCCTGGGAGCGCACCACCGCGCGCAGGCCGTCCCAGGTCTTGGCCGACTCCGGCGGGTACCAGCTGGTGACGAACGCGCCGGCCAGCGGGCCGGAGTCGCCGCCGGTGGAGTCCACCACCGACTGCTGGACGCTGCCGATCACCGAGGCGACCCGGGTGTTCCGCACGTTCTGCCGCCGGTAGGCGTCCAGCAGGTTGCTCGTCGGCTCGGCGGCCAGGGCGCTGGTGATGCAGTTGCCCGGCTCGTCCTTGCCGATCGCCTTGCGGACCACCTGGCTGTAGTCGGACGACTGCTCGGGCGCCTTGACGTCCAGCAGCCTGATCCCGGCCGGCTTGAGCGCGTTGCCCAGGTAGCCGAGCAGGTTGTCGCCGGCCGGGGTGTCCGGGCGGATCAGCGAGACGGCCTTGCATCCGGCGTCGACCAGCTGGCGGCCGCTGCCGGCGATCAGCGCGGGCATGCCGCCGTCCACCGGGTAGGACAGCGGGCTGGAGAACTCCGGCTGGGACAGCCCGTACCCGCCGATCAGCGGGATGCCGGCGCGCTCCAGCACCGGCATGAAGGCGTCGCCCCACTGGCTGTAGGAGCCGAGCACGGCGACCGCCTTGGCGTCCACCGCCTGCTGGGCGCAGGTCTTGGCGCCGTCGGCGGTGTTGTGCTCGTTGCACGTGATCACGTGCAGCCGGCGACCGCTCAGCCCGCCCTTGACGTTGACGTCCCGGCCGATCGACTCGGCGAGCGCGGTCATGCCGGGGCGGTCCGCGGAGCCGGTGCCGGACGGGGCCCAGGTCATCACGGTCAGGTCGTCGGCACTGGTGGAGGCATCGGCCGGTCCGCCGCACGCGGAGGCCGAGAAGAGGGTGGGGAACAGCACCGCGGCGGTGACCGCGGCGGCGATCGGACGCCGCGGGCGGCGCCTGCTGATCGTGGGACGGGCCCGGGAGAAGTCCCTTCGGCTGGTCATCGGTCTTCCCTCTCTGGGGCGCCATCCGGCGCACCGGGGGACAAGCCAAGCCCGGGAGCCACAAGCCGAGAGGGCCGAAATGCGAACGGTCGGCAAACGGCCGCCGAAATCCGGGTCGGTACGCGTGTAGATCGCGAGTGGAGCACGAACAGACGGGGAACGTACGATCGTTCACCATGTCCGCCAGCACAGATTCTTCGCACCGGTCCGCCCGAAACCCTTCTCGTCCGGGCCACCGCTCCAGCACGATGGGCGGCATGCCGCTCAACGACCTGCCCTGGTGGCGCTGGCGAGCCCGACTGCGCTCGGCCCTGCACATGCTCTCCGACCCCGGTTTCCAGTACGAGGCCTGGCTGACCGGCCGGGAGGGTTACGGGGACGTGACCGACGCCGTCTACCGGCTCGTCGAGGACACCTGGCTGGACCGCTGGTCCGCCGAGAAGTACGTGGGCACCATCTTCCGCGACTCCGCCGAGGCCGCCCTGGTCGACGTCGCGGTGCTGCGCGCGGTGCAGATGCTGCACGAGGTCGGCGCCGACGCCCCGGCCTCCGCCTACCTCGGCCACCCCGGCTGGCCGGAGACCGTCCGGGCCGCCCGCGAGGCCCACGTCGCCCTGGCCACGGGAGACGGGGACGACCCGGACGCGACCCCCAAGTCCCTGGACGTGCTGCGCATCCTGACCCAGGTCTGAGGAGTCCGCCGGTCGGCGCCGTCCCGCAGTACGGGCAGCGGGGCGGCGACCGTCCACGATGTGACACGCTGGACCATTCACGCACTCGACCCGTGCGGGCACCCGACGGTGCCCGCGCGCGCACGACCTCAGGACGGGATACCCCCAGTGGAACAGCAGCCGGCCAGCGCCCAGTACGTCCTCACGCTGTCCTGCCCCGACAAGCAGGGCATCGTCCACGCTGTCTCCAGCTACCTCTTCATGACCGGCTGCAACATCATCGACAGCCAGCAGTTCGGCGACGGGGACACCGGACTGTTCTTCATGCGGGTGCACTTCTCCGCTCCCGAGCCGGTCACCGTCGACAAGCTGCGGGCCAGCTTCGCCGCGATCGGCGCCTCCTTCGCGATGGACTGGCAGATCCACCCGACCGAGCAGCGGATGCGGATCGTCCTCATGGTCAGCAAGTTCGGGCACTGCCTGAACGACCTGCTCTACCGCGTCCGGATCGGCGCCCTGCCGGTGGAGATCGCCGCGGTGGTCTCCAACCACACCGACCTGCGGGACCTCACCGAGAGCTACGGCGTCCCCTTCCACCACATCCCGGTCACCAGGGACACCAAGGCCGACGCCGAACGGCAGCTGCTCGACCTGGTCGAGAAGGAGAACGTCGAACTGGTCGTGCTGGCCCGCTACATGCAGGTGCTCTCCGACCGGCTGTGCACCGAACTGTCCGGCCGCGTGATCAACATCCACCACTCCTTCCTGCCGAGCTTCAAGGGCGCCAAGCCCTACCACCAGGCGCACGCCCGCGGCGTGAAGCTGATCGGCGCCACCGCGCACTACGTCACCGCCGACCTCGACGAGGGTCCGATCATCGAGCAGGAGGTGGCCCGGGTCACCCACGACGTCAGCCCGGACCAGCTGGTCGCGCTCGGCCGGGACGTCGAGTGCCAGGCGCTGGCCCGCGCGGTCAAGTGGCACAGCGAGCACCGGGTGCTGCTCGACGGCGCCCGGACGGTCGTCTTCGCCTAGGCCCTGTCCGGCCGAGGGCCCTGTCCGGCCGGGCCCTGTCCGGCCGGGCCCGGTCCGGCGGGATCGGCCGGACCGGGCCTGACCGGGGTCAGCGCCGCGACAGCAGCGGCAGCGCGTGCAACACCTCGCGCACCGCGGCCCGGTCACCGTGCTCGCCCACCGGCAGCCGGTCCGGGTCGCGGTGCGCGGCCGCCAAC